>NZ_JBAKGW010000004.1:0-463545 GCF_049065515.1 Serratia sp. SA088
CTGTTCAGATCGGTGTGATACCAGTAAATATCCGCCGAGCGGCTGTCGCCCGCCTGCTCCAGCGCCGCCAGCGGGCTCCACGGGCTGGCCGGATCGTAGCTCCAGCTGCGGCGGCTGCCGTCGTCGCGCTGCTCCTGCAGCAACCGGTARCCCTGCCACAGGAAACGGGTCGTCTGTTCGGTTTTGCCCTTGTAGCGCACCGTTTTGCGGCTGCGGCGGCCCAGCGCGTCGTAATGATACTGCGCCTCGAACTCGCCCTGCGGGCCGCGGCCGTGCGCCTGCACCAGCCGGTTGTCKGCGTCGTAGCGGTAGTGCTGCTCGTACAGGCCGTTGCGCCGGCTGATCAGGTTGCCCCAGGCGTCGTAACGGTAAAACAGTTTTTGCCAGTGCGTCAGGCGGTTGTCGGCGATCGGCGCCAGCGGCAGGTGCGCGTCGATGTCGTTCTGCGGGCTGCGYTCGCCCAGCAGGTTATCCGCCAGATCGTACACCAGCCGCGCGCCCGGTTTRCCCTGATTGGGTTCGCGGTGTTGCAGCAGGCGGCCTTCGGCGTCGTAACCRTAGTGCACTTCGCCGCGCAGCGCGTCGCTCACCCCGGCCAGCTCGCCGCGGCCGGTGTAGCGATAAGCGCGCCACAGCACGCCGTCTTCCGGCCGGGTCARTTTRTCGTGGCCRAAGGCGCTGCTCTGCCAGCTRCGGCGGCCCAGRGCRTCGTAACGCCGCTGCTGCTGCAGCGCGCCCTGGCTGCGGCCGGTTTCCCGGTGCAGGCGATCGCGGRTGAATTCGCTCACCACCTGCTGGTTGAATTTGATGGCGCTGGCGTGGCCGGAGCCGTAATACAGCCACTGCAGGCGATCGCCCTGCGGCAGCGTCAGCGCCTGCAGGTTGGCCAGCGCATCCCACTGGTATTGCAGCTCGCCGTTCACGCCCTGTTCGCYGAGCAGCCGCCCGGCGGCGTCATAGCGCATCTGCACGCTGTCCGGCTCGATGCCCAGCGCCGCGCCGCTCGCCGTCGGCAGGCGGTTCAGCTCGCGCAGCCGCCCCATGGCGTCGAAACGGTAATGCCATTCMGCGCTGGCGTTGCCGCGCCAGACCAGCTGCCCSGCCTCGTCGAAGCGGAAGCGCTGTTCGCGCTGAGTCAGCTCGCCTGCGCTGCCCGGCARGCCGACCTCGCGGTGCTCCTCCAGCAGCCCGGCCGCGCCGTAGCGATAATCGTGGCGGGTGTCGTCCGGGCGCTCTTCGGTCAGCACGCGGCCCACCGCATCGTAGCTGAAGCGGTATTCGCCGCCGTTGCCGTTCTCCAGSCGCGTCAGCCAGCCCTGCGGGCTGTAGTGATAGCGCCGGGTGCGGTTGATGCGATCGGTGATGCTGACCGGCAGCCCCAGGGCGTTGTACTGCCAGCGGGTCAGGCTGCCCAACGCGTCCTGATGCTCGGCCAGCTGGCCGTGCGCGTTCCAGTTAAAGCGCTCTTCGCCGCCGTCCGGGTGGATCAGGGTATGCAGGCGGCCGCCGTTATCCCACAGGTAGCGCGTCTGATGGCCTTCGGCATCGGTCTGCGTCGTCAGTTGCCCCAGCGCATCGTAGGTATAAGCCGTCACGCTGCCGGAACAGTCGGTGTAGCGCGTCAGCTGGCCGCGGGCGTCCCACTCCAGCTTCACTTCCCCGCCCAGCGCGTCGATCATACTAGCGGGCAGGCTCTCTTCGTCATCCGGATAACGGTACAGCGTGGCATTGCCCAGCGCATCGACATAGCGCGTCGGGCGCCCCAGCGTGTCCCAATGCTGCGCCTCACTGCTGCCGTCCGGGTAGGCGACGGCGAACAGCCGGCCGCTGTTGCGCGAATATTGATAGCGCGTCACGCGGCCGAGCGGGTCGGTCTCCGACAGCAGGCGGCCGTAAGGATCCCATTCGCTCCGGCGCTGCGCGCCGCCGGGCAGCAGCACGCTGCACAGTTCGCCGCGTTGGTAGATAAAGCCGTAGCGGCGCTGGTCGAAATCGGTGTACTGCGCCACGTTGTCGTCGTCATCCAGCCGCCACTCCGCCCGTTTGCCGTCGCCGCGCACCGCGCTGCGGCGCCCGCCGGCGAAGTCATAGCCGAACTCAAGGGATTCTCCGGCGCTGTTGCGATAGGCCGTCACGCGCGGCACACCGTCGATCTCTTGCCATTGGTATTCGTTCAGCAGCCCGGCGGCGTCCTGGTGGCTGATCATCAGGCCGTCGCGCCAGCCAAAGCGGCGCGTCACCTCACCGGCGCGGTTGCTCACCGTCGTCAGTTGGCCCTGCTCATCGTAACCGTAGCGCGCCAGCGTYCGTTCACCGTCGGCGGTTTGCAGCGCCACTKCACGCAGGCGGCCCTGCGCATAGCGGCACATCAGGCGCTGCCCGGCGCTGTCCACCAGTTCGCTCAGCAGCCCCTCRTCGTCGTAAAACAGCGAGGTGGCGTTGCCGATGGCGTCGGTGATCATGCTSAGCCGGCTCGGCTGGTCGCCCGCCAGCGGCGGGTAGTGGAAAATCTGTTCGCCGACGTCAAACAGCTGCCAGCTGCCGTCGTCGTTGTGCATCAGCCAGCATTTTTCGGCTTCGCAGTAGGTTTTGTGGCCGCGCGGCACCATAGGGAAAGCGACGAAGTCGCCGGAAGGCGCACGCCACACCAGGCCGTCCTGATACGGCTGCAGGCTACTCTCCCAAAACAGGTTCCAGCCGCGGCCCAGTACGCTGTCGCCGGGGTTGCCGCTGCGCCAATAGCGCTGCCAGGCGACCGGCAGGCGCGAAGGCAGCACGAAATCGAGATCGTCTTCGCCGTCGAGGAATTTCTGGCCGCTGACGATATCCACCGGCCGGGCGATAATGCCGACCGCGGCGGTGGCGGTCATCAGCGTGCCGGCGCGGCAGGCGATGCGCGCCAGTTTGTTGATGCCAGGCAGCTTGCCCAACAGTTTGCCGAGCGCCCCCAGCTTGCCGGCGGCGCCGCCCACGCCGCCCACCAGGCCGGCGAACAGCAGCGTCAGATCGGAGACCTTATACAGCCAATCCGGCACTTCGGGCTTGATCGGCAAGGTGGTGACGGTGCCGCCGCCGATAAACACGTTGGGCGAACCTTCCATCACCTGCGCGTCGCAGTTGGTTTTGTCCCCCACGCGCGAGGCGGGCTGGCCGTTGATGCTGACCTTGTCGGAGCCCTGCGCCATCTGCATGCTCGGGCCGTCGTCGCTGCAGGCCACCTGGCTGTTGGTGGCGAGCGCGGCGGGTTTGCCGTTGATGAAGACGTTGGGGGAGCCGGTGACGATATTGCCTTTGGGGGTCAGGCTACCGGCACCGGCGTCGGCAATGCCGTCACGCGCCGCGGTGGCCGCCTCCCCGGTGAGATACCCCACCGCCAGGCTGGCGCCGATGAGCAGCACGCCGACGCCGATACAGGAAGCCGCCAGGCCGGCGACGAACAGCGCCCCCGCAGCCACCGCGCCTGCGGCGGCGATCAGGCCGCCGACAAGGGTGCCGGCAATCATGCCGGCCAGGGCATGGGAATGCCCGATGGTATCGCCGACGCGAGCCGCTTCGGTCATCGTAAGTTCCTTTTACGCAAAGAGTTCATCGTTAGGCCGCCCGGTAGCTGTTCAGCACCTGCTGCAGCAGCGCGTCGTTTGACGGAGCGGTCGAGGTAACCTTCCTGTAGGACCGCACTGCCTTCGGTAAAGATACAGCGGGAAGTATCAGGCGTCATGCAAAATCCTTTTGCTTCACGAAAGCTTAAGCATCGCATAATCGCATAAAAAAAGCTCTGCATATCACATGCAGAGCTTTTTGATCGCCAGATACCCTAAGGCTTGAAAGACGACGGATTTAGCGGCGGTTGCCGAAGATGCGCAGCAACATCAGGAACAGGTTGATGAAGTCGAGATACAGCGTCAGCGCGCCGACGATGGCGTACTTGCGGAAGCCGTCTTTATCATCGGCGTTCAGCTGCTCGCCCATCGCCTTGAGTTTTTGCGTGTCGTACGCGGTCAGACCGACGAACACCACCACCCCAATGTAGGTAATCGCCCACATCAGCGCGGTGCTTTTCAGCCAGATGTTCACCAACGAGGCCAGCACGATGCCGATCAGCGCCATGAACAGCATGCTGCCAAAGCCGCTCAGATCGCGCTTGGTGGTGTAGCCGTACAGGCTCATGGCGCCGAACATGCCGGCGGTGACCACGAAGGTGCTGGCGATCGAGCTGTAGGTATAAGCGATGAAGATGCTCGACAGCGTCAGCCCGGTCAGCGCCGAGTAGAGCATGAACAGCGAGGTGGCCACCGCGCCGCTCAGGCGGTTGACCATGCCGGAAATCACGAACACCAGCGCCAACTGGGCGATGATCAGACCGAAGAAGGTGATCTGGCTGGAGAAGATGAAGTTAAGGATCGCGGGCGTATTGGCCGCATACCAGGAAACGAACGCCGTCAGCAGCAGACCGCAGGTCATCCAGCCGTAAACCTGTGCCATGTAGGCCTGAATGCCGCTGTTGGCACGTTCGACGATTGAACCATTAGAGCGTGGATATCGGTCCATGACGGTTACCTTTTGCGTTGTAAACAAGATTCCGAAGCCCCGCGAACGGGGCTTCGCCTGCTATAAGCGTACCACAGAATAGGCCGCGCGAAAGCGGCAAAGGTCTTGATTTGTTTCCGCTGTTGACGCGTTATTTAGCCGCGTCGTGCCAGCGCTGCGCGGCCTCGCGATCGCTGTCGCGAGCGTCCACCCAACGATCGCCCTGGCCGGTCGCTTCGCGCTTCCAGAACGGCGCGCGGGTCTTCAGGTAGTCCATGATGAACTCACTGGCGGCGAACGCCATGCCGCGGTGCGCGCCGGTCACGCCAACGAACACGATCTCGTCGCCGGGATACAACGCGCCGACGCGGTGGATCACCGTCACGCGCTGCAGCGGCCAACGGCTGCGCGCCTCGGCCACGATCTCCGCCAGCGCCTTCTCGGTCATGCCGGGGTAGTGTTCCAGCGTCAGCGCGCTGACGTCGTCCCCAAGGTTATGGTTGCGCACCTTGCCGGTGAAGGTCACCACCGCGCCGTCGGCGTCGCACTGCGCCAGCCACTGATACTCGTCGCCGACGTTGAACGGCGCTTCGCCCACGCGAATGCGGGTGTTTTCCATGCTTACCCCCCGGTGACCGGCGGGAAGAAGGCCACTTCATCGCCGGCGCGCAGCGGATGATCCGCCGCCACCAGCGACTGATTGACCGCCGCCAGCAGTTTGCCGGACTCCAGCGCCAGCGCCCAGCGATCGCCGCGCGCACACAGCGCCTGGCGCAGCGCCTCGACGGTCGGGTAATCCGCCGGCATCGACAGCGCGCCGGTGCCCACCAGTTCGCGCACCTGCGCGAAGAAAAGAATATCGATCATGCGTTCACCTTAAAATCGCCGGATTTGCCGCCGCTTTTCGCCAGCAGGCGCACCGGGCCGATCACCATGTCTTTCTGTACCGCTTTGCACATGTCATAGATGGTCAATGCCGCCACCGAGGCGGCGGTCAGCGCCTCCATCTCGACGCCGGTTTTGCCGGTCAGCCGGCAGCAGGTTTCGATGCGCACCCGGCTGTGCTCCGTTTGCGCCTCCAGCTGCACTTCGACTTTGCTCAGCATCAGCGGGTGGCACAGCGGGATCAGCTCCCAGGTGCGTTTGGCCGCCTGAATGCCGGCGATGCGCGCCGTGGCGAACACGTCGCCCTTGTGATGGCTGCCGTCGACGATCATCGCCAACGTGGCGGGCAGCATCTCGACGAAGGCTTCGGCGCGCGCCTCGCGCACCGTTTCGGCCTTGGCGGAAACGTCGACCATATGGGCTTCGCCGGCGGCGTTAATGTGGGTTAGCTGTGTCATGACTCAGGGCTTCTTTAAATGGGGCTGGAAGTTGCACGGCCGATGGCGCGCGTCCAACTGCTCTTCGATAATCCGCTCCCAGGCGGTGCGGCAGGCGCGGGTGGAACCCGGCATGGCGAAAATCACCGTGCGGTTGGCCAGGCCGGCCAGCGCGCGCGACTGGATCGTCGCGGTGCCGATCTCTTCGTACGACACCATGCGGAACAGTTCGCCGAACCCTTCCACCTCTCTGTCGAACAGCGGCAACAGCGCTTCCGGCGTGTTGTCGCGCGCGGTAAAACCGGTGCCGCCGGTGATCAGCACCGCCTGCACGTTGTCATCGGCAATCCACGCGGAAACCCGCGCGCGGATCTGGTAAATGTCATCTTTGACGATGGCGCGATCCACCACCTGATGGCCGGCTTCCCGCGCCGCGTCCTGCAGATATTGGCCGGAGGTGTCTTCCGCCGCGCCGCGGCTGTCGGACACGGTCAGGATGGCGATATGCGCCGCAATAAACTCGCTGCTCGCATGGCTCATGGTTCAATAAGCTCCTATTGGCTGTCAGCCGCCGATAAACGACAGGTTCTGGGTGATCCCGCTGTTGCCCTGATGCAGGAAATGGGTCTGCTTCTTGCTCAGCAGCCCGCTCTGGATGCGCGCCTTCAGCGCATCGAGCTGGCCGTCGTCCGCCAGCAGATCGCGCAGGGGCACCCCCTGCTCGCCGAACAGGCACAGGTGCAGATTGCCGATGGAAGAAACGCGCAGCCGGTTGCAGCTGGCGCAGAAGTCTTTTTCATACGGCATGATAAGACCCACCTCACCCTGGTAGTCCGGGTGGCTGAACACCTGCGCCGGGCCGTCGCTGCGGCCGCGTGCCTGGCGCTGCCAGCCCTGCTGTTCCAGCTGCCGGCGAATCACTTCGCCGGAAACGTGGTGTTTGCGAAACAGCTCGCCGCCCTCGCCGGTTTCCATCAGTTCGATAAAACGCAGTTGGATCGGCCGATCCTTGATCCAGGCGAGAAAGGCGCCGAGCTGCTGGTGATTGACGTCGCGCATCAGCACGGCGTTGACCTTGACCTTGCTGAAACCGGCGCTGAAGGCGGCGTCGATGCCGTCCATCACCTGGCGGAACTTGTCCTGACCGGTGATGGCGTAAAACTGACGGGGATCCAGGCTGTCGACGCTGACGTTGATCGCCGTCAAACCGGCGTCACGCCAGGCGGCGACGTCGCGCGCCAGACGGTAGCCGTTGGTGGTGACCGCCAGCGTGCGGATGGCCGGGTTTTCCCGCACGGCGGCGATGATCTCGGTAAAATCACGGCGCAGCGAAGGCTCGCCGCCGGTCAGGCGCACCTTTTCGGTGCCCAGTTCGGCGAACGCGCGGCTGACGCGGCGGATTTCATCCAGCGACAGGAAGCTTTTCGGGCTGCCGCTCGGCTTGTAGCCATCGGGCAGACAATAGGTGCAACGAAAGTTGCACACGTCGGTGATCGACAAGCGCAGGTAATAGAACTTGCGCTCATAAGTATCAATGAGTTGCGGTACCATAACACCTTTCCAAAGTCGGGAGATGCGAGCGTTTCCCCTCTGCACCCTGGTGGCTGACTTCGCCACGGCCCAGGCGCCATATCGTTCCGGATGAACAACGTAGGCGCAGGGGCTAGGAGTTTGATTTCTCTTCCCGCTACCTTGAGTAGCCGGAATGAAACCGTGGTTTTCAGCAGAATTCTAGCGCTAATCGGCAACGATAGCCAACGCGTTAATTCGCTATATAATTGTCTATACAGCGTTTTTAGACGCCGTCTATTCGGGTAAACCATGATAAACATCGCTTGCGTGGACGAATTGACCAGAATCACGCAAATGACACTCTTTATCGCGTTTTTATGCCGGATCCGCTACCTTATGCGGGCAGTTCAGCCCCTTTGTAAGGAAATTTATGCGTAATCGTACCCTGGCCGATCTCGACCGCGTGGTGGCATTGGGCGGCGGACACGGTCTGGGCCGTGTGATGTCGGCCCTGTCGTCCTTAGGCTCCCGCCTGACCGGCATCGTCACCACCACCGACAACGGCGGTTCCACCGGCCGCATCCGCCGTTCGGAAGGCGGCATTGCCTGGGGCGATACCCGCAACTGCCTCAACCAGCTGATCACCGAGCCGAGCGTCGCCTCGGCGATGTTCGAATACCGCTTCAGCGGCAACGGCGAACTGGCCGGCCATAACCTGGGCAACCTGATGCTGAAAGCGCTGGATCACCTGAGCGTGCGCCCGCTGGAAGCGATCAATCTGGTGCGCAGCCTGTTGAAGGTGGACGCGGCGTTGATTCCGATGTCGGAACAGCCGGTGGATTTGATGGCGCACGATCACGAAGGCAACCATGTTTACGGTGAAGTGAATGTTGACCAACTGACTCTTATGCCGCAGGAGCTGATGCTGTCGCCCCCGGTCAACGCCACGCGCGAAGCGCTGGACGCCATCGCGCAAGCCGACGTGATCCTGATCGGGCCGGGCAGTTTCCTCACCAGCCTGATGCCGCTGCTGCTGCTGGACGATCTCACCCAGGCGCTGCGCCGCAGCAGCGCCAGCATGATCTATATCGGCAACCTCGGCCGCGAACTGAGCGTGGCCGCCGCGGCACTGTCGTTAAAGGATAAGCTAACGCTGATGGAAGAGAAGATCGGCCGCCGGATGATCGATGCGCTGATTGTCGGCCCGGCGGTGGACACCAGTGAAGTGCAGGATCGGGTGGTGATTCAACAGCCGCTGGAAGCGAGCGACATCCCCTACCGCCACGATCGCCAGCTGCTGCGCCAGGCGCTGGATCACGCGCTGGTGGAGCTGGCTGCCCGCCGCTGACCGAATTTAGCCGTCGCGCCCGCGCAGCCAGGGGTTATCGCTGGCCGGGGCGGGATGGCTGACCATATCGATATACAGATCTTCCACCTCTTTGCGCGCCCAGGGCGTGCGACGCAAAAACTTCAGACTGGACTTGATGCTCGGATCGCTGCGGAAACAGTTGATGCGAATGCGCGCGCCCAGTTCGGACCAACCGTAGTGATCCACCAGTTTATTCAGCAGTTGCTCCAGCGTCACGCCGTGCAGCGGGTCTTTAGACTGGTGTTGGCTCATGTTCGGTACTCTTCGTGGTCAAATCGGGCCGCACACCATAACAGCTTTGACGCGGCCGACAAGGAATTTTGACGCCCACAGCGCGGGCGCCGTCCAACGGTCAGGAAATCGCGATGAACTGCTCGCGCAGCTGGTGGATTTCGTCGCGCAGCGCAGCCGCCTGCTCGAACTCCAGGTTCTGCGCATGGGTGTACATCTGCGCCTCCAGATCGCGGATTTTCTGATCCAGCGCTTTCGGCGTGAGGTTCTGCAGCTGAGCGCCACCGTCCGCCGCCTTGCTCCTGCCTTTCCCCTTGGCGCGGTTGACCGGCTGACCGATCTGCAGAATATCGCCGATCTTCTTGTTCAGCCCCTGCGGCACGATGCCGTTGGCTTCGTTATAGGCCTGCTGCTTGGCGCGGCGCCGCTCGGTTTCACCGATCGCCTTGGCCATCGAATCGGTGATGCGATCGCCATACAGGATCGCCTTGCCGTTCAGGTTACGCGCCGCGCGGCCGATGGTCTGGATCAGTGAACGCTCGGAACGCAGGAAGCCTTCCTTGTCGGCGTCCAGAATCGCCACCAGCGACACCTCAGGCATGTCGAGGCCCTCACGCAGCAGGTTGATGCCCACCAGCACGTCAAACTCGCCCAGACGCAGGTCACGGATGATTTCGACCCGCTCCACGGTATCGATATCCGAGTGCAGGTAGCGCACGCGCTCGCCATGCTCTTCCAGGTATTCGGTCAGGTCTTCCGCCATGCGTTTGGTCAGGGTGGTCACCAGCACGCGCTCGTTGATCGCCGCGCGCTTGCGGATCTCGGAGAGCAGATCGTCCACCTGAGTAGCGACCGGCCGCACTTCCACGATCGGATCCAGCAGCCCGGTCGGCCTCACCACCTGATCGATCAGATCGCCGCCGGATTTCTCCAGCTCATATTTGCCCGGCGTGGCGGAAACATAGATGGTCTGCGGCGCCAGCGCCTCGAACTCCTCGAAGCGCAGCGGGCGGTTGTCCAGCGCCGACGGCAGACGGAAGCCGTACTCCACCAGCGTTTCCTTGCGCGCGCGGTCGCCTTTGAACATCGCGCCGATCTGCGGAATGGTGACGTGGGATTCGTCGACCACCAGCAGGCCGTCCGCCGGCAGGTAGTCGAACAGCGTCGGCGGCGGCTCGCCCTCGGCACGCCCGGAAAGGTAGCGCGAGTAGTTTTCGATGCCCGAGCAGTAGCCCAGCTCGTTCATCATCTCCAGATCGAACTGGGTGCGCTGCGTCAGGCGTTGCTCTTCCAGCAGCTTGTTGTTGGCCAGCAGCACCTTGCGGCGGTCCGCCAGATCGACCTTGATCTCTTCCATCGCCTGCATGATCCGCTCGCGCGGCGTCACGTAGTGCGACTTCGGGTAAATGGTAAAACGCGGCACCACCTGCTCAATCTGCCCGGTCAGCGGATCGAACAGCGACAGCCGTTCCACTTCTTCGTCGAACAGCTCGACGCGCAGCGCCAGCTCGTCCGATTCCGCCGGGAAGATGTCGATCACCTCGCCGCGCACGCGGAAGGTGGCGCGCTGGAAAGCCTGATCGTTGCGGGAATACTGCAGCTCCGCCAGGCGGCGCAAAATGGAGCGCTGATCGATGATCATTCCCTGGGTCAGGTGCAGCATCATCTTCAGGTAAAGATCCGGATCGCCCAGGCCGTAGATCGCCGATACCGACGCCACCACCACCACGTCGCGCCGCTCCAGCAACGCCTTGGTGGCGGAAAGACGCATCTGCTCGATGTGCTCGTTCACCGAAGCGTCTTTTTCAATGAAGGTGTCGGAGCTGGGCACGTAGGCTTCCGGCTGGTAGTAGTCGTAGTAGGAGACGAAGTATTCCACCGCATTCTCCGGGAAAAACGCTTTCATCTCGCCGTACAGCTGCGCCGCCAGCGTCTTGTTCGGCGCCAGCACCATGGTCGGCCGATTCAGATCGGCTATCACGTTGGCGATGGTGAATGTTTTGCCCGAACCGGTGACCCCCAGCAGCGTCTGGTGCGCCAGGCCGTCTTCCAGCCCCTCTTCCAGCTTGCGGATGGCTTCCGGCTGATCGCCGGCCGGTTTGAACTCGGAATGCAGTTTGAAAAGTTTACTCATTGCTCGGCTACCCTGTGGAGATGCGCGCGCTCAGGCGGCCAGCCGGCTCTGCGCCGGATATGGCCCCTAATTATGGAAAGTGTCGGCGATTTGCGCCAGTGCCCATGATACTGGATATAAAACCAGCTTCAAGCGGATTCGTCGCTGCGCCCGGCACGGCGGCGATGCCGTTGCACCGTGAGGTTACAGCCGGGTGACATTTTTATTGTCAATAACAGATTTATCCCCAGAACTTGCCGAAAATTAACTTATTGATAGCACCGCGTCGAAAAATCATACATAGAGACCTGATCAATACCCTTGTGTCTTGATTTTAATTAATCTATTGATATATAACATTTTTAATAAAAAGACGAGAATGCGGGCAAAGCGAACAGAACCCGCGTCCGCTCTCGCTTTACAGCGTTTTTCTAAATCTAATGCACAAGGTTATCCACAGGAATAGTGGATAACTCTCACCGCCCCGCCCGGGGCGGGAGTTACAGAAAGAAAGCTTTTCGCCCTTTACACTCGCCAAAATGGCTTTTTTAGTTATTTTTTCATAAAAATATCGCTTTGTTTATGCCGATTAATACTAAAAATCCCCATTGCCAAAATCGCATCGGCCCCTTTCTCGCGGATCGCGCTTGACGGCGGCGCAATGCCTTGCACCATGCCCTCACCGCAGAGCACCACAAGAGTGCAAAAAACGTCCGGGTTAACTTCCCGGCGTATTTTCAGGCCGCCGCGGCAGAGCGCGTCAGGCCTGATTAGCGGTTAACAAGGCGATAACAACCTCCCGTTTTCACCCGGCGACAAAATTGGCCTGGGAGTTGCTTTATCTTCCTGCGTATCAATGCGGTGCGGCGGCGTGATGCGCTGCCAGCCGCAGCGTGTACCCCTCGCGGTGCTATCGCCAGTAAAAGCGCAAGAACGACACCAAGTCGTCACAAGCGTCGTTTTTAACGACATATTGACTGTCATTCCGTCCACCGCAGACCTTGCTCTGGCTCATCGGACGGACGGCATCTTGTTCCAGACATTGCCACACTCGGGAAATTCGCCGCGCATGCGGCCTTTGCTGTCCCCCGCCAACGAGTGAAACGAGCGTCTATGAGGAGAATGCCAAATGCTGAGCCTGAGATCGGTCAATCAATTCTACGGTCAAAACCACACCCTGTGGGACATCAACCTGGAGCTGCCGCGCGGCCAGTGCACCGTGCTGCTCGGGCGCAACGGCGTGGGCAAGACCACGCTGGTCAACTGCATCATGGGGCATTTGCCGGTAGTGAGCGGCAGCATGACCTGGCAGCCGGGGGATCAGCCGCCGCAAAACCTACTGCTGCAACCGATGGAGCGCCGCGCCGCACTCGGCATCAGCCACGTCCCGCAAGGGCGGCAACTCTTCTCGCAGCTGAGCGTGGAAGAGAATCTGCAGGTGGCGCAGATGGCCGTGCGCGGCGCCCCTCGCCGCATTCCGCCGCTGATCTACAGCCTGTTTCCCAATTTGCGCCAGATGCGTACCCGCCGCGCCGGCGATCTGTGCGCAGGCGCCCAGCGCCAGTTGGCGATCGGCCGTGCGTTGGCCCAGGAACCGGCGCTGCTGATCCTCGACGAACCCACGGCGGGCGCGCCTCCCTCGATCGCCGCCGACATCGGCAACGTGATCCGCAGGCTAAACTATGAATTGGGCATGACCATTTTGCTGGTAGAACATCAGCTGCCGTTCGTGCGCCGGGTGGCGGACCGCTTTTGTCTGCTCGATAGCGGGCGCACCGTGGCGCACGGCGCGCTGACGCAGCTGGATGAGGCGCTGATCGGCGCCGGGCTGGCGGGACAGGACGGAGGATGAGGGAGTAAGGCTCCCTCATTGAGAGTTTATAACAGGCTGATATCCAGATACTGCCCCAGCGGCGCTCGTTCGGCCTGCGGCAGGTGCGGGATTTCACCCAGCAGCGGCGCCGGCAGCATGCGGCGCAGCGTGGCCAGGTATTCCTGATGCCGCCGCCCCGGCGGCGCCACGTCGTTGGCGATCCAACCGGCCAGCGTCAGCCCCGCCTGTTGCACCGCCTGCGCCGTCAATACCGCATGGTTGATGCAGCCCAGTTTGATGCCCACCACCAGGATCACCGGCAGTTGCTCCTGCTGCACCCAGTCGGCGAAGGTGTACTGCGCCGACAGCGGAGTAAACCACCCGCCGGCGCCCTCGACCAATACCCAGTCGGCGCGCTGTTCCAGCCGGCGCAGGCCGTCGGACAGCCGCGCTGCGTCTATCGGCCGGCCTTCATCGGCGCTAACGATATGCGGCGAAGTCGGTTCGGCAAAAACGTAAGGGTTCACTTCGTCGTACCCCAGCGCCACGCTGCTGTTGGCCTGCAGCGCCAGCGCGTCGCCGTTGCGCAGCCCCTCGGCGGTCATCTCGCTGCCGGAAGCCACCGGCTTATAGCCGGCGCTGCGGTAGCCCGCCAGATTGGCGGCCTGCAGCAAGGCGCTGCTGGCGACAGTTTTCCCGACCTCGGTGTCGGTGCCGGTCACGAACCAACGTTTAATCACGATAAATCACTCCATAAGCCAGATGATAGCTGAGCGGGAACTGCCCCTGCCGGCACGGGTAAGCCGCCTGCAGCGCGGCGAGGCGGCCGCGCGACATCAGGCCGCCCTCGCGTCCCTGGTGCAGATGCGTCGCCCCGATGCCCTTGAGCGAACGCATCAGCGTCATCACGTCCGGGTAATTCAGGGTGCGCAGCTCCGTCACCAGCTCGTGTCGATAGTCGGCGCAGGCGGCGCAGATCTGCGCCAGCGGCAGGAAGGCGTTCACGTGACGTTCGCCGTCCACCTGTTGCCAGGCGTCCCCCAATTCCTGCAGCGAGCCCGCCGCCAGCGTGGAGAACAGGATCACGCCGCCGGGCCGGGTCACGCGATACAGCTCCGCCAACGCTGCGGGCAGATCGCTGCACCACTGCACCACCAGGCTGCTGAAACAGATGTCCATCGCCGCGTCGGGCAACGGCACCTGCTCGATATCGCCCAGCAGATAATGGTGCGCCGCCTGTTGCTGGCGGGCGAATGCCAACATCCCCGGCGCCAGATCGAGCGCCGTCACCTGCTTGCCGCGCTCGCGCCACAGACGGCTGAAATAGCCGGTGCCGCAGCCGGCATCCAGCAGCCGTTCGCCCGGGTGGGAACTCCCCATCCCCAGTAAGCGCTCGCCAACGTCACGCTGCAGCGCGGCGGCGGCGTCGTAGCTGCCGGCCGCGCGGCTGAAGGCCGAGGCGACCGCCTGTTTGTTCACTGTGTCATTGGCTGACGTCATGCAATACCTCCAGCAGGCGATCGATATCCTGCGGCTGATGCGCCGCCGTCAGGGTAATGCGCAGCCGCGCGCCGCCCGGCGGCACCGTTGGCGGACGAATGGCGCTCACCCACAATCCGCGCTCGCGCAGACGGGTCGCCAGATCGAGCGCACGCTGATTGTCCCCCACCAGCAGCGGCTGGATGGCGGTGTCGGAATCCGTCAGGGTCAGCGCCAGCGGCGCCGCGCCCTGGCGGAAACGCCGGATGTTGTCCTGCAGCCGGGCGCGAAGTTCATCGCCCTCTCGAATGCAGGCCAGCGCCGCCTGCAGCGCGCAGGCCTGCGCCGGCGGCATCGCGGTGCTGTAGATCAGATGGCGAGCGAACTGCAGCAGATACTCGGCGGTCGCCTCATCGCACAGCACTGCCGCGCCGCTGACGCCGAACGCCTTGCCGAAGGTCGCCACCAGCAGTTCAGGGCGCACGCCCTGCTGCCAGCAGCTGCCGCGGCCTTGCTCGCCGCGCACGCCGACGCCGTGGGCATCGTCCACCATCAGCCAGGCGCCCGCCGCGCGGGTTAGGCGATGCAGCTCCGCCAACGGTGCGCCGTCGCCGTCCATGCTGAACACCCCTTCGGTCACCGCCAGCCGCTGCCCGTCGCAGGGTTTGGCCAGCAGATCCGCCAGCGCCTGCGGCTGATTGTGCTGGAAGCGGCGCAGCTCGGCCGGCGACTGAGCCGCCGCCTCCAGCAGCGAGGCATGGCTGAGGCGATCGGCCAAAATGCGATCGCCCTTCTGCATCAACGCCGCCAGCACCGCCTGGTTGGCGGCGTAACCGGAGATGAACAGCAGCGCGCGCGGATAGCCGAGCCACGTCGCCAGTTGCTCTTCCAGCGCCTGATGCGCCGCGCTAAAGCCGGTGACGTGGCCCGAACCGCCGCTGCCGACGCCGTAACGCTGCGCGCCCTGCTGCCAGGCGGCGATCACCCGCGCATCCTGGCTCAGCCCCAGGTAGTCGTTACCGGAGAAGTTCAGGTAGAGACGATCGCCAAGCCGGATCTGGCGGCCGTTGCCACCCTCGGTGGTCTGTCTCCGGCGGTAGGCGGCGTTGAGGCGCCGCTCTGCCAGCGCCTGCTCGATGCGTTGCTGCCAGCTCATCACGGCGCCGCGTTGTAAAACTCGGCGGTATCGGCGTTCAGCAGTTGCTTGGCCAGCACCTGCTGTTGCTGGTTGTCGCCGTGTTCGGTGGCGGTCTGCTGCGGGTTCAATCCCAGCTTGCGGAACAGCTGCAGGTCTTTGTCTTCTTCCGGATTCGGCGTGGTCAGCAGCTTGCAGCCGTAGAAGATGGAGTTGGCGCCGGCCATGAAGCACATCGCCTGCGTCTGTTCGTTCATCTGTTCGCGGCCGGCGGAGAGACGGACATAAGAGGCCGGCATCATGATGCGCGCCACCGCGATAGTGCGGATGAAATCAAACGGATCGACGTCATCGTTATCCGCCAGCGGCGTGCCTTTCACCTTCACCAGCATGTTGATCGGCACGCTCTCCGGCGGTTTCGGCAGGTTGGCTAGCTGCACCAGTAGCCCGGCGCGGTCGCGCACCGTTTCACCCAGCCCGACGATGCCGCCGGAGCACACTTTGATGCCGGCGTCGCGCACTTTGTCGAGCGTATCCAGGCGTTCCTGGTAGCTGCGGGTGGTGATGATGCTGCCGTAGAACTCCGGCGAGGTGTCGAGGTTATGGTTGTAATAATCCAGCCCGGCCTCCGCCAACCGCTCGGCCTGAGTACCGTCAAGCGTGCCCAGCGTCATGCAGGTTTCCATGCCCATCGCTTTCACGCCCTGCACCATCTGCTGCAGATAAGGCATATCGCGCTCGTGCGGGTTCTTCCACGCCGCGCCCATGCAAAAACGGGTCGAGCCGTTCGCTTTAGCTTTGCGCGCCGATTCCAGCACCTGCTCGACCTGCATCAGCCGCTCCGACTCCAGGCCGGTCTTGTAGCGCGAGCTTTGCGGGCAGTATTTACAGTCTTCCGGGCAAGCGCCGGTTTTGATCGACAGCAGCGTGCTGACCTGCACCTGACGCGGGTCGAAGTGCTGACGGTGTACGGTTTGCGCTTCGAACAGCAGTTCCAGCAGCGGTTTATCAAACAGGGCCTGGGCTTGCCCTACTGTCCAGTGAATGCGGTCGGCCATCATGGCGTCTCCAAAACGAAAAAGTGTCGCCAGTTTAAATATTGTGGATATACTGTCAACCAATCTTAATTCAATTTGGTTTACAAGTATGTCTGTCACCGCTTCCGACCTGGCGTTTGACCAACGTCATATCTGGCACCCCTACACCTCCATGAGCCGCCCATTGCCCTGTTACCCGATCGAGTCGGCCAGCGGCGTCGAGCTGCAGCTGGCGGATGGCCGGCGCCTGGTGGACGGCATGTCCTCCTGGTGGGCGGCGATCCACGGTTACAACCATCCGAGTCTGAATCAGGCCGCCAGCCAGCAGTTGGAGAAGATGTCGCACGTGATGTTCGGCGGCATCACCCATCCGGCCGCCATCTCGCTGTGCCGTCGGCTGGTGGCGATGACGCCGGAAGCGCTGCAGTGCGTGTTCCTGGCAGATTCAGGTTCGGTGGCGGTGGAAGTGTCACTGAAGATGGCGCTGCAGTACTGGCAGGCGCGCGGCGAGCGCCGGCAGCGCATCCTCACTCTGCGCCACGGCTATCACGGCGATACCTTCGGCGCGATGTCGGTCTGCGATCCGGACAACTCGATGCACAGCCTCTATCAGGGCTATCTGGCGCCGCACCTGTTCGCCACCGCGCCGCAGTGCCGCTTCGACGAGGAATGGCGCGAAGAAGACATTGCGCCGTTCGCCGCGCTGCTGGAGCAGCACGCCGGTGAAGTGGCGGCGGTGATCCTGGAACCGGTGGTGCAAGGCGCCGGCGGCATGCGCATCTACCACCCAACCTACCTCAAGCGGGTGCGCGAGCTGTGCGATCGTCATCAGGTGCTGCTGATCGCCGACGAGATCGCCACCGGCTTCGGCCGCACCGGCAAGCTGTTCGCCTGCGAACACGCGCAGGTGGTGCCGGACATTCTCTGCCTGGGCAAGGCGCTGACCGGCGGTTACATGACCCTGTCCGCCACCCTGACCACCCGCCACGTGGCGGAGACCATCAGCAACGGCGCGGCCGGCTGCTTTATGCACGGGCCAACCTTTATGGGCAACCCGCTGGCCTGCGCGGTAGCGGACGCCAGCCTGGCGCTGCTGGCGGAAAATCGCTGGCAGGCGCAGGTGAGCGCCATCGAAGCCCAGCTGAAGCAAGAACTGCTGCCGTTGGCGGCGCTGCCGAAGGTGGCGGACGTGCGGGTGCTGGGGGCGATTGGGGTGGTGGAGATGCGCGAACCGGTGGATGTCGCCGAGCTGCAGCGCGGGTTCGTCGAGCGCGGGGTGTGGATCCGGCCGTTCGGCAAGCTGATTTACCTGATGCCGCCTTACATCATCGAAGCGGACCAGCTCAGCCGCCTGACCGCCGCCGTGGCTGCCGCCGCGCGTTAATGCCTTACCAATGCTGGTCGAGATAGCGGGCCAGCAATCCCAGGCACAGCAGCCAGAGTAAAATGATCATCGCCGCCGCCATGCGGCCGGTGGGGTTGTCGACGCGCTGTTGCGCCTTCTCGCGCAGCTCGGCCATCAGCGGCTTGGGGATCAGGCGCACCGCCAGCATGATGCCCAACGGTACGATAATCACGTCGTCCAGATAGCCCAATACCGGAATGAAGTCCGGGATCAGATCGATCGGCGAGATCGCATAGCCGGCCACCAGCAGTGCGATCAGCTTGGCGTACCACGGGGTGCGCTTATCACGGGCGGCCAGCCACAGCGCGTAAATATCGCGCTTGATGCCTTTGGCCCAACGGCGCAGCCAGCCGAACCACGGCGTGCGTTTTTTCAGTGAAATCATGATTACTTCATATAAGAACGTAAAACGGTCATCAATTGCTCGATGTCCTGCTCGCGCTGCTGCGGCGTAGCGTCTGCGGCAGCCAGATGTTCGCGCACATGCCCTTCCAGCACCTGCGCCATTAAACCGTTGACCGCGCCGCGCACCGCCGCGATCTGCTGCAGCACAGCAGAACATTCGCCGCCGCTCTCCAGCGCGCGCTCCAGCGCTTCGGCCTGCCCTTTAATGCGGCGCACCCGCGCCAACAGCTTCTTTTGATCTCTGAGGGTATGGCTCATTATTTCCGCCTGATTGTTATTTACTATACTGGGGTATAGTATATTTCAGCACACTACCTTTTGCTGAGGAACTTCACCATGACGTCTCATACGCCCGCTTTGCACCGCGAGCACAGCCACGTTTTTGACGATGGTAACCCATTGGCCGAAAGAAACACCAGATGGGCGGTGATACTCACCGCCAGTATGATGGTCATCGAGATCGCCGGGGGCTGGCTGTTTAACTCGATGGCATTGCTGGCCGACGGCTGGCACATGAGCTCGCATGCGCTGGCTCTGGGCTTGTCGCTGCTGGCTTACGGCGCCGCACGCCGGTTGGCCAAGGATCGCCGCTTCAGCCTCGGCACCTGGAAGATAGAAGTGCTGGCCGGTTACACCAGCGCGGTGTTGTTGGTGCTGGTGGCTGCGCTGATGCTGTTTCAGTCAGCGCAGCGGCTGCTGAATCCCAGCCCGATTCATTACAACGAAGCCATCGCCATCGGTACGATCGGGCTGGCCGTCAATCTGCTTTGCGCCTGGCTGTTGCGCGGGGGCGGCCACCATCACCACCACGGGGATCACCACGATGACCATCATCATGACCTCAACCTGCGCTCCGCCTATATCCACGTCATCGCCGACGCCGCCACCTCGGTGTTGGCCCTCGTCGCGCTGTTCGGCGGCAAGCTTTGGGGCGCCGCCTGGCTCGATCCGTTGATGGGCATCGTCGGCGCGATGATGGTTGCCGCCTGGGCCTATAGCCTGATGCGCGATAGCGGGAAGATTTTGCTGGATGCCGAAATGGACGCCCCCGTGGCGCAAGAGATACTTCAGACCCTGGCCACCTCCGGCCACCCACTCACGCTGACCGATTTGCATTTAGGCCGCATCGGTAAAGGAAAATATCATTGCGTCCTCGCCCTGAGCAGCGCCGATCGCGCCCTCACCGCCGATCGGGTGCGCCAACTGTTGGCCGCGCATCCCGAACTGGTGCATGTTACCGTCGAGATCAACCGCCCACCGTTGGCGCAAGGGGTTGTATTGTTCCACCGAAAAGATCTAGCTTAAGGGCTCTGCTTTTATCGCAACTGGGAGTCATTATGGCTTTTCGTTTGTACAGCAACGATCTGCAGGACGGCGGCACAATGCCGCAGACGCAGGTCTTCAACGGCATGGGCTACCACGGCGATAACCTGTCGCCCCACCTGGCCTGGGACGGCGTGCCCGCCGGCACCAAGAGCTTCGTCGTCACCCTGTACGATCCCGATGCCCCTACCGGCTCCGGCTGGTGGCACTGGGTGGTGGCCAATATTCCGGCCGACGTGCGTGAGCTGCCGCAGGGCGCAGGCTCCGGCAAAGCGCCGCTGCCGAGCGCCGCGCTGCAAACCCGCACCGACTTCGGCTCGGCCGGTTACGGCGGCGCCGCGCCGCCGAATGGCGAAAGCCACCGCTATCAGTTCACCGTGCATGCGTTGGACGTGGAGCGCATTGACGTGGATGAGGGTTCCAGCGGCGCGCTGGTGGGCTTCAACGTCCATTTCCACAGTCTCGGCAGCGCCACGCTGACGGTGATGTTCAACTGATCCCCCGCCAATAAAAAAGCGCGGTCAACCGCACCGCGCTTTCCACTCGAGTCAGGCTGACGAATTACTTCGCCAGCACGCTCACCCACATCGGGCCCTTGCCCACCGGATAACGCGCCAGCATCGTCAGCTCGCCGCTGCTCTGGTCAATTTCATGCACCGCGATGTGATCGGACTTCTGGCCGGACGAAATCACGAAGCGGCCGCTGTGATCGATATTGAAACCGCGCGGCTGCGTTTCGGTCGGATAATAGCCGGCCACGCTCAGCGTGCCGCCGTCTTCGGAAACGCTGAAGAGGGTCAGAATGCTGGCGGTGCGATCGCTGGTATACAGGAAGCGGCCGTTCGGCGTGATATGAATGTCCGCCGCCCAGCGGGTGCCGTCGAAATCGCTCGGCATGATGTCCAGCGTCTGCGTCACGCTGTACTTGCCGCCGTTTTCCGAAATGGCCAGCACGTCTACCGTGCCGTTCAGCTCATTGACGCAGTAGGCGAACTTGTCGTTGTGGTGGAACGCCATATGGCGCGGACCGGCGCCGGTAGCGATATCCACCGCGTCCTGCGCGTGCGGCGTCAGTTGGCCCGCCAGGCTCAGGTTAAACAGACGAATGCGGTCTTCTTTCAGACACGGCACCAGCACCAGTTGGTTGGTCGGATCGATGTTCGCCGAGTGCGGCGCGCTCAGGCCGTCGATCTGTTGGATCGGCGCCGTTACTACGCCGTCGTGGCCGATCGGGCTGATGCTGGCGCAGTTGCCGCTGTAGGAAGCGGAGAACAGGTAACGCCCCTGCAAATCGGTCGAGATATGGGTCGGGCTGCCCGGCAGCGGCGCCATGCCCGCCTGCTGCAACGTGCCATCCGCCTCGATGCGATAGCTGACGATACCGAACGCCGGACGCACGCCGACGTACAGGTGAGTCTTGTCCGGATGAAGGGTCATCGGCTGCACCTGGCCCGGCACGTCAACGGTTTGCAGCAGCGCCAGCGCGCCGGCGTCGTCCAACTGCCAGACGTGGATCTGCTGGCTCTCCGGGCTGGCGACATAAACGATTTGCTTCATGTGTTCTCCTTGCAAAGGGTAAAAGAGGAACCGGTTTCAGGCCGTTCGCTTGCCCCTAGCTTACCGCACATCCGTCGCATGGCAACCCTGCTTAGCACCGGAAGCTCACGCGGTTTTCTCCATAGGCTATCCGGTGTACCATCGGAAACATAACTGTATGTAATTACAGTTATTTCATATAAAAACCAATAACATCAAAGTATAACCACATAATAAAATTGCATTATTTTAATGCATTCTAATCAGGTTTAATGTATTTTCCGCTCATCAGCACCCCTAACAGCACCCCTCAAATCGTACCGAATGGTTTAACTATGGCCTATTACAGCATCGAAAAAAGAACCAAAGCAGATGGTACTGTACGGTATCGCTGCACTGTTGGTGTCCGGGAAAAAGGCGTCTATCTTTTCCGTGAAAATAGAACGTTCGGCAAACAAGCTCTGGCAAAGACATGGGGCATTAACCGGGTTGCTGAGTTGGAAAAAAACGGCATCCCAAACTCTAATGACACCGACCGGATAACTGTGGCCGAGCTCATACAAAAATATCTTGATGATCCAGAAACAGGCGGGAAGGCGGGAAAAGATAAATCCTCAACTCTGCGCATGTTGCTGACCGCTGAGTTTAGCTTCTTGGCGCTATCAAAGCTGCAGGCCAATGACATCATTGATCACTGCAGACGAAGGGTTGCTAACGGCGCCAGTCCATCAACCGTCTCTCATGACTTGAGTTATCTTGGCACGGTATTGAAAGCCGCAAAGCCTATATACGGCATCAGCTACACCGCTAATCCGATCGATGAAGCAAAGCCACTTCTGGCTAAGATGCGCCTAATCTCGAAATCGAATAGGCGAACTAGACGCCCTGACGAAAAAGAGATAGACGTCATCGTTGCTGCCTTGCAAGAGCGACAAAACCATCCCCGATCCAGGATACCGTTTGTCGATATTTTCAATTTTTCTATTCTTTCGTGCATGCGAGTCGGCGAGGTTTGCCGCATAGAATGGAGTGATATTGATTATGCTCAGAAATCAGTTCTTGTAAGGGATAGAAAGGATCCGAGGAAGAAAGCAGGAAACCACATGAGTGTTCCGCTTCTTGGTGAGGCGTGGGAGATAGTCATGCGCCAAGAGAGGGTTTCAAATTACATTTTCCCTTATAACTCAAAGTCTATATCAGCAGCATTCATCAAGGTTAGAGAGAAGATTGGGATAGATGACCTACACTATCACGATCTTAAGCGGGAGGGAGCAAGTAGGTTGTTTGAGGCTGGATTTAGTATCGAAGAAGTGGCTCAGGTAACTGGGCATAAGAACTTAAATACATTGTGGCAAGTTTACACTGAGCTGTACCCTAAATCGCTTCATGAAAAATTTGATCTACTTCGGAAATCAAAGGAGAAATGATGGGAAGCATCACCCTCGCCGGCCGGCAGATCTTCATTCTCAACGAAAACGACAGATACCCAGAGCCAACTATCAACAGCCCTCCCATGTTCGCTATTCGCGAAGACGAGGAACACCAACACTGGCTTTATGTGTGGCATAAGGGGCGTTGGCCGCTGGTGTCAGATGTGCCGTTTAAAACCCAGGGAGAGGCAGTTGATGCGGCGCTGGACTTCGATTTTAGAATTTAACGGCTGTTCCCAGCAGCTGAAAATGAGCCATGAGTTAAGTCGTACTTGCTTAGCACGCCTCTTCCGCCGCTATTTGAGTCATCCGTACCAACTCTATCAAGAATCATAATAATCACTGGGTAAAGACTTTTCGGCGAACCATCAAATTTTACAGAGACAAATCGGCCAGACTTAAGAGCAAACATGATAGAGTCCTCTGCTTGTTTTCTGGCCTTCATTTCAAACTCATAATATTCATAATTCCCATCCTTGGGAATGGTCAATAAGAATGAAAAAGCTGAATAGTTTTTGCTAGCAGACTCGATTTTTGCGTAAAGAAAAGACTGTTCACCCATCCATGTTGTATCTTCATCAGAGTAATACTCGTTGGCCGTAAGCCCAGAATATTCTACATATGCACGCGGCAATAAGTTAACCGGGTCTGACAAATACGGGATATTTAGCAGTCGATACAGAATTTTCTTTACTTTAATAAGTGACATGATATCAGTCGCTAAAAATAATATTTGACATATTATATCATATCATTGTCAACCTTTAAACCCACATCTAAATCTTAACTCCAACCCCTGCCATTCTTACCTGAGACTCCAAGTATTTCCTATTTAACGCTTCTAGTGATAGCGATTTGTTATAGATTGCAAACTCATACGTTTTGATGTTTGAGCTTTGACCACCTGCAAGACTTCCGATCAGCAGTGGTGATGTGGAGCTGACGTATGGAGATGGGAAAAACCCCCCGGTGGCTGAAAAATCTATCCTGCCCGGTTGTTTGATAACGACAGACAATGACGGCACTGATGCGTTAACAGACACGGCATAAAACAGTGGTTTCGTCATATCGGGCAAATCATCGATAATGGAAACTTTCGACGCGGCACGCGTTGCTACGTTTCCGGCACCAGTCAAATAAATAGCTGCGCCTGACTCCGGCGAGGCCTTAAAATTTCCCGCAATTACCATTGCAGCACTCGTAGCCTGGCTCATATCAATAACGCCAGAAAACGAAAACTCTCCACTTTCCACATACGATGAAAGAAGGTTGTTAGCTCCGCCAGATTTTGCAATTAACGCATTATCAGCAAGAGAATAGCTGCCTTGCGCAGTTAGCACCTGAGTTTGAGAGTTGGCGGACACAAGAGACCCGCTAGTAAAATTCCAGAATGCCAGCGCCTCCGGATCATACGGAAGAAACAAGTCAATGTCGCTTGAGTTAACCTTGCCGATGGTTGTTGGAACATTCGCTTGAATTCTAATAAACATGTTGCTCATTATATAACCTCGCTAATTGCGTTCAATTTAAAGTGTGGACACAGATAAAACATTGGCTTAACTACACCATCGATAATACATGTGTCTTTACATGAATCTCTCAAATTTCCGCTAGCTCCATTTGATATATTTAAAGATGGAGCTAAATTATCAAACGCATAGCTTACCTGTGTAACCCCTGTCAAATTAGAATCAAGTGTAATAACTACAGAGTCCCCCTCAGAAACCTCAACCGAGGTTATTGTTTTTCCTGCAACAGAAAAACCGAAATCTTTGGTGCTTGCTAAATTTGCAACATCAAGAACGAGCGGCGGCACTGGGACGTTAAATCTAACTGTGATTTTATTACCTAAATATGTTGCCCCTTTGGGCATAATAGATAACGGCTTATCACCATCAATTACTGCTTGCTTATATGCTCGCCCGTAATACGCCCCTATCCATTTGTAACCCACAGCCATTAAATGCAATCCGTCAGAGTAGTGCGGGAATGCGTATGTTGGCGCCACAAAGTAGAAATAATCGCTTGTTTGACATGCTTCTAACAACGCCAATGGAACTGCATCGTTTAATTTTACGCGGGAGCTGTGCTGATACGTCAGAAACATCACAGGACTACCCTGCCCAGTTGTTGCCCGAGCATCATCCGTAACATCTTTTTGCAGTTTTTTCAGTGCGGCCAGATGCGCCGCTTTTGTGTAGCTGGAATTAATGCTATCAGTCTCCCCCTGCAGCCACGCTACGGCATGTAGTGCGATGTCATTATTTAAATTGGCTGCGCCGGCCAGGTGGGCCATGAATTGTGAGGCATACCACGATGAACCCTTCGACAGCTGCGAAATCGTATATCCCCCATGCCCTGCTGTGCTTGAAAAAATCACATGCTCAGCAGGCTCTACTCCATTCTCTCGATACATTGACAGACTTGCGTAGTTTGCAGCTCCTGAGCATACAGTTTCACCAACGCTGGCCTGATCATCTGGTGTTGGTGTTTTTGAATCTTCGACCAATGGTTTGGTTCCAGAAAAATCGCCACCATTCCCGCGAACTCCGCTTGAAAACGTTATGTTGCTATATGGTTGATTTACTGACAAAACTGACTGAGCTAACACTCCAGTGGAAAGAGACTGCCCATATGCCAGTAAAAAATTAACTGCCACTGATGCAGTTTTAAACGGCAACCTACTTTTGTCTGATGCGGCGCTCTCTGGGAATAAGCCAACTAGCTCATCTTTATCTTTATCATATCCAAGGGCAATTCCATTATTGTTACCACCAACAATAGGGATAACGTTATCATTCCCTTTATATAGTGACATGCCCACCCCGGATAGTTTGGCTGTCATTTTGGATTGGCTCTGAACATCGACCCCAACTATAGCGCCTTTATTGTCATCATAAGCTAAGGCGATATTATTCTGCTTATCTGTTAGCAATGGATATATACCTTTACCTTTAAATAGTGCGGAATTTGTAAGAGATTTAGATGACTCACCACAAAAATTTAGAAGGAAAAATAAAATCTCCCATACACCATCACCATTCTCGATGCTCTTTCCTGTTGATATTGCAACGCCAGAAATATTTTTATACTGGTCTGCGATTTTCAAATTATCATCAGACCAAATAAAGAAGAAAGCTCCTTCTGGTATTTCTCCCGATGCGATGGCAGCATCCGCTTGTTCTTTAGTATATGCTTTACCAAGAGGTGATAGGTTTTTAACCAAGCCAGCCCAGGTGATTAGCTCATTGCCAATACGCCCCGTTGTTTTATCGTTAATTGAATTTATTAATAAATCCATAACTTGCGCATTATCATACAAATCGCGCGGATCAGCTGAGCCATTAGGCCCGACAGGGTTTCCTGTGTTGTAAGTGGTCATCTTGGCCTCATAAAAGAAAACCCGCCGCAGCGGGTTATTTGGATATATTAATAACTTAGATATTACCTGGATAGATATCGTCATCATGCTGATAAAGCAATGGGGTATACTGCAATGCGTTCACTTTGCACGTACCATCGGCGCCAGGCTCGATGGAGTCCATTATTGAGTCATACCCTACACGGCTTGATGAGCAGAATATAACTCGCGGTGGCTCTATCGCCGGGTTATTCATGATCCACTCATCAATTCGCACATCCGCAGTATTGGCAATGGAGAATGTGTAATCATCAATACGAGTTGGCATCAAAAGCGGGGATGCGGAGCCATCCTGGAACCGTATCAGACAACGCGGGTTTTCAAATGACCAATCGAGGGGTTCACTTACCTCAATCCGCACCACGTTATCATCATGCTGTTCATCAACAACCAGACAACTAATCGTCTTGCTGCCGGGAATGTCATCTGTTAGCACAATGCGATCACCGTAGTTGTAGCAGAGAGCGTCCATTTCTGTGCTTGTTGAGTGCGTGAGCCGCTGATATCGGTACTTCATCAGCCGGCGCATGCCGATGCGATAGGCCCGATCAGGATCCTTCACACCATCCAGTGTGTAATCCTCCACTTTTTTTGGCGTTGGGTTATCACTGAAACGACATTGTACCGTTTCCTCTGCCCACGTAGTGGCATTAACGTAGGTAACATCAACCCCGTCATAGTCGTCCTGAGACAAAGCCTTGAAGGCTGTCTGGAGTTCCTCTGTTTGCTCTTGCGGACTGATCACGCCTGACCAGTTTTTAATCCCCTCGCGACCAGCAGAGGCAAGACCATCACTCGACAAAAAATACCCCATTCCAGCATTCGCGATCCGTTGCAGCACGTCTAAACCGGACGTGTTATCACTGCCTGCAGACCAGTCGAAGGTTTCGCCCCTGGGTGTCCAGTAATTAGCTTCCAGCGCATTGATAGTGGCATAGTCGATCTGGTTATCTGAGTAACCAAGATCTTTCAGCACGTGGTATAACGCACCACTGATGCTCCGCGATGGATGCCCATCATAGAGCCTTGTTGCGACCAGATTAACGCGCCGATCAGACTGAGCCGCCAGGCGGTTACCCGTGCGAATAGTCAGCGCGATCGTTGTGATTTCAGGATAGCTGGTCTTGCGCGCCGACAGTTTTGCTCGCATCGCCTGCCACTGGACAGAATCCCGCGTAGTACCACCCCATACCGGCGTATCTCGCTTAATCCGCACCTCATAGTTACCTGGAGTAGGGAACGTGATCGCCTCGGTATAACCAACTTCATTCACAGTGTTGTTACCATGTGTTATCTGTACGCTGGTCCAGGCGTCAGAGCCAGACAAACGATATTGAATCGTCATCGCCACATCGTGCCAGTGAATGGCGCCATCCTTACTTCCGACATCACACAGTCCCTGCGGATAAACAAAGTTAAGTTCTATCTGACTTGTCGTTTCATTTTCCGGGCAACAGAGAAATGGCCCCATCCAGTCGTTGGCATCACTGAGCCCTGTTACTGTAGAGTCCAGTAATGTGCGGCCAGTGAATCCTGGCCACGTCGGATCTACCGTTGTTGAACCACCTGGGTTTTCTATCAGTCGCTCAACGCTGATTGTCTGGCCATCAATGTTAGTAATGCGATACCGATATCCCCTTAGCCCAAAAGCTATCCGCTGAGAACCGTTGGGGATTCCTACGAAGGCGTCTCCGGTTGAGCTACCCCATGCCATAGCGATGTTTTCACTGATGGCTGGCGTTCCTCCAGTTGATGCTGTTCCGCCGACAACTACAGGGTCAGAGCCAAACAAGACAGCCGGCAGCACGCTGAAACCGATATTGTTACCGCTAAATGGGCTCTCTTTTTCCCTGATCACAATCTTCGTGTCTATCGCAACCACTTCCAGACCTGACCCTGAAAGTTGATCATCGATCTCGTCAGTAAGGCCAGACATCGTTACGTAGTTTGCTGTCAGAGAAATAACATAATTCACACTGGCCCACGTCAGCGTAAATGATAGAGGGGTGGTGCTAAAGTCGTATGTCGTTGGCGCCGCTGACGCGGTTATGCTCGCGGCGTTACCTCCCACACCTGGTACCGCGGGTGATCCTGGGTTGTATGCTGAAATGAACAAGTCAATTCGTGTTCCATTCCATGTCATCGAAACCGGCAGCCCTACTGATGGATTTAGTTCAGCAAAATCGCCATAGATAACGTTATGCCCCGATTCGATCGCCACTGTAAATGTGTCCGGGGCCTGAATCGTCAGGTCAGTACCCACCACCCACGAGTCAGGAATAACGGCATCACCGTCTCCATCAACGGCACCAATAACAGTCAGGTTATTGCCAGATACTGTGATCGCGTCGGCGGTAATGCTGACTGAATCCGGACCCGTTGAAGCAAGATCAAGCCCTGAAGTTCCAGATGTGGTCCCGCCGACTTCTGTCGAAGCAAACCAATTTTCTGTGCGGTGATCGGAAACAACATTGGCGCCAGGTGGGTAGATCGTATAGCTCACATCATCGCCAAAACTACTCACGGGTGTATTGCCGATCTTTATCGTTGTTTGGTTGATGGATTGGTTACCAACACCCACACACAGGAACATATCTGTTCTGTAGATTTGTGGGTTACTGTTGTCGAAGCGGCTAACCGGCTGAACCAGATAATCGGGATAAACGCGATCTCTACCCAACACCTCTCTGATTGGGTCGCCAAGCTTGGCCGTGTTGGCTTTCGCCGGTGATAAGTCCAGAGAGTCGCCACCACTGGCCGATCCCATCCCATCCTTGCTCATCTGCGACATCATGATCAGCGAGTAAGCAGCAGAAGCCACAGCAACAGCTACAGCAGCCCAGGCAGCGATCTCTAATCCCGTGCCATAAGGGATCGGAAATATCCGCACATCCGTTTCTGCGCTGATATGGCACAGCGGCCACTCGATAGCGGCAATACTTTTGCCGTTAACCTCAACGGCAATAGGGTGACGCATGTCATTCTGATAACCATCCACGTTTTCAACGAACCACTGATGCAGCGTCATGGCCCTATGTTCATGCGTTTCCAATGGTTCACCAGGCAGGCGAGAGGGATAAATGCGGATCACAGGTAATACTCCACTTTTATAAAACGCCGCTCAAAACGCGTCAGAGGAAGAAATGTCACGTTCGTATTCGGATTACATTCCGCCGCATGTAAGACGCCATCAATACTCACCACAACTGCAACATGCGTCACCATGCTCCCGGAATAACAAGCAATTCCTGCCCCTTCGCACGGCTCACACTTGCTCAACTCACGCATTAATCCCCGCGCTGAATTGTCCAGTCCATTATTATCTTTCGTCACGCCCGCAAAATCTGGCCAGGATGGCATGCCGATATCGCGCCGAACCTCGTTAACAATGCCGAAGCAGTCAAGTTCAGGATAAGTTCGTCCACCCTTCAGCCAGGTGACAGAAAGGTATTTATCAGGATTAAACATGGGATGTCCCTTACGAGAGGTAGCGCAGCCCCGGATAGTCTGGCAGAGTAAATCGTCGGCGCGGCCACGCAGTGTCAAGCACGTTCAAATAGCCCGCCGTTATCTGAACCTCTATTGATGTCCAGTAGCCCGATTTAATTGTCAAGGTAAATGGCGGCGAAGCTGGCGCTGTTAAATCAGTAGACAGGTAATGCCGGTAAGTCAGCGTACCTATTTCCTGATTCCCCAACGCATCGCGGATGGCATTTGAAACCGTACCATCGATATTACAGATCGCAAATTTTAGGTCTTGTGTGCCGTCAGCGTTCCTGGCGGGTAAAGACAAATCGATCCCGCAGGCGGTAAATGTTGCAACCGCCCCGTTTTCAAGCGTTGCGGTGATATCATCCCATCCCCGCGTTAACCAGTATGTCGCACCACCGACTACGATCTGCAGTGTCTCGATGATAACTTCAGAACCTGACGACGCATAAAGCCGATTTAATACCGTCATGGTTCAGGCCACTCCCTGTTGATTGCGAGATCGATGATGTTCTGTCCCGCGATAAACTCGGGGAAGTTACCCCAACCAGGTGGAACCAATGGGCGCTCCCAAAGTTCTAGCGTTGCACTGAACTGCCAATACTTGCCGCCAATTAACACAGGGCCTTCATAGATATCAACAAAGCGACATACATAGGGCTTTATCCCTATCGGGGTGCGCAAAGTCATGTTGAACCATGAGGCCCCATCACTGATTGCATCGCGATACCAAGCCTCAAAAGCCTGTCCCTGAACGTCATTCATTAGCCATGATACAGGCGCCTGCGTTGGCGTTGAAGTGTATCGCCTGCGCTGGCGCGCTCTTCCTGATACCATCTGCGTTCTGAGCAACGGGCTGATGGGCTTAAGTCCATACCCATCCTGAAGCGGCAATGGTAGGTATTGATGCGGGTAATCGATATTTGATGTGATCCCCATTAACCTGTTCTCCGTTTTGTTTGCCATCCAGCACCAAGAGCTTTTGAGAAATCCCCTCGCCCCGTAGCGACATCAGAGGTCATCTGGCCGTACAGGCGTTTATTACCGCGAGATACTGCTTCCTCGATAGCGCGTATCGTGCTTTTGTCTGGATCACCGTTGACGGTTAAATGAGTGACCGGTGCATAAGGCACTTTACCCCCAGTATTCGCATCTCGCCCCACTCGATCTAGCGTGGCATCAAGTTTAGCGCTGGTCTTAGCTGTCGTAACTCGCTCCCCTTTTTGTAAAAGCCAGGTGCCTGTTTCAGGAACGGAATCAATACCATCGTGAGCCTGTCCCTTTAATGCGCCACTGACGCCGAGAGCAAGCACTCCTGCTGCAGCGGCAGCTGCAACAGCCGCTCCTGGCGCTACCGCTGGGCCAACAAAGGGAACGCCTATCATGGCTGAAAATGCAGATAAACCAGCCATTGCAACTTGAGCAGCGGCGTATGATAGCAATGCAGAACCTATAGATTGGAGAAATGAAGCCGCAAACTCATCAGCATTTAGCTTACCAGTCTCAGCCCAATCAATTATCATATCTGTTAAGCTCCCAAACGCTTGAGCGCCTACCTGCTGCATACTGGTATAAAGATTCATCGAACCTTCGATCTGCGTCTGCAATCCAGACATAAAACCGGCCATACCATCATTTCTAAGCTCATCCGTTTTTTTATAATATTCCTCCTGAATCCTAAGTTGTTCGTCCAATGAATCGGTAAGCGCCTGTGTTTTACGGTCATACAGATCTTTGTCTATATCACCAGAGTCAAATTGCGTTTGAAGGTCAGTCTGCCGGCGGGCAAAATCCTCACGGATAGATGACATTTCTTTCAATCTATTCCGCTGGTCGTCGCTCGAATAAGCCCCAATGAAATCAGCATTAAGTCCCTGCCGCTTAGCTTCATTTTCCATTTGAAGAGAAGCAGCATATTGTGACGCTTTAATCATATTCTCATTGGCTTTCTTAACCGCGTTTAGCTTGTCTACTTCTTCCGCCAAATATTGCAATCTTTTCTTCTGTATTTCATTCAGTCCATTGAGTTTTCCAGACGAAATGTCGAACGCCAACTTTTGTTGCTCAGTAACTTCAGCAGTCCTCTTCCCAGATGTGTCGATTAATTCTATTTGACGTAGGTATGCCGATTCAGTTGCCTTAAACGCATTATCGAATTTAATACTAGGTGAGATAACTTTCGGTGATTTACCCGCCTTAGGCTTTCCGTTAGTCTCGCCCTTGCCTAACTCGAGCCCGCCTGATTCTGAAATAACAGCGAACTCAGTTGGCAGTTTTGTATTAAATTCACTAATAAGCTTTTCGTTTTTAGCAATCTCTGCCCTTATCTGATCGCTTCCTCTAATTACTCCTGCTGCAACATCTATTTTCCCAAGTAAAGATTCTGAGTAGGCAAGAGAATCGTTAAGTTCTTTCCGTTTTGATAGTAGATCATTGAAGGAAGAGTCAGCACTTGTTGAAGCACTTTTGTTCCATCCGTATGCAAAATCATTGGCAAGCTTTGCCGCCTGAGCCAACAACCCAACAAGATCTGTTATTCCCTTCGTAATATTAACAATCCCCTGAAGCACAGCAGGATCTGTAAATGTTTTTTCCAGGCTGTGAACAGATTCCACCAGCGGCTTCAAATCGATATCGGCCAAGCCAGCGGCCATTTTGTTTTTAAATCCCTCCCAGGAACCTTCTATCTCCTGGAATACCTCATTGACCTTTAGCAGCTTGTCAATATCTTCTTGCGGCGGTGCAACACCAAAATCCCTGGCTTGCTGGATAAATTTATTCAGTTTTTCATTGCCGTTATCAAATAGCGGCAACATTCTGGACAGGTCATTGCCCAGGCTTTCCAAAATGTTTGTCTTTTGGGCGGTATTCATTCCCTTCATGGCGTCAACTATCGCCACCAGCTGCTTCTCAGGCGACAGTTCTTGAAGTTTTTTCGCCGATAACCCCAGGGTATCGAGTGCACCAGCTGCCTCGCCGGACTGATTCAGAACAGCGTCGCCAATCTTGTCATTCAGATCTTTAAAAATATCAGCGATGTTATCGCCTTCAATACCAGCTTGCTGAGCAGCATACTTCCACTCTAACAACACTTGCGTTGAAGTGCCTAAAGACTTAGCCCAACGATCCGTTTCAGTGATTTGCGCTGAGGACGTTTTTAACAAGGAAACGCCAACGGCCGTGATAGCAGCGGCGCTAGTAACCGCTAACGCCGCCATTCCGGAGATCGCTGAACCGGCACTTTTAATATCCGACTCGACCTTTTTTCGCCACTTATCAGATGCACGCTCCGCCTTGTCCATGCCAGATGTGAACCCGCCCACCTTAGCAATTAGATCAATCGTCAGCGTGCCGAGAGATTTACTGGCCATAAACCATTCCTATAGACGGGTTAATCCCACAACGCCATTGCCTCTTCCAAGCTAATAGATTTATTGGAGTTCATGTGAGGAGAAAAATCACTGATATCGAAGGGCTGTGAGTTTTTACTGCGGTTTATGTTGGCGAGGACGGAACACACCAGCGCTGAGCCCCATTCCGTGCGCATAATACCGTTGAGAGAGCCATATTTTTCACGGTACCTAACCCATGTCCGGTATTCCTGGAGGCTGACTCGCTCCTGAGCCTCAGCAATGGTTCTCCCTCCGATGCCATTCATCACCAGCTCGCACCAGAACTCATCTTCTGGCGTTAGGCTTTGGTCTTTCCCAGACTGTTGACGTCCTGAATAGCCAACAACAATGCAATGGTCAGGGCACCGTCGAGAGAGCCTCGCTCAGGGTCAGCCTCGCCGGTGATATCTTGAGGGGTGAAAATTGGGTTTCCATTTTCGTCGCAAATTGATGCGGCAATTCGGCCTGCAATGTTATCAATTCTCCCATCGAAAGCGAGCAAGTCAGATTTAGTCGCATGATAGCCAAGTGGTCGCACATATACGGTGGCAGTGAGCTCTTTGTCACCCTGCTTCCAGGTGATTTCTTTCTCTACCGGGCGACCAGTAAAGGCACCATGTTCTTTCAATGATTCCAGAGTTAATTTCATGTCGTTACCATCAATGAGAAGTTAACGCGGGGCGCTCGGCCCCGGCGGATAGATTGATTAGCTGCCGGCTTGAGCCTTTGGAACCCAGACAGCAGGGCCAGAACGCTGGATAGTTGCAGCTGTACTGACAACGGTATTTTGTTGGAAGTCGAACGGGAAATCTGACACGTAACCTTGGAAGACATACCAGGTACGATCTTCAGGCAACAACAGACCATCTACAGAGTTTGGAGCGCCGGGAGCTGCTGCTGTTGGTACAGATTCACCATCAGACCAGCCTAACGCCCACGTAAGTGGTGTTTCATCGTCAGTCTCAGCCAGGTTATGCAGCATCAGGTGGCTGGCGTTTTTCGGATCCGCGTTCAGAGTTACAGACGCCTGGCCAGGCGTCTGCAGACCTTTTACATATGTCTTAGATTTGCGTTCCGAAAGACAAGTGTTTTCAATCTGATCTGCCGGGTTCCCGCCCGCCGTAAAGTTGGTAATACATTCAATCTCGCTTACGACTCCATTAGCGAGCACATACAACTGCGTGCCTTGTGTTAATACAGACATAGTGTCTCCGGTCATAAAAAAACCGGCGCAAGGCCGGTATGTTGAAAAGTTGGGAGGGTTAGCGAAGCACTATCCAGTCAACGTCGAATGAATAGCGATATCGTTTTGTTTCTGGGTCGCGGCTTTGCCCGCCCCACCTGGTAATGTAGGCATGTGGCTCTATAGCATCGCGCAGAGCCATAGCCACCGAAGTGGCAGCGGTGACCGTATCTGCATACACGTCAACCTGTAGCGTGTAACTGTCGGCGTCCGGTCGCCTATCAAGATAATTTTCAGGGCCACCGCCGGGTATGTTCTGCCAAACGACATAGGGATAAACTACATTGTCATCCTGAAGGCCAAAGGGATAGAGCCTAACCGGACTTTCTCCAATCAACGCCGTTACAGCCTGACTGGCGGCGCATACTTTAAAAATTGGTGCGATCATCATCTGGTCCCTTTCTTGGCTGCCCTAGCTGTTGCCCTGTCGATAGCTTTTCCATATTCAGTAACGAACGTATTGGATGCCTCAGCGGCGCTGTTCTCTGCCGCCGGCCGCATGAAAGGTTGAGCTCGCATATTTTCGGTGCCGAATTCCAGCAGGCGCCAGTGCGGCGTTGGGGCATTCTTGGCTTTATCGGGATGCTTTCTTAGCACAGCACCATGTAGCACACCGATTCGAAAGGCCAGGTTTCCATTACGCTTAAACTCACGACCATTCCAACGCACAGCGATATTGTCAGCAATGCTGCGGCCGGTTTCCGGATCATCAAGTCGCTGTGCATTTGCCTTTGCCCTATTGGCGATAACGTTGGCAGCCTTTCTTAACGCTGCACGCCCTCCTTTACGCTTCATGTCATCGCTGATCGATTCCAGTTTTCCCATCAGCTCATCGACGCCAGTAAGGGTGTATTCAACGCCATCAGCCATCGTTCGTTCCCTCAGAGCAAGGAAGGGTAAGATATTCCAGGCCACTATCAGGATCAGGTAGCACCCCTTCAATATTGAATATTGAACTGCGGAACAGGATTCGATATTTTGGTGAAATATCTTGGCGATACCGAATTTTTATTCGAGTTGTTACGGCGTTTTGCATTGCTTGTGCAGCGACAAATTCACGCGCTGATAGCGGTACGACATCAGCCCAGATAGTGGCTAGATCCAACCAGGCATCTTCCATCTCACCATTATCAGGGTTTTGTACTTTTCCCGGCTTTTGAAGTGTGATGCGATGTCGCAATTTACCGGCCTGCATAATTACCCCCTGGTACCCAGATACTGAGGGCGCTGATCATCAATGGACGTCATTTCGATAAGATCAGCATCACTACTAAATGCATCGACCAGAACAGCGACCAACGATTCATTGGACTCCGCCAGGCGGGTTAATGCTGCTGTCTGTTCCTGCTTTGCCTTCGTCTCTTCCTGCAGTGCTACTATCAGTGCGTTTACCAGTTGCTCTTTCATGGGCAATCCTCAACCAGTTCTTTAACCATTCCCGGCGGCGCCGGCATCCTTCACAGGCCATATACCCTCACAAAATGCTTGGTCGGCGCAAATCGTAGATAAGCATTGAGACAGAAAAAGGTAACTCCCCCTGTTTCAATTTTTCTTCTTCTTCACCGCCTCGGTTACGATCCAAAATACCAAGCAGAACAAGCAATGCTGTTTTAACTCGGGAAAGCGGCTCACCTTCAATAGCTTTCCCGGCATCATCAACAATCAACTGCCGGCTTCCCTGCACGTAAGCGAGAATGGCGGCGCTACCACCCTGAATTTTTAGGGTAATGTCATCGTCGCCATAATCGTCATCAATGCGTAGGTGTAGCTTTGCTTCTTCCAACGTTACGAGTTCGATCATGATTTATCCTTCCCATCCCGCCCGCGCTTGGCTGCCAGTGTCCATCCTTTTGATCCGAGCTCACCTGGTTTATCTGCTGTTGTTTCGTCGCAATGCCAGAGAGATCCGCCCCAGGTCACTGTGTCACCTGGCTGATAACTGCTTTCAGCTTTGAAAACACCGCGATAGATCATCACTGGAATACCGAACGATTTTTTTTCACATGCGCCACTTGCTCTCGTGACTGTCACGGTAAACATTCGCTCATCGTCATTGGCAACATCAACAGCAGAGATGCCATCAACCAGACACTCCCACCCGCGCATGCCAGCTGTTTTTTCGAATGAACGCCAAAGCCCACCACTATGCGTAGCATAGGTTCCTCGCGGGTAACTCTTATCGGCGTCAATACCTGGAATAATTTCAATCTGCAAGGCATCGCGGCCATCTGCACCAGGCTTTGGTGTTTCAGGTGCTGGCAATGCGGCCATTGCATCAGTAACCGCCGCTTTTATCGCTTCAGGATCGGCATCTTTACCATCACGTGGGATAGGGATATCTGAAACTGCTTCTTCAACCATCTCTTTTAGCAATGGTCGAATATCTTCCGGGGTGAGGCTTTTCCCATCTGCAGGTACAGGCAATTCGGCAATAGCTTCAGAAACCATTTTTGATACATCGGGTAACTCAGGAATTTCAGGTGGAGTAATGGCTTCTACAGCGGCCTCAATCGCTAATGTTACATCTTCCTTTGTTACTAGACTTAAGCCAGCAAAGACCTCTTTCAATTCAGCAATTCCTTTGTTAAAGGTTTCTTGCTGTTCATCAATCCGTTTATTGAAATCCTCTTTGACGCCGATAAGAGCTTTTGAAAACTCTTCCGACATCACCTTGATTATGGATAAGTCGCGATCATTCATTTTGCTAATAATCCCCTAATCATGGCCTTGGCAATGTTCAACTCAGGTTCTGACAGTGCCTTACTATCATCGCTGGCTGCTTGGATTGTGGTGGCCGGTGCCGTTTTGCTGAACGGATCATCGGAAGCATCTCGACGTGCCAATGCTTCAAGGCTGAAGTTCTGTTGCTGTAGATACAGAGAATCACCACCAGGAACCGGTGGAAGATTCTCTTTGCGACGGGCTTCGTTGGGCGACATGATGGTATTTTTAACCGCTTCACCCAGCGTTTTAATTCGGCGTTCTGTATCCATACGTAGTAGTGCATTTACTTCAAACTCAGTTCCTTCATTTCCTGATAGGCCAAGTGCTTCATCAAGAAGTAACTCTACAGACTCAATCAGGATCTGAAGACACTGTGAGTAATACTGCTGTTCCAGCGCTTCAATATTGTTATATGAAGGTGGATCACCTACCCCTACCTTGTAAGAAGGGACATGAAAAACTGAGCAGACAATTTCTGCTGTCATTTTGAGCTGTTCAACGATCTGCGCATCAACTGCAGACATGGATATTGGATTGTATTTTGCTCCATTACTTAGGATGCCCGTCTTACCAGCATTCTCACCTGTATATCCTGTATCCCAGTTAGCCTTAATACTTTTGGCATTTTCCTCAGTAAGAGAACCAGGAACCTCAATCACACCGCTTGGCTTTCCACCATTCTTAAAGAAGAATGCTGAGTTTTCCTGAATATGATGCCCTTGCATAGCAGCAAGCCCAGCTGCATAAAGCGGCGACAACCCAACTAATGGATGAAAAAAGCAATTAAATCTATCGTGAATAATTTCCCGCGCCGGAACTGTTACCTCCGTTGGCAACCCTGCAATATTGTCAGGATTGATCTGATAAAAAACAGATCCATCATCTGCTACCAGAGGAATTACTTTGTTTGGATCTAGTATTCTTAGTTCTTTTATGGCACCGGTATTATCTCTAATCTTCATGACATAGGTGTTGCCATGACATAATTTTGAGTTTACCCAATTTTCAAAAAACTGTATCCGATTCTGGAATGTATTTGGCTTTTCCAGCAAGGCTGGAATAGAACCTGTTACCTGATCTTTCCATACACCATTAGAGTCACGGCGCTGATGCCTTGCTGGCATCTTTGATATGTCGCTTGCAATTAATGAGATGCATGAAAAAACCGCGTAGAAAGACATTACGGTTTGGTTATTTATCTCAAGATTTCTCTGCCATGCACCACCAAAAGGCTCACGAATAAAAGAAAATATACGCTGCCAAGTTCCTTGACCAGATGGCTGTTGCAGTGATTTTTCTTTTTTACGGAAAGGATTCCACATCAGCCAGTCCCCGCAGCTTTTTTATTATTTGAACGACCACCAGCACGTTTGTTGCTGATGTACTCAGCCTTGCCCAGCAGCACCAGAACTTTGGCGCACTGATCATTCACGCTTTTCTCATCACCAGGAAAAGAATCGTGCGTGCGCTGTAGATACCTGATTTTTGCCATGCAAAACGGCGGGGTTTCCCCCGCCCTCCTTGTATTATCAGCTGCCCTGGCTGGTGCCATAGTTTACGTTAGTAACTCGAGCTACAGCTGCACTACGACGGCGGCGCCAGTTGATCCAGCGTTCTGCGCGGATGGCCACGCTATTGGTCTGCCACATTGAAACCAACTCGGTTCCGGTTGGGGTAATGCTATCGCCAGTTGGCGCACTCTCCATTTCCAGTGATGCCTCACTGGACATGTCAACAGCCACCCCGCCATCATCAGCCAGATAAATATCCGGCGCGTTAACGAGAACCAATTGGTTGCCGACATACTGAGAAACGATTGCCGGGAGCCCCTGGAATGTGCCACCCAGCATTGTCATTTCTGGATATTCCTTCTGCCCCAGCGCATTTTTGCGCATTGAAAGTGCCAGCGCCGTAGTGCTGGACATTAGCCAGACGCCACCAGTAGGTTGCAGGTCTGCATTAATGAATTGACCAAATGCCGCCGCAGCATCCTCGTCCGGGCTGCCAGTTGAAGGGATGCCAACGATGCCGTTGGTGATCGACGCCGGGGATACGCCAGCCGCTTCTGCTTTTGCAGGGTCGATGAAGTCGGCATCCAGACGAGCAATGACCGATTCCGCCAAACCATTACGAACTAATACATCAGCGGATGGTGTAGAGAAACGGATCAGTTCTTCAGTCAGTACAGAAATAGCCGCGACTTTTGCAAAACCGAAAGTGATAGATTCAAAATCGAATTTTGTTAATGGCTTCGCTTTACCCTGCCCAACCCATTGGGCTGCACCACCACTGATCTGCGCCGGAACACGAATGTTAAACGGAACCTGGCGTAGTGCAGGAATTCCGCCCTGACCAAAACGACCAATTATGGTTTGTGGGCGCAGGAACTCAACGAAATCATTCGCGAAATCCTGGTACTCAACCAACGCACCAGCCCATTGTGGGTCTGTAGTAGTACCCGCATTTACCGCGGCTTTCAGGACGTGATGCAGCTTGGTGTCATCTGGGTATTTGCTCTTAGCAATGCTCAATGCTTCAGAACGCACCCCTTTGGCGGCTGCCAGTGCCTTAGTAAAACGAGCGAACGCGATCCCTTTCTCCAACTTTTGCTCAACCCGGATGATGCCAGGCGCACGGTTGTCTACCACATTAACATCGACACTTGCTGCTTTCGCGACGGGCTTAGCGGTAGCAGCCATGTTCGCTTCCATATCGCGCAGGCGGCCCAGGTGGGAGTCTACTGATTTGATTTCAGCAGACACATTATCGTATTGCTCAGTTTCTTTGCTATCCAGGGTGCGGCCTTCATCTGCGGCTTTGCTCATAACATCATTCAGTGATGCTGCCAGCGCTGCACGTTTGTTCTCAAAGCTTTTGATTTGCTCTGCAATATTCATGGTTTTTCCTTTAATTTCAGTAGATTTTTTTGCTGTAGCGCCAGCGGTGGGTTTAGCTTTAACCACCGGTTGCTCAGTGCCTGACGCGGCTAGCAACTGACGGTCATACGACTTGACTGTTTGGATTGAACATTCGGCGTTAGCCGGAATGGTTACTGCTGAAACTTCCAGCAGGTCCCATGAAATAAAGCGAATCCCAGCATCATCGATATACGAGTATTCAATGGGCCGAAATCCGATTGATAATCCTTTTACGAGCCCTGACTTGATAGAGGACCACGCCTCATCTAATCGAGCCACAAGCTGGGAAGGCATATCCGGAGTTGGCTTTACCAGCTTGGCTGTAATTTGTAGCCCCTCCTTAACCATTTTTGGGGTGCAACTACCGATTGGTTGACTCCGGTCATGCTGCCAAAGGAAAGGGGTGTCATTTCGAAACTTAGCGCCATCAGGCTCCAAGATGTCACCATCACGATCAGGCGAAGGCGTAGAGGCGATGCCGGTAATAATCCGTTCATCCTCGTTAATCGCCTTCACTTTCATGAGGGTGCATGCACGGTTCAGCGACATTTACTATCCTCCTGAAACGAAAAAACCCGCCGGAGCGGGTCAGTAACTGACGTTTTTGTCATATGAAAAATACCTGGTAATCCCGCTTTTTCGCTTCAGGGTTAAGCGACATGAGAGAGACAGCATTGAATAGCGCCATCAAAGGATCTATTTTCCCTTTGCCACTGGCCTGCTTGGTGATCAGAATGGCGTTGCCTTTTGGCTCTACGCGGGCGTTACCCACACACCAGGCCATCATTGGCTGATTACCATGAATAAGAATCCCCTCTGCCAGCTTACGCTCAGTGGTTTTTATCGCTCCACCAAGGCGCCAGCCCTGACTTATACCAACGACTAAATCAGCAGGAATATCCTCTTCTATCATTGCGTCAAGTATTTGCCCAACGCCTGACGGGTCAATTCCGATCTTGTCTAGCAATTCAGCCTCATAGAGCCGCTTAACATAAAGTGCGACCTCTAAAGTGTCTTGCCCTATCTGTTTAACCAATGTGAGATCGCCAGCGGCCACAAAATCATGCAGCCTTGATGCTTCACTTTTCCGGCGTTTTAAAACTATTTCGTGTGCCCATGCATGGCACCAGCAAAGCCATTCTCGCGTTTCCTTATCGCGACCTACCGCCGACATACCGAGTAAGTCATCTAAGCCGCCGCCGTCGATTCCTACAGTAACCACCTCGCAACGTCGCATGATTTCATCAAACGTTACTTGCTTTTTCCCCTGTGGCTCCCAGAAATCAACTCCAGCCCATCGATCACTTCTCAGGTTCAGCCCGATCTCAATGTTAAGATGCTTGGCCAAGAACTGTTGCAGTGTGCCATCAGTTTTTGCCTGGTTCTTTCTAAGCTGGTCCTCGATCCATTCAGCGCTAACGGAACGACCAATATTAGGGTTTGTGATGTAGAAATTTTCAGGCAACAGGTACGCCTTACTTTCCACCATAGCATCAGGGAACTCATAGAGAACCCCGAGTGTTTTTGGATCTTTTATCGTGCCATCACGCACAGCACGCCAATAATCAAGACGCTCCTTAAATACACCAGCTGGCGGGTCATCGCTTTGCGTAGTCAAGAAAATAACCCAACCTTCGTTTCTCGATACTTGCCCGCCAAGAGCTTCCATAAACATGGCCTCGGCGTTCTGTCTCTTACCAAAAAGCCATAGCTCATCAACGAGGATGCGACCAGCTTTCTTTCCTGAAACGGTATCAGTATCAGCCGCAACAACCTTCAATGTATTGCGCGTTACGCGGTGGGTTATCGTCCTGATATGGTCCTGAATCTGAAACATGTCAGACAGTTCATCATCGGCGCGGATCATGCCGGCAGCTGGTTTGAAGCTGTTGTCAGCAACCTCTTTTGTTGGCGCCAAGATCAGGTGTTCCTCATCCTCTCGCCAGCAGAGAATTAAAGCTGTGAGCATAATTCCAGCTGCAATAGTCGATTTTGTATTTTTCTTACTAATGAGGAGGCCATATTCACGAATAAGCTGATTGCCAGTTTCAGCTTCGTAACCGCCAAAAATCGCTCTCACATAATCGAAAACCCAGGGCTCTGAGCACTCTCCGAATGTTGGCTTACCTGGTAAATCAGAAACGCGGAGCTCTTTGAAAATGCCAAGGGCATAATCAGCCTGATCAGGAAAAATTGGCGGAGGGATTATCGATTCGCGGGCAACAAGCCGCTTTTCCCAATCAGGGCATGCTGTTGTCCACTGCACCATAAGTTACCCATTATTGTTGACTACCAGTTTTGGTGGCGCCATAGCGCCAAACTTGCTGGCGCTTGCAGCCACTTTTGCAGCTGCGTTTCTAGCATCTTTCTTTCCACCTTCACCTTTCTTGGGATGAAGATATGGCAGCATTGCCTTTGCTGCATCTTTTCTGACGTCGATTTCCTCCGTCACGTCGTTCATGATCGACTTAAGAAAATCAAGTGGGTCATCAAATTCTTTAACAGTATTGTTAATAAGAGGAGGAGGAGAAATCGCGGACTCAGCGTGATGATCAACACGGACTTTCTCACCTTGTTTTTTCTTCATAAACGCGATGACGTCCGGGTCTTTCTTCAGCTGCGAGCCCTTGGAACGCGCCGATTTCTCAGAATAGCCAGCCTTGATAGCAGCGGCAACTTGAGTTGAACCAGACATCAGCGCCAATGCAAACTTGCGCTTCTGCCCTGTTAACATGTTTACACCCTCCAAAGGGGATTTTTTCTACGCGTGAGAGGGGGCGCGGTGTCCAGGGCGATCGACGTTTACTTTTGCCGATACCCCCCCCCACCATCACCGCCTACTTGTTGATATTAATTATCATTTAAATTAAATCACGATAACACTATCTATTCGCACCGAAGATGGCACTGAATGCTTCAATGCTTCTAAATCTGGCTGGTTCGTCGAAGCCTCTCTTGCTGACTTACCAGCATGACACTCGATGCACAGCGTCCAGAGGTTAGATTCATCATTGTCACCACCAAACTGCAGGGCGACGCGGTGATCTAGTTCACTATCGTGCAAGTCAACAACACGCCCACACATACAGCACTTACCACTATCACGAACATACACACGACGCTTCAGGCTAACCCTTGCACTGCCGCTTACGCGCCTATGCTCACCATAGACGGGCTTTATCCGTCGGGTGTCGATAGCCTTGAGCCTTGGCTGTAGTGTTTTAAGCTTGGCCATTGATCCTCCATGCCCGGCGGCGTTCAGTACGCGGCGAGCCATCTGGGTGAGTCTCAACAGGATCACCATCTGCATGGTCTACCAGAGACCAGCATGGGTAAATAACATTCCCAGCGTATGCATCACCCACCGCGTAATCTGCCGGCTTTCTGGTATCCCAGCGGTTCAGTACGCGCTCAATCTGCTGTCGCGGTACGCTGTAACACACGCCGTGTATCAGGCGCGGTAGCGTGATGAAGTCAGCACGTATCTTGTCAGCCACTATCAACCTTTCAGCTATCTGCATCTGATACTGTGGCGGGCGGCCAGTACCAAGATAAAAACTCACCAGCGAATCAGGGTAGCGCTGCAGCCACCATTCAACCTGGGGAAGGAAGTTTGGTACGGGCTCAGCGTCGTCCTCAACCACAACAACGCGGCAAATCTGAGCGTCAGCCCATTCAAGCGCGCGACGGTGGTTCCAGTTGGCGCCATTGTCGCCTTCATCAATCATCAAATGAGCCTGAAGCGATCTGGCAAGCGCAGCTGCCTGGGTCCGTCTGGAATGATGGCCGACTACAACAAACTTTATTTGTGCTTCCACCATGCATACTCCCTTCCAATCCCATCAGTGCGGAATACGGTATGCACGCGTGGGCCGGTAATGACACTGTCGCCAAATGTTTTGGCAACAATACCAAACGCAATCATGTCCCCTACCGCAGCAGATGCCTTCTCCATCTTCCAGAATCGATAGCTCTCTATCCGATAGAACAAACGAACGATGGCATGTGCAAACGACATAACGTCTTCACGCTGGCCGCCCAGCAATCCGGCATTCAACATCACATCATTGCGATGCCGCTCGAGGAAATCCTGATAAATGCATTCGGGGTGCTTCTCCTTGGCCCAGGCGTCTGCGTAGGTCTTCGGTTCTGAACCGACATAAACCTTGCCGGGTTCCATTTCAGCCCACGGCGAGCGAAGCATTTCCACGTCAGTACCATCTGTACACCAGACAAAGCGGTATTCAGGATGCTCGCGTAGGTGCTGCCAGATGTGCAGCCAGCGGCGGAAGTAGACGTTCATCTTCATATCTGGAACGCGGTACAGCTCAACGTCCGGCGGGGCATCCTGAATCTCATCCACTAAGGCGATACGCCTACACTGCTGAAGTGAACACGCCCACCTGGCCAGCATGTCCGAGGATGCCGCCATTTTGGTGCCGCGTTGCGGGTCTAGTTGAGTGGTTAGCAGCGTTGTGATCACCACGTCACGCTGCTGCCGATATTCAACATACCCAGTAAATCCAGCATCACGCCTATCGTTATGCACCTTCACATTTCGTTCAACAAGAGCCAGCCTGTCTGGCTTAGGGACGGATCGCTCTACTGCCTCATGCTCATCGAGTGAGTGAATCAGCGATGCTGAACCAACCACATCGGCATAGGCCCAAGTTGTCAATCCTGCATTGTGAATGCGCAGCGCCAGATCACTATGCTCGTACATACCACGGCCATAAACCGGATCAAATCCACCAACCTTTTCAATAGCGCTGCGATGATAGTAAAGCATCACGCCACGCTGCCCAGTGTAGGCAACGTGCTCATCATCAGCATGCAGCACTGCAAGATCCTGAAGCTTTCTTGGACCTGCTAGATCAAGGAATTGGTAAGCCAGGTGTGGTTCTGGTGATGCTATGTATGGAATATGCCAGTCGTCTGCAATCGGCCACGCGTCATCGTCCCATAAGAAGAGGTGCTCACAACCGGCACTAATTAACGCCTCAAGGCTGGCATTTTTCGTTGCCACAATACCGCGAGATTCTTCATGTCTGAAAAGCTGAATCCCATCAGGAACAGCTGCCGCCGGGTTTGAACCATCGTCTACAACAACCACCAGCGCACCAGGTGGCAAATGCTGAAGGTGTTGCGATATAGCCCTTGCTAACACTTCTGGCCGCTGATGTGTTGATATTGCGATCCCAATACGTGAAAAAGCCTGCTTGTTTGCAGGCTCATAGTGAACGCCGTCAATAATCACCTGCATGGTTCTACCTTACTGCTCAGCAGGATTGGTATAAGTTGCGACAGTGCGGTTATCGCTATTTACCAGATAGGCGGTATCACCAGGCAACAGAGTTAGCTTTAGCAACTCACCCGTGCAAGCGTAGGCATATACAGCTTTCTCGGCTTTCTTCCACTCAATGGAGTCAACAGCGTTGATAATTTCGTTTCTGTTTGCGGTAATGATTTTCAGTGTGAACATGGTGGTTTCTCTTGGTGGTGGTAGTGGTAATAAAAAAGCCACCAGCCCGCGGGTACAGGATGATGGCCTTTGTAGTCGCATTATCGATGGCACTCAGTGAATGCCACATGTAATGATTATTTCGGCATGATCTTTATGGCGCCCGACCCGGTTTCCGCCTCGGTTTTACTTAGATCAATGGTAATTTGATTTTCTGCATGTTCAGTGGTCAAGTTAAACACTGCTACAACCTTGGATATTTCTTTGGCCTCAGTCTTAATCTCAGTGGATACTTGGCAGTCCAATAGCTCACCATTAACGGCAATGCCATAGCCGATAAAAAAAGATCCTCGGTATAGCTTCGCTAGTTGAAATTTCATTCTTCTGACCCTTTTAGTGAAAGGTATTCGTCAGGCGGATCCTGCCGTGGTATTGGGCCTGCATCACACCATTTGCATTTAACACACGGTGGCGCCGGAGTCGGTGGCGGTTTAACCATTACCGTCGTAGGGGGTGGATTTCGACCGAACTTATTCATCGCGTAATACCGATATTCGCCATTGGTTCAGCGTGGCCACCTGGCCGGCGCAGATTGATAAGGCTGTTTGAAGCGCCAGCGTGTAGCTCACCGCCTCGCCCCAGGTATTACCCTGCAGCTCTGGCTGCTTGCATGGCGTGAACACTGTTTCAGGGGGTAGGCTTATTAACTGCTCTGGGGCCGAAGGTGGAATTTTGCTGCAGGAGCTCAACGACAGCATCAGGCATACGCTCAGCAGCGCAGGGATTATCTTTAATCGCTTCACGGAATTTCCTCTGCAAGATGTCGTGCTGCTGGCGTAGCTGCTGTTCATGCTGCTGTTGTGATGCCACCAGCGCGCGGTTTACTTCATCCTGTTCCTGCAGCGTAGCTATCAACCCTGCCTGCTTGCTGTTTTTCAACTGCTCCGTTGAAAGCCTCTGGTCGGTCAACCGCAGCTCTTTGCGGTACCCCCAGTTGCTAACGGCCAGCCAGGCAACCAATCCGAGAGCTACTGCCACCAGAATTGCTTTCCCGTTAGGCAATGGGAACCAGTTCATAGCAGCACCTCACGAGCCATTTCATACCGCTCTTTGCGATCAGATAGTCCGTTGATGCCACCATTGATACGTTGGGTAACCCATTCGATATCGTTGGCATTGCGGCCGCAATCGCGAGACTTCCAAAACCAGCCTGCAGAGCGCATCGCGTTACCGTCGCTCTCCAGCAATTGAGGATTGCCAACCAGGTCGAGTTTCAGCGCAATACCGCACGCTCGGTAGTTGTCCTGGCCGGTAACCTGAATCAGCCCACGCCCACGGTATTTCCAGCCATCGCCGCGTGATTTATTGCCCAAGCGATCGGCGTATACCAAGTTTGCAATCGCTGGCTGATTTGCCAGGTGTGTCGTTGTACGCCCGAGCATGTCAGCCTGATAGGGAGTGATGCGCTTCCCAAAGGTTGAAAGCAATCCCTGTGGCGTATAGTTCAGACTCTCCACCGTGCGGGTAAAGCCCGCTGATTCATGCCCAACCTGAGCAATAAACATTGCCTGTGCCGCTGGCTTCGCGATAGAGAACTCAGCGAAGGTGGCGAGCAGATGCGGATACCAGCGCGCAGCCAATCCGGCGCTAATACCAGCCGCCCGTTGAAATTCATTTTGTGTCATTGTGGCCTCAAGGGGTGTAGCAGTTTCGCGATGTTCCCCTTAACCCGGTACAGCGCGATGCAGATGATGAGATTCGCAGCAATTACGCCCCAGTGTGTTTCCTGGTACTGCTGAGCAATGAAGCGAAACGGGATCCATGAATATACGCCGATAACTAACCATGCCAGCCAAGCTATCCACGCCCGGTGCCGGTAACCTGTCTTTCTGAAGCAGGCCAAACGACAGACAATCGCCGAGCACAGAAGTACGTTAAGCACTACCATCGGATCGCTTTCTGTCAGTCGTAACCACATCAAAGCTAATTCGTTATCCACCATTCGAACCTCCTCGCCACCGGCTAAACAGTGACGTCGGATCCTCCATCTTTTCGCTGATGAAGGTCAGCAATTTGACGGCCACCGCCGAAATGATCAGGGCACCCAGCGGCTCTAATGGCGTGTCGCTGTAATTAAGCCAGCCTGACAGCTTTGCACCTGTAACGCTTGCGCCCAGCACGCCGGTACCGAACGAGACAATGAACGACACCGCCTGGCGAATGCGCGGAATGTCCTTCGCCTGTGTCACGTAAAACATTGCGCCAATGAACGCGCCGAAGATTACGCCGTAATCAATGCCGAACACTGGAGCCGCCGCCGTCGCGCCAGCAAGCCCAGCCGCACCGGCGGTGGTTAATGGATCGGACATCGTGACTCCTCATTGCTGTAATTGTCCTCTCCATACCGAGGGCATAAAAAAGGCCCACCGAAGTGAGCCTTGCGTTTAATGTTCATAATCAGATTATGATTTTTTTAATGCGCGACTACATCTAACTGCCTGCCCAATGCGTTCATCGCGCGCTGGATAGCATCAATTTTTGTCGCGTGCTGTAAGTCAATCAGCCTGTTGACCTCTTGCTTTTTAATGCCAACGCGATCGGCCAGCTCAACCCTCGTTAAGCCGGACTCGACAAACGCATTCAGCAGCAGCACCTTTGAAGCCACACTAAGCGGAACCTCAACGAAATCACCGGATACTTCACTTGGCATCGGGATTGCCTGGTTATCTTCAAAGTAAAATTCAAACGCTGTTATTAACGCATCCTGAGCCATAGCTAACGCCTCATCTCGCGTATCGCCTTGGGTCAGCGCCTCCGGTATATCCGGGAATGAAACCACATATCCGCCGCTATCAGGCTGTAGATTAACTGGATATCGCATATCGTTTTAGTGAAGCTTGCAAGTACCAGCCCCGGAGGGCTGGTTTATTAATTCAGGCCAAGCTGCTTGATGATGGCCTTTCTTAGCGGTTCCTTTATCTCGCTTCCGGGGTGCCTTGGCATCACGCTTCGCTTGCCTTGGTATCGAAGTTTCAAGTGGTTTGTGCCATTCGTAACTTCCACCCCTTGCGACTCAAGCCACCGCCTGAACTCGCTTTGCTTCACTACTCCTCCCATCTGTTAAACATGGGATTATAGTAAACAATTATGATTACCGAGTCAACATTTTTGCTTACCTAGATAGAATCAGCCACCAGCCGTAAACGATTTGGCGATACGGGGTGTGCCAGGTGTGTGTCGGATGTTGGCTGGGGCTGAAAACAAGAAAACCCCGCCGAAGCGAGGTTTTAATTTTGGTGCCGGTCATTACATTTATGGCACGATATCAAATTAACGCTAAATATGGACTATTTAATTAACTTTTGCAATACCCTGTTGTGAAAATGTCGCTTTTTGTTGTGATCGTGATCTCGATAAAGATATTAGACCTTCCCGATCAAGCCTCTGGAATATTCCACACATCAGCGACCAATACTGGCCATAGTTTTTTGACCAGTTTGGCGCGGATACCTGAAGTAGCTCAGCTACTTCTTGGCACTGGTAAGCTTTACCGCCCATTATCCTGGCTTTCACATCTTGGGCGGCCAACCAAGTTAACGCTCTAAGCTTTTCGATCGTCTTTCCTGCTATGCGCTTGCCCATAACTTCAATGCGGGCGCGGAATTCACCCCACGCCCAGCGAGTGATCTCTTCCTGATGGCTGAATGAAATATCGCCCGTGTAGCACCATGAAAGCCAGCTGCGCTGATTGCTCGCGATTGGGTAAATAGCCCTGCGCCACGAAGTAGCTGAAAACGTGGCAGGATCAATAAGCGCAATTGCCCCTGAACTCGGTCTGGTTTCACTGCCAGGAACCGGTGCGCTATGTATTGTGATTCTCCGGCCGTCGGGCTCCACGATAGTGCGTCTCTTACGCTTCAACCGCGTAGTGCATACTTGCGTTGATTCAGTGAATGCCTGTAGTTGCCCTTTTGTCTTACCGCTGGTATCAGCAGTTGCCATCATGAAACACTCCCGGATGTACTGCAGGTATTGTTCGGACATAATCATGCATTTTCTCCAGGCGTCTGGCCCGCATGCCAGCTCACCTATTACTCCACACTTATGAAATGGCGCCGATCGATAACGAGTGGTCGATGAATCTGAACCACAGTTCGATCTGAGTGCCGTGCTCTTCTTCCCATCGTGACATGTCACGATGCAATTCATCGTGATGTTTTCGGCAAAGTGGGATGGTAAAAAAATCGTGCGCTTTGGTTCCCATGCCACCCTGTCCGTGGCCAATGATGTGATGGGGGTCGTCCGAGGGTGATCCGCAGCATGCGCATGGCTGAGACTTAACCCAACGGGTAAACTTCTCACTGGTCCAGCGCTCACGCTTTGGAATCTTGAATAACGCCTTTGGCGGGGCCGGATCGATAACTAACGTTTTGGCCGCTTTTTTGGCTTTCTCTGCAACAATTTGCTTTGCCGCCAGCGTGTGCTCGATATCTGATTCTTTCTTAACCCCAGCAGGCACGCTATGTGGCGCCACACGCAGTGATGCAGCGGCTACCTCTTCAGGGATCAGATCGATAACCTCTTTGACCCATGCCCACCAGCAAAGCTCCGGCAACGTCAGCTGGTGGGATTCGTCAAACATGAAATGCGAGCGTGCCCGATATACGACAAAATCAGCCACGTTCTGTTCCGCCAGCTGGTTCAGCATCAGGCTCGTCTGCTCACGGTATTTGTGCTGGTGATGCCAGCACATCCTGATACTATGGTCGCCGTATTCCATCACGCTGATGTTCTTGTCGTGATACCCGTCTGCGCTGGAGCACTGGCAATCAAAACCACGGCCTAACCAATCGCGCATAGCGGCAGGGCCACCAGCAGCCCCCAGCACTCGCTCATGCGTGAAGAACGATCGGAAACGTGGATCAGTTGCCAATTGCTGTTCTACTGTCGGCAGTGCGCCAGATGGCATCTTGCGGAATTCAGGCGGTACTCTGGTCACCATGACCCGATCACCGAACAACGACATCAGCTCAGCGCCTGGTTTCAATATCACCTGGCCGAGCTCGCTGATGATGATAGGTTTCAACAGGCAGCGCATGGCATCACCTCGCTGATTCTCAGTTCCACTTTCCCGCCTTTCGTTACCGGCCCCCACTCCGCCTCGATGCGCTTAATCTGGCTGTCATCAAGCCATACGCCTGCCTGCGTCATCGCATCGAACAATGCTTTGAAGTAGTTATCCAGATCCCGTCGCGCTTTATTCGGCGGGCAGAACACCACATGAACCGAGATATTGGCGCTGATCGGCTTCGGCCGGCGGCGAAGTTGCTCGATTACCTGGGCGATAGCCTCTTCCTGGAATACCCTGCCGCGCTCACTGACCAAAGTGCGCCCCCGTGACGATCCCTTGTTAGGGGAACGCCAGTAGCCGTTGACGCTTGGTGGGAATGGCAACGTCAATTTCATGCAGCCACCTCGCGCAATGCCTCGGCGCCAATACTGATTAGCTCATCGCGGCTTACAGTCGTGAATTGGCAACGTGGTTTGATGAATGGGCGCCAGATCAACAGCATGCTTCCCTTGTTATTGCCGTTCACTTGCTTACCTGAGCCAGCGTTAATGAACGATATGCGGCCATCGGTGATCAACCTGACTTCATCAACCGACTTCAGCGCCAATGAGAACCAGCTTACCGAGGTGTCCGCGGGTATCAGCATGACGATCGGCTGATTCTGCACACGGCATTGTTGCGTGGCTTTTTCAACCCAAGGCTTAATCGCGCTGTATGGCGGATTGCACCAGATGGCGCCGTAGCTCTCCCAATCGACTGCCAACGCGTTATCCTGCTCTGTCAGGTAACGAGCGCACAGTGCGTTGTTTTTGTCTGCCGCAGCATCCAGGTAAAACCCAAATTCAACATCAAGAGCGCTGAATATCTCGATTGGTGTTTGCCACCGGTCTTTATGCTCTGGTGGTGTATGGCTGACGCCAAGATAATCTGACTTCATGCAAAACTCCCCTCTGCCTTACGAACCAGATAGCGCACTACGCAGTAATCAGTGCTGAACCGCTGGCGTTGCCATTCAATTAACCAGCCCTGACGCCGGGCGTACTTTCGAAAATCACCGCGTTCTTGCCATGTGCGGCGTGCTTCTCTGAGCATCCACCAGCGCCACACGCGATGAGCTATAACCAGCAGCGGCATAACCTCAATTCCAGATACACACTTCATGCTGAAGGCTCCTTCTCAACGGCAACCAGGCGGTAGAAATAAACCCATTTCCCCGATTTGCTTTTTGCCATCCGGCGTTCCTTAACCAGCCCCTGGAATGGCTTGCTGAATTCACGCAGACGAGCGCTGATAGCCGCTTGCGTGTCGTAGACGCCGTACATCTCCCCCACCAGCCGTTCAAGGTCACGCAATGTGCGCCACGTTGATCCAGCAGCGGCATTTCGGACGCGGCAAATCTGGCTATCTGGGTTGTCTTTCAGAAAACCTTCGCGCACCAACCGACGAATGCCCTTGTTGATGCGTTCGCTTTCTAATGCGTCTACCGGGATCGTTAATTTCTTCATGATGGGTTCCCCTCTCGCTTCGAGCGGATGCGCGCCAGCAGCTCTTCACCTTTACGCTGAAATTTGCCGTCTTTGTCGATTAGCTCTGACGGCGCCGGGATGTGTTGCTTGTGGGCGATTTGTGGCGCAGGGGTTGGCACTCGTTCGCCCTTGGCCAGCCGTTTAGCCCATCGGTTGAGGTGCTGCTGAATTGACTTGCGGATCTCGCTTTCGGTGTAGTTGTGCTGAAGCATCAGATGACGAACGTCGATCACAATCCAGTACATGACCGGCGCCGACCAGTTGAAATCTTCAGGCCGGGCATGCTGACCGCGATTCGCGTTGTAGCGCTTGAACTCTGATTCAACGTCATCAACGGATGGCAGGCCAGCATTCTCGGCGGCGCCAGCCTTACACCAGCCAATGAACTTTCCACAGCTCGGCCAAAAGTCGCTTTCTTGCTGACGCGCCATGCGCATGCCGGCCTGCAGTTGCTCAACGGTGGTAATCCCATTCTCCGCGAATGCCAGGATCCACTGACGTTTTGCGGCTGCCACTTCTGCTGGCGTGCTCAGCGCTGTTTGCTTAGCGGCGGGAAAGACTTGCATGAGGTTGACGAAGAGCAGATCAACCAATTTTTCAGCGTTTCCGTTGACTACTCGCGCTTGCGGTTCTGCGGGCATCATCCGCGCCAGTGCGTTACCATCGCGATTTTGGACAGCACTCATGAATTTATTCATAGGGTGTTCTCCCATGCTTCAGCAGTGTTCCAATGACCACCTGCCGGTGATGCAGGGTTAACGCTAAGCTTCAGCGTCAGGTCGTCCCACTTCTCACGCAGTTTTGACGGGCTCAGGATGTTCTTGCACCAGAATGGGTCCCGGTTTGCCTTAGCGAACAGTTCGCAGATCTGCTTGTGCGTGCGGCCGTCCTGAGAACACATCAGGCGGATCTCGTTTGCCCAGTCTGCCCAGTTAGGCTCCTTCGGTCTGGCGACTTCCCCATCGCTCTCGGCAGCTTGCTCATACAGCTTCACGATGCGAGAGCGGATCCACTCCGCGCACTTCAGGTCTTCAGCACTGCCCCAGATTTTTTTCTTGGCACTGAATACCGCTGCTTCTGGGTGCCGAGATAAAAACTTTTCATCGCCTGATTCGTCGGGTTGCGGAGCGACCTGACAAGAAGGGTTTTGGTCTTTAGGTTCTAATGACTGGTTCTGGTGCCACGTGCTGCCACAGGGGGTGCCACCAGATGACACAGGGGCTGTGTTTTCTGACGCCTCACCTGTGCTTTTTCCTGACCCACCTGTGTTTTTTGGTGGCATAGGTGCTGTGCTTTTACGCGACACAGGGGCTGTGTTTTCTGACGACACAGGGTTACCAAGTGTCAGTTGGTAAATGTTTGATGTATTACCTTTTCCGTTATTAACGCCAAGGCGGTTCTCTTTCGAGAGCAGCCCCATTTTTATCAGTGCAGTGATATGAGCCTTCACGGCGCTCTTGCTGCACTCGCAATGGTCAGCAATGTGTTGATAGGACGGCCAGCATTCGCCTTCATCATTGGCGTTATCAGCCATCTTAATCAGCACCAGCTTACGCAGGGGATTGCCAACCTTTATGCTCATTGCTTGAGCCATCAGGTTCATGCTCATGCAGCAGCTCCCGGCGCCGGGAGTGCCAAATACTTGAATCGATCCACAACTTCCTGCAAAGCGCTGTGGGTGACAGGCATCCAGCCGCCCGGTATTCTCATCACATAACGCAACGGCATGAGCGGCTTTGAACAGCTTGAAGCCACACACCGAAATTGCCCACGCAGCCGACTATCTGCTAATCTGTTCATGCGTTAATTACTCCACACGTTTAGTTAATGCGCCCGACGCCACAGACCGCATATCTGTGGCGTCACCCTCTCCAAACAACATCTCTGTGACGACCATGATTTCAGCCACCAGACACTGCACCCGATAGCCCTTGGCCTTCATGCGTTTGCTTTCTTCGCGGTCCAGAACGCCGTCTGATGTTGACTCGTTGTGGAAGCGCGCGAACTGGCCGAGAGACGCCAGCAGATCGTTAAATTTGTAAAGCAGCTCTTCATTGCCCATCTGCTCGACTTCTGGAAGCTTCACGAAAACTCCACCAGCCCGTTTGCACATCGCTTCAGTGATATCGCTACGACCAGAGATCGACTCCATTTCAGCTGCCATACCCAGCGGTACTACCTGGCCAGACACCTGACGAACTCGATTTCGCAATGCGTTTTCGGTACCGGCCACCGGGTCCAGCTGCTGAGCCATCGCGCTGTACTTACCTGGGAACAACGTGATCAGCTTGTGTATCGCTTCGCTGATGTCGTCCTGTGTTGGGAAATCTTTGTTGTCCACAAGGTTTCTCCGCTTCTGTGGTTTTGGTTAAGCCGCTGGCGCGGTAGACTTTTGGAATACATCAGGTCTCAATCTTTCCTTAGGGATTCCAGTAAGGCGTTCAATTGCTGCAGATTGCTTTGCTGGCGGCTTTTTCTCTCTGTGCAACCAGTTCCAGACGTGTTGTTGTTTTACTGGTTTGGCGGAAGTTACTGTTAACTTCCTTGCCAATTCTGATTGACCACCAGCAACCTCGATCGCCTCAAGTAAGGCAGACTGCTCAGGCGTCATAGTTTTCCTCCTGCAAGGGTAAGTGTAAGTTGTGCTCATGGACGATTATACAACCATAACAACTTTTATCACAACTTTTAGGTGTTGGAAAGCCAAAACGTAAAGTTGTAACCTCGCCACAGCGGAGGAGATAAGTTGTGAAAACACTTGCAGAAAGATTTAAATTTGCGCGGGAAAATTCTGGTCTCAGCCAGGAAGAACTGGCCGCGAAGGTAGGGGTTACTCAGCAATCCATAGCTAAAATTGAGAATGGAATAACATTGCAGCCAAGAAAAATCAAAGAATTAGCAACTTACCTTGGGGTTTCACAACAATGGTTGCAGCTTGGAATAGAGGAAAATGCTGAGCTTTCAAATTATATCGTTAAAGAGTCAGATGAAGCAGTCCTTGACCCAGAGTTATTTGTAAGCGTGCCTATCCTCGATATTGAATTATCAGCCGGGAATGGGGCTGAGGCAGAGCTGATCGAATCTTGCTCCGATACGTTCCCTCTTCGAAGGGACGACCTCCGCAGAGCTGGTGTGAGTGCCAGTAACGCAAGGATAGTGAAGATATGGGGAAATAGTCTACTCCCTGTGCTGACTAATGGTGACTATGTTGCTGTTGACACGAAACATACCCAAAGTATTCGTGATGGTGATCTATATGCTATTCGTGACGGTGTTTTATTGCGGGTAAAGACCTTAATTTGCCTTCCAGACGGGGGAATCATATTGAGGAGTTTCAATAAAGAAGAGTACCCAGATGAGGTACTCTCTTATAACGAACGTAGGGCTAGAGTTCACGTAATAGGAAGAGTTTTTTGGTCATCACGTTCATGGTAAAAACTCGAACAAATTTTCTTCTGAAATGATTTTCAGTTTTGCTCCCTCCTCATCGCGGTAATTTATTGCTTTTTCAATTTTTCTTCCGTGGCTGGAGAACTTCCAGTCACGCGATGACAATGTACCTATAACGAGATAATCAAGTTTTTTAGTAATGTTATCTATAACATTACCGCCGGCTAATTTAATCCTATCTTCAACTATCGATCTTTTACCTGCCATAAACATACCAGTTAAGCAGAAAACCCGGCCCTTAACTTCCGGTGAGAAGTCGGAATCGATGGGCAGGCGTGTTGCTAACCCATCTACCACCCCGCTATCAAGATCACACCCTGTAAAATCTACCAGGGCTTTATGCAAGGATTCACTTTCTTCTGGTGTTATTACCCCATCGCTAAGAATTTCCTTAACAAGTGCATAAAGGTGGCTGCCCGGATAGTTTTTCTTCAGAGCGCCATTCTGCGTCAGCCACCAGTCTAAGTATCTAATTTCGTGGTCACTTAGATCTCGATCGCTAATTAACCCTTTACATAACCCATTTAATAAATGTAGATCTGATTCTGCTGAGTAAAAATCCACTTCTGGAATGTCAAGAATATCTTGCTGAATTGCATGCAGATGCTGTTTAAGATCTTCTCTCTCCTGCGAAGTGATGGTGCCATCAGAGAGAATTGATGAAACGCGTGCTGACAAACTTTTTATGACACCATTTCTTATTATTTGCTCCGCTTCAAGAAGCCAAGTATCTAGATAAAGTATCTCCTCATCTTTAACCACACCGTCCGCAACAATCCCATCTATGATGCTGATTAGGTTTGCAAAAAGCTTATCTCTATTCTGCGTATAGTTAAAAACATAAAGCTTATCTTCCATATCCCCTCCTTTTTTTCATCATCCTTGCACTCAACCACGCCACAATCAAACCACATAAAGTTGTTGACAACTCATCATTTCACAACTAAATTACACCTTAAAGTTGTTATGGAGAGCGAACAGGCAGGACGCCCACGAAGTAGCCGCCCGAGGCACACGAAGATCGGGATGATTCGCTGAACCAGTCTTACAGCAGAGGGTTACACGATGGGATGCGATATCCATTTGTACAGAGAGAAGCAGGTTGACGGCCAGTGGGTGACCGCTGACGTTTGGGAAGAAGATGATGACGGCGAAGGAGGAACTTACTCCGAAGTTCCGTGGCAAAACAGATTCACCGACCGGAACTACAAATTATTTGGCCTGTTGAGCAAAGGCGTCAGGGCTGATTATCCCTTCTCTTTCGAGCCACGTGGGTTGCCGTTCAACGCCTGCAATGAGGTTGAAGCCAATAGTGAACGCTGGAATGGCGACGGCCATTCACACAGTTATCTGTACCTGCACGAGCTAAAAGATATGCGGGAGTTAATGAAGGTCGCGACCATTAAGGTCAGCGGCATGATGGACCGCAACCGACTGACAGCACTGCGTGCATCTATTGACTCAGGCAAGCCTGATTGGAATCAGCTTTATCCTTACTGCCAATGGGCGGGACTCGATAACTACGAAGAGTTCGAAATCGACGCGCCAGCCGACTTCATTATCGGCAACAGCATGGACACGATTATCGCCTTATTCGACGGCATAGATGGCGAGAACCACCGAATCGTTTTTTGGTTCGATAACTAAGAACCCACCGCGCCCTACGGGGCGCACTGAGGCAAGCATGAGCAAAAGAGGATGGCGGTCTTTGGTTTATTGCGTTGTTGGTTGTGCTGTTTTCTGGTGGTTGCCGTGGCTGTTAGTAGTTGTCGCCGGGTAACCGGCGCACATCGGGCTGATCACTCCCCGACTCCTTAATTCTGGAAGCGGTGACGGATCCTAACCATGAGTGGTCAGCCCGATGTGGTTCAAGGCTGGAAACTTCGGGGCGTTGTTTACCAGCCACCACACCAAATGCGCCGGGCCGGCGGCACTGCAGCGAAAGCGAGCGCAGATATCCGGCAAGTATCCATACTGTGTGTTTAGAGAAGCCTTTGGCGGCTGTTCGCTGGGTTGGTGTCAGCCGCTATTTTTTCACATATCTGGTGGCGTACTGTGTCGGTCCCTAATTTATATCTACACAGTATAAATACCCGGCGCGGTGCGCCACCTGATGTGTGAGTAATTAACCGGGAGCCAGCGCTATGCGGGCGTCTGGCCTCCCTTCTTAAAAACCGATTTTCTATCTGCGGAAAATTGCCAGCTTCTGGCAGGGATTCGCTTTGCCGAAAATCAGTGTGGGGTAATTAAATGGCCAAGAACTCAAAGGAAGCCTACGGCGCCAGCGGTAAAACCAACGTGCTGATGTTCGAGCCGGAAAATCTGCACCTGGTATCCGATAAAGCGCACCCGCTTTACGACGAACGCATCCATCTTCCTCTCCATGAAGCGACGGTGCTTAGCATCATGAAGTTGGGTGTGCTGGAGCCAATTATTATCTGGAAAGACCCTGAGACAGGCCGCTCCTGCGTAGTTGAAGGTCGCCAGCGGGTTAAAAACACCCTCGAAGCCAATAAACGTCTGCGGGAAGAAGGGAAAAAACCTCTTTTGGTGCCAGCAGTCGTCAGACGCGGATCACCGTTTAGCGTCGCAGAGGTAATGATCAGTGCCAATGAAATTTTTCAGGCGGATACGCCATTGGGGCGCGCCAAGAAAATGGCTGATGCGCTTACGCGGGGCCACGATGAAGACGATTTGTCACTGATGTTTGGCGTCGGGGTGCAGACGATCCGCGCCACTCTCGCCCTACTCGATGCCACTCAGGCCGTTAAAGATGCGGTTGAGTCTGGCGACATTACCGTTACCCAGGCGCGCATGCTGGCGAATCTCTCACCCGACGAACAGCGCGAAAAGGTGAAAGAGGTTGAAGCGGCAACCGCCGGCACAAAAGGCCATGAAAAGGCACGCCGCCAGCGCCAGGTGATCGGCGATGCCAAACATCGCATGAAGTCCCGAAAAGAAATCACTAAAGCCCTGGAAGGTGCGAGCGGTGATTACGCTCAGGCGCTCCGCTGGGTTCTGGGAGACGACGAATGACAACCATCAAGCGGTTTACCCCTGACTACAAAATGCACGCAGTTCGGTTTGAGGCTTTCGCGCGTGAAGCGGAGCACGGCGAGCTTGTTCGGTTTGATGCCCACCAGCAAGTAGTGAGCGCCGTAGAGGCTGAGCGCGATGCGCAGCAGAAACGGGCCGATGCGCTGGCTGTGGAGAATGCGGCGCTGAAGCGCGAGCGCTCTGAACTGAGTGCTATCGGCGAGCTAATCCGCACCCAAGATAACCGCATAACTGACCAGCCATTTTTTGCAGTCATGACCAAGCGGGAAATCGTCGCCTCTGAAGACCACGACTGCGACCGTATTTGCTGGGTTGAAAACCAGAGTGGTGATTATGTCGAAGCCACAGAGACACAGCATCGGCGCTTGGAGGCCATCTATCAGGCCAAATATGAAGTTAGGGATGGCTGGGATAGATACGCCATGAAAGAGATTGATGTGTTTGTGACCGGATGCTTTACCGAGCAAGGCTGCAAAGACTACATCAATAAAAATGGCCACAACCTCAATAAGCCGTTCATTTACGCCTTTGGAAGCTATCGCAACGATGAATATCAGACAGTGCGGAAGTTCATCATGCAGATGCCTGAAACCCCAGCCACCTCCGCAGCACTTGCAGCTATGCGCCTCGAAGCAAAGATCGAAGGCGCTAATGAGCTGGCGGAGCGTATCGCTGAAATGCATTCCAAAACTGCACCCGGATCAAACATCGAAAAGAAGCTGATGTTTGCAGCTGAAGCTGCAATCGCATACGCCAATGGGCTGCGGGAGGCCAAATGAAAGAGCGCCCAGTGATTTTCAACGGCGAGATGGTTCGCGCCATTCTCGACGGCCGCAAGACCCAGACGCGGCGGGTTATCAAACTAAGCTATGAACGCGGGATGGTTAATCCGGTGATCAGAGGCCGTAACGGTGAGATATCGAGCATTTCATGCCGACTGGCACCAACACTTTGCCCATTCGGCCAGGTAGGCGATCGGCTAATCCCAGCGATGTACATCCCATCACTCGACAGAAGATATTGCGCAGATGTGTTCGGGGATATTTGGTCGCGGGCTAATTCAGGTGGCGAATGGAGGCGACTTTCTGGCTCCGCCAACAGCAAAGGATATTTAACAGTAACTCCGGCGAGCAATGGGAAGTACAAAACCAGGTCAGTTCATGATTTGGTTTCGGAGGCTTTTCTTGGGGAGCGGCCGAAAGGGATGCAAATTAGACACCTTGATGGCTTCCAGAGAAACAATGCCCCTGAAAATTTGGATTATGGAACACAGGAGCAGAACTGGTCAGACCGACTCGTTAATGGGCTATCCCTTGGTGAAGATCATCACAACTCCAAGCTTACGACAGAAATCGTAAATGATATCCGTGAATCTCAACTCAGCCAGAGAGCCCTCTCCGTTAAGTATGGGGTATCACAATCAACCATCTGGTCAGTGCGGAACGCTAAGACATGGAATAAAAATCCAGTAGCTAACCCACCTAACATGCCGCGCTGGGCAAGCAGAATCACGCTGGAAATCACCGCCGTGCGCGTTGAGCGGCTGAACGATATCAGCGATGGCGACGCCATACGCGAGGGATGCAGTATCGCCGACATGAAGAGTGGCGACTGTGTAGCTGACGTGTTTGCGCGTCTGTGGGCATCAATCTACGGCGCAGAAAGCTGGCGCGCCAATCCCTGGGTGTGGGTTATCGAGTTTCGTCGCGTGGAGGTGGAAAAGTGAAACCATCCGAAATAGACGACCGCCTCTACAGCGAGGCTGTTGAATTTTCTCGCCTGCACGCATCGATCGGCATCGTGGCTATTCAGCGACATTTCCGCATCGGCTTCAACCGCGCAGCGTGGCTAATCGAACGCATGCAGGAAGAAGGCGTCGTAACCGCCCCGGCATGGAATGGCATTCGCACAGTGATTCATGGAGGTAGTGATGCCAGCAAATGAACTGAGGCCGTGCCCGTTCTGCGGCAACACGGCTCCGCAACTGATGACTCCTGACTGCATCCCTCTTGGTGGGTTCATGGTTTGCTGCCCTCAGCCCAGCTGCCAGGCTCAGTGCCGACTATCAGGAAACCGGGACAAGGCAATAGCGGCATGGAATCTCCGGGCCGGTGACAAAGCTAGGGAGGTGGAGCGTGGTTAATCAAAACTTCAAGCCAGGGAGCCTGCGCTATTTCGATGAAGAAACCGGCGCGCACGTCGTTTCAGAGCCTGGCTCTACTTGGTATAGCTCAACAGCGATGGCGGCAACTGAATTTTTTAACGGCATCGAGTGGTTGCCTGTAGATGGCGATGAGGAGTCCCAGCATGGCTAACCGCAGACCGCGCCTGGTGCGCGGGGTAGAAATTACCACAGAATGCGACATGTGGAAGCCGAGCAAGCACTACCGCTGGCGCACAGGCATGTACTACGGCCGGGCTAGATATGTGGAGGTGTGAGCATGGCTATTTTCATGGAAGTTCGCTGCGAGGGGCGTGGAGGGGAAAACGCTGGGTGTCACTCGGATCAAAATGCTGATTCGCAAACTATGGCAACTGAAAACGTTAAGAGCATTTCTGAAGCCCTGGCGTTTCTGAAAAGGGACTCAATTGGCGCAGGCTGGATATTGCACAATGGCGGCCTTTATTGCCCTGCGTGTGCTCGGTTGAAAGTGTGGGAGGCTAAGTGATGACCAAGGGTGGCCAAGGGTGGGGATTCCCCGAGTTAGCGAAGAAAGCACACTACTTCGCAGATGGCAGACCAACCAGCCTGTGCGGTAAATGGTTATTCACAGGCGTCCTATTTGATGAGCACCACGACCATCCTGAAAACTGCGCAGTTTGCATGCGCAAGCGGGCCGAGACCCAGGAGAAAGCATTATGAGCAAGCAAACCTACATCGAAGATTTACATCAGTCGTACCTAAAAGAGCTGCAAGCTAGGCGCTATCGCTGCTTCTCTCCGTACAAATTAAGGGGAAATGACCGTTGGCTTGAAGTCTGCAATGCGTATAACCGCAAGGCTACTCGTAAGGCTCGCCGCTGCATCGGGAAAAGCAACAAGATTGGGGGGCGCAGAACAGGCAAAGGGATGTGCGGATTTTTGCTTGAGCTGAAAATGTGGTCGGTGTTTACCAGCAGAAATCGCGAATCACTTGGTTTACCAAAACGGGTCTACAGCATTAGCCATAGCGGGGTAATTTCTTGTGACCAATAAGCAAGGGCAAAAAATGACCATGGATAAATTCAGCGAACTGAAAGCGGCCGCAATGGCCGCAACCCCTGGTCGAATTGGTGACCGAATCGATGGTTCTGGGAGCATCAAATATGAATGCACTGGCTACGATGGTTCGTTGGTTCTGCGTACCGATCACAAAGATATGGAGTATGGATTCGTCGGTGATAATGCTGATGCAGATGAGCTGTTTTTCAGACTGTGCGTGCCGGATGTCGTTCTCGAACTGCTGGCAGAGCTGAAAGCGTCACAAAAAGCGCTAAAAGGTGTTACTGAGCTATGGAACGACCAGCGTCAGCGCATCGCCGAGCTAGAAGCCATCCGAGCAGACATCTCGCAGGTGCTCAAAGAAATCGGCAACGAGCTGGGCTGCAACCCCGACAACGAGTCGATCATGATGGCTATCGATGCGCTGAAAGAGCGGGAAAAGCGCGTGGTGGCGCTGGCCGGTGGCAACGCTGAACTGTGGGAAACCATGGCTGCGAGACTTGAAGCCGCAGAAGCCAAGCTGGCTACGCCATTGGTCATTAATTTGCCTGAGCGACGCGATGACAGCCATGACTGGGATGGAGTTTCACAAACCGAAGCGTTCAATACGTGCCGGTCTATCTGCGGGCTGATGTTCCGTCAGCAATTGCGCGCCGCTGGGTTCACCGTGGGGGATTAGTAGGATGCTCGTATCAATCATCAGCCACATCATCGCTATTGTTGGCGCTACCGTCTGCCTGGCCGGTGGCCTAGCCATTGCCGGGTTCGTCATCAGCATGGCATCTAGTTACATGTGGCGCAGCGCGAAAGCGGCCTATGGCCTTGGCTACCTGCGTTACACGGCAAAAGCAATCCATCGCCGCACTATGATTCGAACCGCGGTGCGCAGAGCAGATAAAAAATCGGGGGATGCATGACACTAACGACTGAGCAGATTGAGCAGGTAATCGACGACTGCAGAAAAGGCGCTGCGATGCGCGGATTGTTCAATAAGTGGATTGTTGAGGAGATGGCCAGCGAACTGTTGCGCTGCCGTGACCGTCTCGCTGAACTGAGCGCAGCGGCTAACCGGGAGGCGCAGCCGGTGCAAGGCCTTGAGCTGGCAGGCTGGCAATTCAAATCAGTAAATGGAGACTGGCTAGGTATTCTTGATGAACTCGGCAAGAACCAGGCTGTTCGTGAGGGTTGCGAGGTTCGCGAGGTTTACGCCATGACCGATTCACCTAATGACCGGGATGCAGTTCGCGAAGCTCACGCCGAATGGTCACGATCAACATTCGGCAAAGTCGGCCCCATTGGCCCGTTGAAGCACCTCAGCAAAGAAGCGCTGGAAGCCGCAGCCCAGCCTGACGACCTCAGCGAGTGGGCTGATATGCAATTCCTGCTGTGGGATGCGCAACGCCGCGCTGGCATCACTGACGAACAGATCACCCAAGCAATGATCGAAAAGCTGAAGGTGAACATGGCGCGCCAATGGCCGGAACCGAAAGACGGCGAGCCACGGTTACACATCACCGCCCCGCCAGCGCCAGCAGTGCCGGAGTGTTTTCTCACCTTGCTGAAACACGCCGGTGGCATGGCAATGGGTACGGATTGGAACAGCGGCAGCGCCGCTAAGCACCATCGAACAAAGCTATGCGAAGCTGTGGAAGCCTGCCACGCCGCAATGCTGGCTCAACCTGTAAGTAGCGGTTACAAGTTAGTGCCGGTTGAGCCGACTGATGAACAGCTGCGCTTGGCGTTAGCTGTTAAATGGCCCGCTCTGTATCGAGAGCATCTGCGCTATCCTCTTAACGGCCCTAAATCCAGAGAAGAGAATGAAAGGCAAATTGCTATCGCTAAACGGCAGTATGCCGCAATGCTGGCAGCAGCGCCGGAGGGTGGGAATGGCTAAGACAGCGGCAGAACGTAAAGCGGCCCAGCGAGCGCGCCAGCGTAAAGGCGGGATCGTTATTCGTGAGCTGCAGCTGGAGCCAGAAGAAGAGCAGATGGCGCAGGAACTTTTAACAGGCCTGCGTCCTGGCCGCGAACCTTATGAATTCAACGAAGTTGTGGGCTTGCTCATCCGGCGATGCCACGCAGAATATCTGCAGAAACTGAGCCACCAGCAGCAGCGATCTTGTAAAAAATGCGGCGATAAACTGCCGGTAAATGAATGTCCATGCGTAGGTGATGCGGCATGCTGGCTTACCCTGGGATGGCACGAAACGAAATTAACAGTGTGACATGTCACACTTGAATTAATACCCGTATGCGGCGGGTGAAACGTGTGGAGATAAAATATGAATACGATGTTTTTGTTGATGGCGGAATACGAAAGGTCCAGTATTCCACTATCGGAAATTGCTGAGCGTTATCTCGGACTGCGTCCGTCAACTGCTGAACAGAAGGCCGCAGAGGGTAAGCTACCTATAGCGACATTTCGCGTAGGGAACACCCAAAAATCACCGCGAATGGTACACGTTGCTGACTTGGCCGAACTGATTGATCAACGAAGAAAAGAAGCCAAAGAAGAGTTGGAACGCTGCAAGTAATGCTGTGTGGGGCTTGCCCCACCAGCACCCCAATAGCACCCCCGATAAAAATAACTTGTTGATTCTTATAAATCATATACAAGATGTACCATCGGATTAATTTTATGGCTAACGATAACGAGAACCCTATGAGCTACCGCGTCATCGCCCTCGATCTTGACGGCACCCTGTTGGACAACCAAAAACGCATCTTACCGCAGTCGCTGGAAGCGCTGGCGCAGGCGCGCGCCGCCGGCGTCCAGGTGGTGGTGGTCACCGGCCGCCACCACGTCGCCATCCATCCGTTTTACCAGGCGCTGCAGATAGATACCCCGGCCATCTGCTGCAACGGCACCTACCTGTATGATTTTCAGCAGAAAAAGGTGCTGGCCGCCGATCCGCTGGCGAAAGATCAGGCCAAGCAGGTGCTGCAGATGCTCAAACAGACCGACATTCACGGGCTGATGTACGTTGACGACGCCATGCTGTATCAGGAACCGAGCGGCCACGTGATTCGCTCGCTGGCCTGGGCCGAAACTTTGCCGGCGGCGCAGCGCCCGACGCTGCTGCAGGTCGGCAGCCTGACGCAGGCGGCCGACGACGCGCAGGCGATCTGGAAATTCGCCACCTCGCACGCCGATATTCCGGCGCTGCGCGAGTTTGCCGACACGGTGGAAAAAGAGCTGGGGCTGGCGTGCGAATGGTCCTGGCACGATCAGGTGGATATCGCCAAAGGCGGCAACAGCAAAGGCAAACGCCTGCGTCAATGGGTAGAGTCGCAGGGGTTGAGCATGGATCAGGTGGTGGCGTTCGGCGACAACTACAACGACATCAGCATGCTGGAAGCGGTCGGGTTGGGCGTGGCGATGGGCAATGCCGATGACGCCATCAAGGAACGTGCCGATCTGGTGATCGCCGATAACCTGCAGCCGGGCATCGCCGAGGTGATCCGCACCCGCGTGCTGTAATCTTTTCGCCCTCCCGCCGGGAGGGTCTGCCTTAGCGGCTCTCGCGGCTGATAGACACGCTCTTCACCTGCGCATACAGCCACTGCCCGGGGCGGATCGCCAGTTCATCGCGCGCCCATGGCGTAATGCGCGCCCACAGCACGTGTTCGCCGACCGCCAGTTTCACTTCCACCTGTCCGTCCACGTCCAGACACTCGCTCACCTTGGCCGGCAAGACGTTGCGAATACTGCTGTTGACCGGCGGCTGCAGCACCAGCGAGACGTCGGCGGCGTTGATGCGGATGCGCAGTTGGGTGCCCAATTCAGCGTCGATGCCGCTGACCCACAGCCTTTGATCGCCAAGCGCCAGCGCCGTCATGGCATAACGTTGATGATGCTCAATCACGCTGACGCGCAGCACGCTGCTCTGATCTTCACGCTGCAGCCACGGCCGCAGCGCGCTGCTGGCCCAGACTTCTTCCAGCCCGCCGAACGCGCGCACTTCACCGCGATCCAGCACCATCACCTGCTCGGCCAGGCGCAGGATCTCGTCCAGGCTGTGGCTGACGTAAAGGATGGGGATGTTCACGTCCTGCGCCAACCGCTCCAGATACGGCAGCAGCTCGCGTTTGCGCGGCAGATCGAGCGAAGCCAGCGGTTCATCCATCAGCAGCAGTTCCGGCGCGGTCAGCAGCGCGCGGCCGATCGCCACCCGCTGTTTTTCACCGCCGGAGAGCGTCAGCGGCAGCCGGTTCAACAGCGGCCCGATGCCCAGCAGCTCGACGATGGTATTGAACTGCGCGCGCATGCCGGCCGCCATGCCGTACTGCAGGTTGCCGCGCACCCGGTAGTGCGGGAACAGCCGCGCATCCTGAAACACATAGCCGATACGGCGCTTTTCCGGCGGCAGGCAGAGGCCGGAGGCGGTATCCACCAGCGTACGGCCATTGAGCGCGATACGCCCCTGCTGCAAACGGGTCAGGCCGCCGATGGCGTTGATCAGGGAGGTTTTGCCCGCGCCGGACAGGCCGAAAATCGCGGTGATGCCCTGCGCCGGCAAATCGGCGCGGACGTTGAGATTGAGGTCGCCCAGCTGCTGCGAGAAATCCAGCTCCAGCATTTACACCCCCATCCGTTTGCGGCCCCAGCGGGCCAGCCATTCGGACACCATCAGCGAAGCCAGCGACAGCACGATGGCGATCACGCACAGACGCGCGGCGGCGGCCTCCGCCCCCGGCGTTTCAATCAGCGTATACATCGCCAGCGGAATGGTGCGGGTTTCACCGGGAATGTTGGAGACGAAGGTGATGGTGGCGCCAAACTCCCCCAGCGAACGGGCGAAGGCCAGCACCACGCCGACAATGACGCCGGGCAGCGACAGCGGCAGCGTGATGGTGAAAAACACCCGCCACGGATTGGCGCCCAGCGTGCGCGCCGCCTGCTCCAGCCGGGTATCCACCGCCTCCAGCGCCAGCCGAATGGCGCGCACCATCAGCGGAAACGCCACCACCGCCGACGCCAGCGCGGCGCCGCGCCAGCTGAAACTGAAGCTGAAACCGAACCAGTCGTACAGCCACTCGCCGATAACGCCGCGCCGCCCCATGGCGATCAACAGCAAATAGCCGACCACCACCGGCGGCAGCACCAGCGGCAGGTGAATGACGCCGTCCAGCAGCGCCTTGCCGGGGAAGCGGCAACGCACCAGCACCCAGGCCATCAGAATGCCGAACGGCAGGCTGCAGACCACCGCCAAACCGGAGACTTTCAGGCTCAGCTCAACCGCCTGCCACTCGTACTCACTCAGAATCATTTACGCGGGGTGAATCCATAATGTTCGAAAATAGCGGCCGCTTCCGGGCTCTTCAGATAGGTATAGAAAGCGCTGACCGTTGGATTTTGACGATCTTTCACCATCGCCATCGGATATTCAACCGGTTTGTGGCTGTCTTCCGGGAACACGCCCACCACTTTCACCTTGTCGCTGGCGACCGCGTCGGAGCCGTAGACGATGCCGAGCGGCGCTTCACCGCGCTCCACCAGCGCCATGGCGCTACGCACATTGTTGGCGCGCGCCAGTTTCGGCTCCAATGCGCTCCAGGCGCCCAGGTGTTCCAGCGCTTCCTTAGCGTAGATGCCGGCCGGCACATGATCCGGATCGCCCACCGCCAGGCGGCCGCCGTTGAGCAGCTTGGCCCAGTCGGTCTGCTTGTCGATGGCGATCTTGTCTTGCTTATCGCTCTTGGCGGCGATCAGCACCAGTTCGTTGCCCAGCAGCGTGTAACGGGTGTCTTTCACCATCTGTTGCTTGTCGATGGCATAATCCATCCACTGTTGGTCGGCGGAGATGAACAAATCGGCCGGGGCGCCCTGCTCAATTTGGCGCGCCAGCGTCGAGGACGACGCAAAGGAGGAAACCACCTGCACGTCCTTGCCTTTTTGATACTGGGTGGCGATGTCTTGCAGCGCATTGGTCAGCGACGCGGCGGCGAACACGGTGATCTTTTCCGCCGCCGCAGCCTGAGCCACCAGACCCGATGCCAGAACGATCCCGCCAACCCATTTAGTCCATTGCTGTTTCATTGTTTTTCTCCGCAAGTTAACGTGCATTATCACTCTTCGTTATATAAAAAATAATATAACGTTGCGCGAAAGCTTGTCATGCGGTTTATCGGCAAAGCGTGAGATAACTTGAGGAATGCCCGCCGGGGAATGCCGGCGGGTATCGGGATGGGGAACGGTCAGTGCTGGGTGCGGTTTTCTTTCGAACGGCCCACTTTGGAGAAGACGTTGAACACTTCGCCAAAACCGTAGATCAGGCCGAGAATGAGCGCCATGACCACCGGCACCATCACCACGGCGAACAACAGACTTTTCAATAATTCCAACATGATAGCCTCGCTTAACTGCCCATTGAGCGGCAAATGCCTTTCACCGCATATCAGGTTATTCTAACCCAAAAAAATCGGTAAAACGGAGTTATTTTAGCCAGCGAGGCGAAATTGTGATCGGCCAAACGTGCCCTTTCAGCCGCCCTCATCCCGGCGCGGGGTAATAGATCAACAGCGGCGCATAGCCGGCGGGCGCCGCCAGCCTGGCCTCCACACCATATACCGCGTGAATGTTCTCCGGCGTCAGCGCCTGCCGCGGCGCGCCCGCCGCACAGATCCCGCCCCGCTGCAGCAGCGCGACCCGATCGCAATAACAGGCCGCCAGATTAAGATCGTGCAGCGTCACCACCACGCTGAGTTTCAGCCGCCGCAGCAAGGCCATAAACTGCTGTTGATGGGCGATATCCAGATGATTGGCGGGCTCGTCCAGCAGCAGCCACGGCGTTTGCTGCGCCAGCGCGCGCGCCAGATGCACCCGCTGCCGTTCGCCGCCGGACAGCCGCTGCCAATCGCGATCGGCCAGGTGGCTGATGCCCACTTGCTCCATCGCCTGCCCGGCGAGGCGGCGATCCTCGGCGCCGAAACCGCGCCAGCGGCCGGTATGGGCCAGGCGCCCCAGCAGCACCGCCTCCTTCACCGGCAGCGCGAAGGCGCCGGGGGCGGATTGCTCGAGAAAGGCGATGCGCCTGGCGCGCTCCCGCCCGGAAAACGCGGTAATTTCGCGCCCTTCCAGCCAAACGCGGCCCCCGGCGGCGGGCTGCAGCCCGGCCAGCAGCTTGAGCAGCGTGGATTTACCGCTGCCGTTGACGCCGAGCACGCCGGTGACCTCACCGGGCAAGGCGCAGAAGCTGAGATTTTCCAGCACCGTACGCGCCCCCGCTCGCCAGCTCACCGCTTCGGCACACAGGCCAGAGCGCGCTTTTTCAATCGTCATGCATTGACCTTCCGATACAGCAACAGCAGGAATATCGGCACCCCCAGCAGTGCGGTCAGCACCCCGACCGGCAGCTCGCGCGGGGCAAACAGCGTTCTGGCCAGCGTGTCCGCCGCCACGGCGAACAGGGCGCCGCACAGCGCGCTGGCCGGCAACAGCAGCCGATGCCGCGAACCGACCAGCCGCCGGGCGACGTGCGGCACCGTCAGCCCGATAAACCCCACCGCGCCGCTGAACGCGACGATCGCCGCCGTCAGCGCGGTGGTCGCCACATACAGCAGCAGCTTCAGCGGGGCCACCGCCACCCCCAGCGAAGCGGCGGTCACGCCGCCAAACGCCAGCGCGTCCAGCTCACCCGCCCGCAGCCAGCAAAGCAGCAGCGCCGCCGCCAGCGCCAGCCCGCACAGCCCGACCTGCGGCCAGCGCGCGTCGCTGAACGATCCCAGCAGCCAGAACATCACGCCGCGCGTGGCGTTGGCGTCCGCCTGCCAGAGGGTGATCAGCGAAGTCAGCGCGGAGAGCAGCTGCGTCACCGCCACCCCGGCCAGAATAAACAGCGTGGACTCCCCCTGCAGCGAACGCCCGGCCAGCAGCATCACCAACGCAAACGCCGCCAGCGCGCCGATAAACGCCCCGCCGGACACCGACAGCAGGCCGCCTCCCAGCCCCAACACCAACACCGTCACCGCCCCCACGCCGGCGCCGGAGGAGATCCCCAGCACCCAGGGATCGGCCAGCGGGTTGCGGGTCAGCGACTGCAGCACGGTGCCCGCCAACGCCAGCCCGGCGCCGGCCAGCGCCGCCAACAGCGCGCGCGGCATCCGCAGCGACCAGATGATGCGCTGATACACCTCGGCATCGGACGCTGCGCCGCCGCTGACGCCGAGTACAATGCGCCAGGCGTCGCGCCACGCGATCGGCGCGGGCCCCGACAAGGTGGCGCCCAGCAGGGCCAGCGGCAGCGCCGCCGCCAGCAGCAACAACCAGCCGGCCTCACGGCCGGGCAGTAACCGCCGGCTCATGCTATTTCCAGCCTGCGATCACATAGTCGTCCAACAGTTGCCATACCGTCCCCGCCTCGCTGAAACCGGCTTGTCTGAGGGTCGCGAGCTGGAAATCCACCGGCGTCGGCGGCGGTACCGGGCGGCCGGCGAACAGCGCTTCGCGCTCGGCCTGATAAGCGGCCAAGGCCGGCGATTGCAGCGCGCCGGCGAACCAACGATCCCAATCCTCAACGCCGCTGTCCCAGGCGCGCTGTTGGGTCTGCTCGTCGTGCCGCTCCGCCAACGCTTTCAACCTCGGCTGACGGTGATCACAGCGCTGATGATCGGCATTGAGGAATACGCCGCCGGCGGCCAGCAGCCCGGCGACGTTACGGTACAATGCCAGCTGCTGCTCCGGCATCAGCCAGTGCAGCGCCGTGCTGGACACCGCCGCCTGCGGCGTAGGGCCGGACAGCACGGAAAAACAGGCCGGATCCGCCAGATCGGCCTGCAGAATGCGGATCCGATCGCCATACTCCGCCAGTGCGCCGCGCGCCACCGCCAGCAGCAGCGGATCGAGATCGATGGCGGTCACTCTGGCCTGCGGAAAGCGCTGCAAAATACGCAGGCTCAGCGATCCCGGGCCACAGGCCAGATCCAGCACGTGAAAATCCTGGCCGACGGCCAGCGCCAGCACGTCCAGCAGGGCGTTAAAACGCGCTTCGCGTTCGGCGATGTAGGCCGCCTGCTGGCGATCCCAGGAGTCCAGCAGCGAAGAGAATGAAACGGCAGTCATATCAAGGTTCCTTGTTGGAAAGCGTCGGAGCCTGCGGCGGCAAGGCCGCCAGGCCCCGAATCAAACGGCCCAGCGCCGCCACGGTGCGGGCGGAAGGGTCCATGTCGTAACCGGGGAGGATCACGTAGCGCCGCTGACGCACGGCGCGCAGCGTCGCGGTCAGCGGGTGATGCTCCAGAAAGGCGATCTTGTCGGCCGCGCTGTCGCCGAAGCCGCCGCGCGGCAGATCGCCAAGCACGATCGCATCCGGATCGCGGGCGGCGATAACCTCCCAGGACACCGTCGGCCACAGTTCGGGCAGATCGCCGAACAGGTTCTCGCTGCCGACGCTGCGGCTCAGCAAGCCTGGCGCGCCGCAGCAGCCGGCCACATAGGGCGTCTGCGCGCCGGCATACCACCACAGCAGACGCCGATGCGGCAATGGCGCGCGCTGCGGCTCAAGCGCCCTCAACTGCCCGCGCAGCCGTTCGATCAGCGCTTCACCGGCGCGGCTGACGTTGAAGATACGCGCCAGCTCCCGCAGCTCGGTGAAAATGTCTTCGAACGTCAGCGCGGCGGCGATCGCGCTTTGCTGGCCGCTGCAGGCGCCGGGAGAGAGATAAGTGCCGATGCCCCATTCCGCCAGCCGCGCCCGATCTGGCGTTTCCGGGCTGTGCAGCCAGTAATAACTGGCCGAATAGACAAAATCCGGCCGCATCAGCAGCAACGCTTCCGCCGTGGGCGGCGCCGGGCTGGCAGGCGCCCGCAGCGCCTCGGCCGGCGCCGTCGGCGCGGGATCGCGCGCGCGGTCATACCCGACCACGCCGATCGCACGGCCGGCCAGCCCCAGCGCCAGCAGGTTTTCCAGCGCCGGATTGGCGTAGACCAGCACCCGCTGCGGCGGCTGCGGGTAATCGCGCATTGCCCCACAATTGTGCAGGCTGACGGCATTGGCGGGCAGCGAGACGCCCCACATCAAGCCCAGGGCATACAGCAGCGAGTAAAACGAATGTTTCACGCCGTCAGAACCTGACCGACACGAAGGTTTCATAGCTGCGCGGCGGCGCAATCAGCGCCTGATCCGGATAGGTGCGCTGATAGGCGTACAGCTGGTTGGTGGCGTTGCGAATGCGGAAACCGACATCGACGATCGGCGTCAGCTGATAGTCCGCCGCCAGATCAAGCGTGGTGTACGCGCGCATCTTGCGCCGGTTGGCATCGTCGTTGTAACTGCTGCCGACGTAGCGCAGCGAAGAAGCCAGCCCCAAACGTTCCGTCGCCTGATAATGCACGCTGAGGTTGGCGGTCCAGTCCGGGATATAGGCCGGGCGATTGCCGTTGTAGCTGCGCAGCGGGCTACCGCCGCGATAGTCGTCGTAGCGGGCGTGCGTGTAGGCGGCGTTGCCGGCCAGCTCCCAGCGCTCGTCGGGACGCAGCACCACGCCAAGCTCGATGCCGCGCGACGTCTGCCTGCCTACCGCGTTCAACGCATCCGGCCGCTGCGCGTCGGGCACAAACAGGTTGTCCTTGCGCAGTTCGTACAGCGCCAGCGTCGCCTCGCCCTTGTTACCCCAAAACTGCCCTTTGGCGCCGGCCTCCCACTGGCGCGCTCGCGTCAGCGGCAGATCGATCTGCGCCGGGCTGAGGAAGAACAGATCGTTGCCCGGCTCCTGGCCGGTGGTGTAGTTGGCGTAGAGCGTGAGGTTATCGGTCAATGCATAGCTGGGGCCCAGGCTCCAGGTGCTGAAAACGTAGGTGCGCGCGCGGCTCTCTTCCTGCGGCCCCTGGAAGCGCCAGTCCATGTCCATATGGTTGTAGCGCAACTGGCCCAGCAACGCTAAACGCTCGGTCAGGCTGAAGCGATCTTCAAGAAAGGCGGCGTACTGATTCTGGGTGACGTGGCGCACCGGCGCGCGTTGGCGATCGGTGCCCTGCGCGAACGGCTCTCTGGACGGCGCGCCGAGCGGCACGTCTTCGGAACCGGGGAAACCGTTGGAGTAGTACTGAAAATGCCGCTTGCTCAGATCGAAGCCGACCAGCAACCGGTTATCGAAACCGGCAATGGCGCGATCGAACACCAGCGAACTGCGGTTGCCGATCAGATCGTCGTCGTGCGCCAGGGCGCCGAAAGAGTCGCGGTTGACGTCGCCGGGCCGGGCCGCCGCCGCGACGCGGAAACGCTCGACGTTGCGCCATTCGCGAAAGCCGCTGTAGTAATAGAATTGGTTATGCCATTCCACTTCGGGCGTCATAAACCAGTCCAGACCGGCCTGAAATGCGGTGGCGTTGCTCTGAATACGGCTGTCGGTCAGGTTGTTGTAATTGATGTCGCGCAGCTCGCCGGCAATGCGCCCATCCAGCAGCGGCGTGCCGTAGTAAGGGTTGTTGGTGCGGTTGAGCATGCGGTCCAGGCTCAGCGTCAACAGCGCATCGTCGGTCAGCTTAAACAGCAGCGAGCCGGAAACCCGCTTCTGCCGATCGCGCTCGTCCTGCACGTTGCTGCCGCTGTCGTTGCCGCTGACGTCCAGCCGGTACGCCACCGCATCGTCCACCAGCGCGCCGCCGGCTCCCAGATGCAAACGCTGGCTGTGGTAGCTGCCGAAGCCATAGTCGAGTTCAACCGGCTGGCGGCTGAAGGTCGGCCGCCGCGAGATCAGGTTGACGCTGCCGCCTGCGGCGCTCAGGCCGTTCAAGGCAGATCCCGGCCCGCGCAGTATCTCGATGCTGTCGTAATGCGCCGGATCGCCCAGCTGCAGCGTGCTGCCGGGCATTTCTACGCCGTTATACAGCCAGGCGATCGGCCGGAAACCGCGCGCGGAAAAGTTGTTGGACAACGTTGGCGAAGCGACGCCGGACAGACCGGTGGCGCGCTCGACGGCGGCAGCCAGCGAGCGATCGCCCCGCTGTTGGATCGCCCGCGCGCTGATGATATCGATGCTGCGCGGCGTCTCCCGAGCGGTCAGCCCGAGCTGTGACGCGCTGCGGCTCACGGCGTTCAACGCATCGTAGCGCCCGGCGGGAGCCGCCGCCTCCACGGTGAGATGTTCTTCGCATCCCGTGGCACTGCGGGCTTTATCGCAGTCGGCGGCGAAAGCCAGCGGCGCCGTCAGTGCGCCACCGACCCAGGCGACGGCCAGGCATAAAGATTTTCTGGGCGTGACAAGACGCCGGCGTGTCGTACTCATGTGGAGCATCCCTGTGGTGAAATAAAAACCGGCCGCAGCCGGCGTAAAGCCTTATCGTTTTTCTGTTATGTTATATTATAACAACAAAACAATGCCAGTCTTTATTACCCCGCTCTCCAGCGCACTGCGTTTGGCGCTTTGCCGCCAAATCGGCGACAATAAGATTTTTGCCGCCGACAGGATGCGCTATGCAGGCCGAAATTCTTCTGACTCTCAAACTCCAGCAAAAGCTGTTCGCCGATCCGCGCCGCATCGCGCTGCTGAAACAGGTGCAGCACACCGGCTCCATCAGCCAGGGCGCCAAACTGGCGGGCATCAGCTACAAAAGCGCCTGGGATGCCATCAATGAGATGAACCAGCTGGCGGAACAAACGGTGGTGGACCGCGCCACCGGCGGGAAAGGCGGCGGCGGCGCACAGCTGACGCGCTATGGCCAGCGGCTGATCCAACTGTATGACCTGCTGGGTCAGGTGCAGCAAAAGGCCTTCGACGTGTTGCAGCAGGACGATCTGCCGCTCGACAGCCTGCTGGCGGCCATCTCGCGCTTCTCGCTGCAAACCAGCGCGCGCAATCAATTCTTCGGTACCGTCATCGAACGCGATCATCAGCAGGTGCAGCAGCACCTGGCGATTTTATTGAACGACGGCAGCACTCGCCTGACGGCGGCCATTACCCAGCAAAGCGCCGACCGGCTGCAGCTGACGCCGGGCAAAGAGGTGCTGGCGCTGATCAAGGCGCCCTGGGTGCGGTTAAGCGTCGAGACGGCGGAACATGCCGGCGCGGATAACGCGCTGGCGGGCGTGGTGGCCGGCATTCAGCCAGGCGCCGAACACAGCGAGGTGCTGGTGACGCTGGCGGGGGGCGAAACCCTGTGCGCCACGCTGACGACGGCGGAGCTGCAGCGTCTGCAACTGAGCGTCGGCGCCGCCGTACACGCCCTGTTCAACGCCGACCACGTGATTGTCGCCACGTTGTGTTAAGCGCAACGTAACGTTGCATTTTTGTTGATTGACATCCCCCTGCAATGCGCCTATTTCTAAGGCAAATAATTGCAAAAAAAGGAACAGGTGATGTCGTCGTTGCACATTTCGCAAGGTTCATTCCGCTTAAGCGATACCCGCACCCTGACGCTGGACGCGCTGGAAATCCAGGCCGGCGACAGCTGGGCCTTCGTCGGCGCCAACGGCAGCGGCAAATCCGCCCTGGCGCGGGCGCTGGCCGACGAACTGGTTCTGCTCGGCGGCGAGCGCCGCAGCGACTTTCAGCACGCGGTGCGCATCTCCTTCGAACAGCTGCAAAAAATGGTCAGCGACGAGTGGCAACGCAACAACACCGATCTGCTCAGCGCGGACGAAGACGACACCGGCCGCACCGCGGCGGAAATCATTCAGGAAGAGGTGAAAGACGCCGCGCGCTGTGAGCGGCTGGCCGCACAGTTCGGCATCACCGCCCTGCTGACGCGCCGCTTCAAATACCTCTCCACCGGCGAAACGCGCAAGACCCTGCTGTGCCGGGCGCTGATGCCCGAGCCCGACCTGCTGATCCTCGACGAACCCTTCGACGGGCTGGACGTGCACTCACGCACGCAGCTCGCCGCGTTGCTGAGCGAGCTTTCCGCCCAGGGCCAAACCGTGGTGCTGGTGCTCAACCGGTTCGACGAAATCCCGGATTTTGTCCGGCGGGTGGGCGTGCTGGCGGACTGCACCCTGACCAGCCGCGGGCCGCGCAGCCAGGTGATGGCGGACGCGCTGGTGGCGCAGCTGGCGCACAGCGAAAATCTCAGCGGGCTGGCGCTGCCGGAAACCGAGGATCCGACGCAAAAAGTAGCCCTGCCGGCGGATCGGCCACTGATCGTCCTGCGTGACGGCGTGGTCAGCTATAACGATCGGCCGATCCTCAATCACCTCGACTGGCAGGTAAATCCCGGCGAACACTGGCAGATCGTCGGCCCGAACGGCGCCGGCAAATCCACATTGCTCAGCTTGATCACCGGCGATCATCCACAGGGCTACAGCAACGACCTGACGCTATTCGGCCGCCGCCGCGGCAGCGGGGAAACCATCTGGGAAATCAAACGCCATATCGGCTACGTCAGCAGCAGCCTGCATCTGGATTATCGCGTCAACACCAGCGTGCGCAACGTGGTGATGTCAGGGTTTTTCGATTCGATCGGCATTTATCAGGCGGTTTCGGATCGTCAGCGGCAGCTGACAGAGCAATGGCTGGCGCTGCTCGGGCTCAACGGCGCGCGCGGTGACGCCCCGTTCCACAGCCTTTCCTGGGGCCAACAGCGGCTGGCGCTGATCGCCCGCGCGCTGGTGAAACACCCGGCGCTGCTGATCCTCGACGAGCCGCTGCAGGGGCTGGATCCGCTCAATCGCCAGCTGGTGCGCCGCTTCATCGACGTGCTGATCGGCCAGGGCGCTACCCAGTTGCTGTTCGTCTCGCACCATGCCGAAGATGCGCCGCAGTGCATCACTCACCGCCTCAGCTTCGTGCCCGACGGCGAAGGCGGCTATGGTTACCAACAGCAACGGCTGGAGACAGCCTCCGCCTGAAACGCGGCGTAAACATATCCGGCAACACTTCACCGCAGCACATCACATTTGGCCTTTTATCATAGAAAGGAAGAAGGCCATTTCTGGAGACGCCATGTCCGCTGCGTTGATTATCATCGACCTGATCGAAGATCTGATCGGGCCCAAAGGGCGCGCCAACCACTGCCACGAACAGGTGGCAGCGACCCACCTGCTCGCCAACGTCAATGCCGCCGCGGCCTATGCCCGGGTGCGAAAAATCCCGGTGATTTGGGTGCGGGTGGGATTCGCCGACGATTATCATGACATTCCGCCCCATTCGCCGCTGTTCAACCATCTCAAGCAGATCGGCGCGCTGCGGTTAAACGGCCCGGGCTGCCGCTGGATGCCCGAACTGCATCAGGAAGAGACCGATCTGCAGTTTGAAAAAACGGCAGTCAGCGCTTTCTCCGGTAACAATTTGTTAGCCTGGCTGCGGCAACATCGGTGCCACCATCTGCTTCTGGCGGGCGTCAGCACGCCGCTCGCCATCGAGAGCACCGCGCGGCAGGCGCACGACGCCGGCTTTCAGGTGACCGTACTGCACGATCTGTGCGCAGCCCCCACGCAGGAGATCCACCAGCAGAGCCTGGATACCCTGCAAAACCTGGCCGAAATCACCCGTTCGCAGGCCTGGATGAAAGGCTAACCCTCATCGCCGCCGGTCGTGTGGGCCGGCATCATGCACAAATGCATCACTGCCCCGACCTTTAGCGTCATCTTGGTGTGCTACTATCCGCTCTAGCGCTCAATTTCGCCATCATCGCACGCCGCAAAGGCGCTGAGCGCCGTGTACATATTTAAAGGGACATATTATGTGGGGCGTACTGGCTGCTTCGTTATTTTTCTTGCCGTTCAATCGGCTGATAGCCTGGGTGATCCTGGCCGCCTCGGCGGGCATGGGGCTTTATCATGGGGTACTGACGCCGCTCAGCCTGGGTTGCCTGTTGGCCATCGTGGCACTGGCGGGGCTGCGCCACCATTTTCGCGAGCAGCGTAATCTGGCGATTGCGCTCGAAGGGCTGGTGGTCGCCGGCTGCGTGGCGCTGTTCTTGCACCTGGTGCCGGGCATCCACAATCAGCTGATGATCGACGGCGAAAAAGCCGGCCCGCTCAGCGCACCGTTCACCATGTATTACAACTTCGATAAGGCGATGGTGCCCTTCCTGCTGTTCGCCTGCTTGCCCACGCTGTTTTCCGCCGAACGCGGCGGCAACGCCGGCAAAACGGGCTGGATTGCGCTGCTGCTGGCCGTGCCGGCGCTGTTGCTGCTGGCCGTCGCGCTGGGCGGCTTAAAAATCGAGTTGCATGCGCCCGCCTGGATCCTGCCTTTCGTGATGGCAAACCTGTTCTTCGTGTGCATGGCCGAGGAAGCGCTGTTTCGCGGCTACCTGCAACAGCGTCTCAGCCAGTGGCTGGGCGCCTGGCCGGCGCTGATCGTCGCCTCCCTGGTGTTCGGCGCCGCGCATCTGGCGGGCGGTACGCTGATGGTGATCTTCGCGACCCTCGCCGGGGTGATCTACGGCCTGGCGTGGATGTGGAGCGGCCGTCTGTGGGTGCCGATTCTGTTCCATTTCGGGCTTAACCTGACCCATCTGCTGTTCTTCACCTATCCGCTGTACCAGCATTCTTAGCGGCTGAAGCCGGCAGAGAGCCCCCTCTCTGCCGGCTGGTCGGGTGAAAACGCTATCACCGGCACCTCACCGCAATGCCCTCAATCACGTTGTCGCCCGCTTTTCTTCGCCCTTCCTGCGCTTTTCAATGAAGTGTAAACGATTCCATTTTTCGCGTTAGATCACCTTTTTACCCCCGCGGGCGTGCTATCTTTCTGCGCAATAGCCTCTCCCTGTTCAGCAACGGGCGTCTCAAGACGGTAATTGGAAGCGATTACACTTTCGTCGGCGCCAAGAAAGGAACCGTATGACGGAATTTAACCCTATCGATCATCCGCACCGCCGCTACAACCCGCTCAGCGGCCAGTGGGTGCTGGTTTCACCGCACCGCGCCAAGCGCCCCTGGCAGGGCCAACAAGAAGCCGTCCCGACGGAAACGCTGCCGACGCACGATCCCGACTGTTTCCTGTGCCCGGGCAATGCGCGCGTCACCGGCGATCGCAATCCGGATTATCGCGGTACCTATGTTTTCGCCAACGATTTCGCCGCGCTGATGAGCGATACGCCACCGGCGCCCGATAGCCAGGATCCGCTGATGCGCAGCCAGAGCGCGCGCGGCGTCAGCCGGGTGATCTGCTTCTCTCCCGATCACAGCAAGACCCTGCCCGAACTGGCGCTGCCGGCGCTGGAACAGGTGGTCGCCGCCTGGCAGGCGCAAACCGCTGAGCTGGGCAAGCACTATCCCTGGGTACAGCTGTTTGAAAACAAAGGCGCGGCGATGGGCTGCTCCAACCCGCACCCGCACGGGCAAGTCTGGGCCAACAGCTTTCTGCCGAACGAGGCCGAACGCGAAGATCGCCTGCAGCACGACTATTTTCAGGAACACGCCTCCCCGCTGCTGCTGGATTATGCGCAGCGCGAGCTGGCCGCAGGCGAGCGCATCGTGGTCAACACCGAACACTGGTTGGCGGTAGTGCCCTACTGGGCCGCCTGGCCGTTTGAAACGCTGCTGCTGCCGAAAGCGGCGGTGCAGCGCATCACCGATCTCAGCGCGGCGCAAAGCCAAGATCTGGCGCTGGCGCTGAAGAAGCTGACCAGCCGCTACGACAACCTGTTCCAGTGTTCCTTCCCCTATTCGATGGGATGGCACGGCGCGCCGTTCAACAGTGCCGACAACCGGCACTGGCAGCTGCACGCCCATTTCTATCCGCCGCTGCTGCGTTCAGCCAGCGTGCGCAAGTTTATGGTCGGTTACGAGATGCTGGCGGAAACCCAGCGCGATCTGACCGCTGAACAGGCCGCAGAGCGTCTGCGCGCCGTCAGCGATATTCATTACCGTGAAGCCGGAGCCCAAGCATGAGCCTGAAACCGCTTACCCATTCCCTGTTTACCGAACACTTCGGCTACGCGCCGGCGTTGACCATCCAGGCGCCGGGGCGGGTGAACCTGATCGGCGAGCATACCGATTACAACGACGGCTTCGTGCTGCCCTGCGCCATCGATTACCAAACCGTCATCGCCTGCGCCAAGCGCGACGACCGCCAGATCCGCGTGCTGGCCGCCGATTATCAGAATCAGCAGGATCAATTCTCGCTCGACGAGCCGATCGTCAGCCACCCCGATCAGCGCTGGTCCGACTATGTGCGCGGCGTGGTGAAACATCTTCAGCGCCGCAACGCCGACTTCGGCGGCGCGGATCTGGTGATCGCCGGCAATGTGCCGCAAGGGGCGGGGCTCAGCTCCTCCGCCGCGCTGGAGGTGGCGGTGGGCCAGGCGCTGCAGGCGCTCTATCAGCTGCCGTTGGACGGCGTGGCGCTGGCGCTGAACGGCCAGGAGGCGGAGAACCAGTTCGTCGGCTGCAACTGCGGCATCATGGACCAGTTGATCTCCGCGCTCGGCCGGCGCGACAGCGCTCTGCTGATCGACTGCCGCTCGCTGGAAACCCGTGCGGTGCCGATGCCGGACAACGTCGCGGTGGTGATCGTCAACTCCAATGTGCAGCGCGGGCTGGTGGACAGCGAGTACAACACCCGCCGCACACAGTGCGAAGAAGCGGCGCGATTCTTCGGCGTCAAGGCGCTGCGCGACGTCAGCCCCGAACAGTTTGCAGCGCGTCAACATCAGTTGGATCCGTTGGTGGCCAAACGCGCGCGGCACGTCATCAGCGAGAACGCCCGCACGCTGGCGGCGGCCGACGCGCTGGCGGCCGGCGACCTGCAGCGCATGGGGCGGCTGATGGCGGAATCCCACGCCTCGATGCGCGATGACTTTGAAATCACCGTGCCGCCGATCGATCGGTTGGTCGAGATCGTCAAAGCGACGATCGGCCCGCGCGGTGGCGTGCGTATGACCGGCGGCGGCTTTGGCGGCTGCATCGTCGCGCTGATGCCGCAGGATCTCGTGGAGACAGTGCGTGCCGCCGTGGCGCACGAGTATCCGCGGCAAACCGGCGGATTGCAGGAAACCTTCTATGTCTGCCAGGCTTCGCAGGGGGCCGGCCCATGCTGACGGTGAACACGGAAGCGGCGCCCGATGGGCAACCTTACCAGCTGACACTGCTGCAAAACGCCGGCGGCATGACGGTGACGCTGATGGACTGGGGCGCCACCTGGCTGTCCGCCGTCTTGCCGCTCAAATCCGGTGAAAAGCGCGAGCTGTTGCTGGGTTGCCACAGCCCGGCGGACTACCCACGTCAGGGCGCCTATCTGGGCGCCACCGTCGGCCGTTACGCCAACCGCATCGCCAACGCCAGTCTGCCCATCGGCGGGAAAACCCATACGCTGGCCGCCAATCAGGGCGCCCATCAGCTGCACGGTGGCCCCGACGGTTTTCATGCCCGCCGCTGGCGCCGGGTGCAGCATGATGCGCAGCAGGTCTGCTATGCGCTGCATTCGGCGGAGGGCGATCAGGGTTTCCCCGGCAATCTCGACGTGCAGGTTTGTTACCGCCTGACCTCGGATAATCGCCTGGAAATCAACTATCTGGCGCAGGTCGATCGCCCCTGCCCGGTCAATCTGACCAACCACGCCTATTTCAATCTGGACGGCGCCGGCACCGACGCCCGCGCCCAACGGCTGCAGCTGTTCGCCGATCGCTATCTGCCCGTTGACGCCGAGGGCATTCCCTGCGCCGATCTGACGCCGGTGGACGGCAGCGGCATGGATTTCCGCCAGCCGAAAACGCTGCTGCAGGATTTCCTGCGCGATTGCGACCAGCAGCGGGTAAAAGGCTACGATCACGCCTTTCTGCTGCATCGTACCTGCGGGGCGCTGGAGAGCCCGGCGGCGCATTTGTGGTCCGCCGACGGGCAAGTGCAAATGAGCGTGTTCACCGACGCGCCTGCGCTGCAGCTCTACAGCGGCAATTATCTGGCCGGCACGCCGGCGCGCGATGGCGGCAGCTACGCCAACCATGCCGGCGTGGCGTTGGAGAGCGAGTTTTTGCCGGACAGCCCGCACCACCCCGAGTGGCCGCAGCCGGACTGTTGGCTGCAACCGGGGAGCCGCTACCGCAGCGCCACGCATTATCAGTTTTATCCTATCTGACCCGCTACGCCCCTCGCCGTGCGGCCGGGGGCAATTTGTTATAAATGCTTACCTTTTAGCGCCATCCCCCCACCGGCGCCCACCTTCCCTTATTCCAAAGCGCGCACTACACTCAGGCTACCGTGATAAGCACAACGCCTTGTGCAACGTCACAATTTTCGGCCGATGGCGGCCAATCAATAGCTGAAGGAACACCTATGCGTCTGATTACTGCACTTCCATTGCTGGCGGGCTTAATGCTGAGCACCAATCTGATGGCGGCCGACGCGACGACGGCGACGAAAACGCCTTCGCCGGCGCAGGCGGCCCAACAGAAACGCATGACCGATTGCAACCAGCAGGCATCCACCAAGTCGCTGAAAGGCGCCGATCGCTCCACCTTTATGAGCACCTGCCTGAAGTCCGAAGGCACCGCTGCGTCCGGCAAAACCCTGACGCCGCAGCAGCAGAAAATGAAAAGCTGCAACGCCGACGCCAAGACCAAGGATCTGAAGGGCGACGCGCGTAAAACCTTCATGAGCAACTGCCTGAAAAAATCGGCCTGATTTTCCCTACGCCACGGCGCGTCCGGAGCGATTCCGACGTGCCGTTTCTCCCCCTTCCGCATCAGCCTGAACGATTCAGCTTTTTCCTTTCGCCAGCCCTTACTTTGCGGCAAGAAATTGGCTATGGTTAGACACTATCGATTGCCGAGCCCCGGCCCGCGGCAATATAATGATTTTCGTTATCATTGAAATGTCAGATTATTAAGGAGTTAAGCTATGGCTGTAACTAAGCTGGTTCTGGTGCGTCACGGCGAAAGCCAGTGGAACCAAGAAAACCGCTTCACCGGTTGGTATGATGTTGATCTGTCCGACAAGGGCCGCACCGAAGCGAAAGCAGCAGGCAAGCTGTTGAAAGAAGAAGGTTTCACTTTCGACTTCGCTTACACCTCCGTACTGAAGCGCGCGATCCACACCCTGTGGAACATCCTCGACGAGCTGGATCAGGCCTGGTTGCCAACCGAAAAATCCTGGAAGCTGAACGAACGTCACTACGGCGCGCTGCAGGGTCTGAACAAAGCGGAAACCGCGGAAAAATACGGCGACGAGCAGGTGAAACAATGGCGTCGCGGCTTTGCGGTGACCCCACCTGAGCTGACCAAAGAAGACGAACGTTACCCTGGCCACGATCCGCGCTACGCTTCGCTGACCGAGCAAGAGCTGCCGCTGACCGAAAGCCTGGCGCTGACCATCGATCGCGTTATCCCTTACTGGGACGAAGAGATCCTGCCACGCATCAAGAGCGGCGAGCGCGTGATCGTTGCGGCGCACGGCAACTCCCTGCGCGCGCTGGTGAAATACCTGGATAACCTGAGCGAAGATGAAATCCTCGAGTTGAACATCCCAACCGGCGTGCCGTTGGTGTATGAGTTCGACGAGAACTTCAAGCCAACCAAACGTTACTACCTGGGTAACGCCGACGAGATCGCAGCAAAAGCGGCGGCCGTAGCGAACCAGGGTAAAGCGAAGTAATTTCGCCCGTTCACGAAAAAGCCCCCGGTTTTCACCGGGGGCTTTTTTATTGCTGCTGCGCCATCGCCTCATTCACCGCGTCCAGCCGTTCCTGCATCGCCGGATGGGTGCTGAGCCAGGCAGGCAGCGCCCAGTCATCGGTCTTTTCTCGTTCAGGCGCCTGCGCCAACGCGCGGTAGATCGCCGCCATTTCCGCCAGCGAACGCCCCTGGCGCTGCATTTCCGCTATCGCAAACGCATCCGCCTCACGCTCCATCCCGCGAGAAAACTGCATCTCATTCACGAAGGACGCAGACTGCAGCAGCGTATCGCCGATGCCGCTGACGTCACCCGTCATCCACATCAGCGTCAACGCCACCAGTGACGAACGCACCAACATGCGCATCGGGTGACGATGAGCGTGATGCCCCATCTCATGCAGCATCACCGCCGCCAGGCCATCGTCGTTTTTTGACAAGGTGACCAGGCTATCGCTGAGCACCAGCGTGCCGTCGGGCAACATAAAGGCGTTCGGCGCACCGGGCGCCGCCATCAGCTTCAGCGAGAGCGGCGTGCGCTCCTGGCGCATCTCGGCCGGCATCACCTGCCGAAATAGCTGCTGCAACGCCCGTTGCCGCTCGGCCGGCAGTGCAGAGGGCGCGAAGCCGCTCTGGTCCAAAAACGTCTGCGTATGTTTGCCCAGCGTCTGTTCCACCGAGGTGGGGATGCGCATGGCGATCTCGCTGCTCGCCCACGGCAGCACCACGTAAACGTAAGCCACTACCGCCAGCAGCGTCATCAGCAGCGCCAGAGCGACGCCGCGTTTATGGCGTTCCAGGCGATGCACCCACCCTGGCGAACGGCGCTGATAGAACCAGCGGCGAAAGGCTGCGTCGTCATCAGGCACAAAGCGCCCGCCGCCCTTGAAGGTGAGCGTCAGCGGAATATTACCCAGCGCGGCAGAAACGGTAATGTCCGTCAGCGGGATGTAACGCTGTTCATCCTGCCGCTGCAACGTCACGCCTTCGCCGCTTTCGTTCACCAGCAGACGAGCCGCCTCACGTGCGGCCCGTCCCGGCAACTGATAAGCGCCTTCAAGGATCATCGGCGCCTCAGAAGTTGCCGCCCAGATCCAGCGCCTGCAGCGCTTCTTCGGCCACCGCGCTGTTGGCGCTTTCCTGATGCGCCGTAATGTCCAGCAGCGCCAGATCGCCTTCAACCGCCGTGCAGGCCGCCAGATAACGGGCATGACGCACTTCCGCCACCGGCGCCGCCAAACCGAGCGAGAACAGGGTAATCAGGGTATTGGTGATCAACAATCCCATGTATGGCAGCGTTTTCATTGAGGAATGCAGCTTGATGTCGCCGTTCAGCCTTGCCTGGTTAAACAGATAGTTGCGCTGGGCAACGACCTGGTAGCTGCTGGCCACCAGCGCGCCGATTAACAGCACCACCATCATCAGCAGAAGGCTGCTGATATTGTCCAGCACCAGCACATCAATGGCTTCGTTGGTTAACATCCCCATCAACACCATCTGATAGAGAGTAAAGAAGAACGAACCGATGCACACCAACGCGACCAACATGAATGGCAGGAATATGAGCAGGCCGATCAAGGCAAATTTGATAAAGGCCGATTTCTTCAGTTCGGCAATAAACGGAGTGCGCCCGAAGAACAGGTTATTAACGTACAAATCATGCTGCAGTGCGCTAATAATACCATTTACCGCCGCAAATGCCGGCACGGCCAAAATCAGCGTCAGCACCAGCATAAAAGCGATGGCGTTGATGCTGCCAAGACCGCTGCCAATGCCGAGCAAGATGATCAGACCGACATACAGCCCGATAATCAGCAATAACGGGCAGAACAGTAAAGCCCAATAGGCGCGCCCGGTGCGGCAGACATAATTAAAACGCACGCCGCGATAGCTCGACATAATCGCATTGTAGCGCCAGCTGCGGATAACGATCCACGGCAGCAGGGCAAGCAACACCAGCAAAGCCAGCAGCCCCAACAGTGGCGTTATCGCCAGCAAGATATAAAACACGATGATGCCGCCGATCACCAACAGCCGCCCTTTCAGAATTTGCAGCGGTTGTGCATGGTAGTCGAAACGATCGCCGTCCAATTCCGTGTTGCCGTAAAAATAGCGGCGACGGCGCACCGTCGCCCAGGCGGAATAGATTCCCAGGGTCAGGGCGGTCAATAATGCATTGACTAACCAAATAGCGAAGTACTCACCACCTTTCCCATGGAATTTAATCCGGTGCAGCCCCAGCGGCTGCGAGGTATTGTTTGTCATAATTCTTTCATCCTGAAAGGAATAAGGTCATACCACTCCCCGCTTATTAGGCCTGCGGGGTTTATGGAATAAAAAAAGCGTCTTATATAAGCACAATGCCGCGAGCAGTGACAATTATTCTTTTCTTAAATAGGAATAATGCGAAGGGGGTCGCTTAATGACTTAATTGGCCCATTAACTGTAAGCCTTAAAGTCGTGGAATATAGAGAAGTGCAATGGCAAAGATAAAACAAGGGCCCGCTATCGGGCCCTTTTCATTGTTTGCGGTTATCCGCGGCGCGCTTTTACCGCCGCCGCCAGATCGCGCAGCACGGTTTCGGTGTCCTGCCAGCCGATGCAGCCGTCGGTCACGCTCTTGCCGTAAACCAGCGGTTCGCCGCTTTCGAGGTTCTGGTTGCCTTCCACCAGGTGGCTTTCGATCATCACGCCGATGATCGCTTTTTCACCGCCGCTGATCTGCCCGCACACGTCCGCACTCACGTCCAGCTGCTTTTTGAACTGTTTGCTGCTGTTGGCGTGGCTGAAGTCGATCATCACCTGCGCCGGCAGCCCGGCTTTGCTCAGGCCGGCTTTGACGTCCTTCACGTGCGCCGCGCTGTAGTTCGGCTCTTTGCCGCCGCGCAGGATAATGTGGCAGTCGCCGTTGCCGCTGGTATTAACGATCGCCGAGTGGCCCCACTTGGTCACCGACAGGAAGCAGTGCGGCGCGCCGGCGGCGTTGATGGCGTCGATCGCCACCTTGATGGTGCCGTCGGTACCGTTCTTGAAACCGACCGGGCACGAGAGGCCGGAGGCCAGCTCGCGGTGCACCTGCGATTCCGTGGTGCGCGCGCCGATGGCGCCCCAGCTCATCAGATCCGCCAGGTACTGCGGCGTGATCATGTCGAGGAATTCGCCGGCGGCCGGCAGGCCGCTGTCGTTGATCTCCACCAGCAGCTTGCGCGCCAGGCGCAGGCCGTCGTTGATGTTGAAGCTGTTGTCCATCTGCGGATCGTTGATCAGGCCTTTCCAGCCCACGGTGGTGCGCGGTTTTTCGAAGTATACGCGCATCACCACTTCCAGCTCGCCGCTCAGTTCTTCACGCAGCGCCAGCAGGCGCCCCGCGTACTCTTTGGCGGCTTGGGTATCGTGGATGGAGCAAGGGCCAATCACCACCAGCAGGCGATCGTCGCTGCCACGAAGGATATTGTGAATTGCGCTGCGGGCCTGGGACACCGTCTTTGCCGCGCGTTCAGTGGCCGGGAATTTCTCCAGCAGAGCCACCGGCGGCAGGAGTTCCTTAATATCATTAATGCGTAAATCGTCGTTTTGGTAATTCATAGCTTTTCCATTCGGTATCGAGGGGTATTTCGCAGTGCGTAACGGTGTAGATCCCAACAATCTAGCCTGTGGGACTGGCGCTGTAAATCACCTTTGCCCCCCTCCGCTGGAACCGCCAAATTAACAGCAGATTGTGCTGTTTCATCAGGGGAGCACAGAGCCTCCTTTTTCGCTATGCTAGCGATCGGAATATAAAGCGACCCGAGTTGAACATGCCTTCTCTGTTATTAGTTGATGACCACCCGGTGGTTCATGTCGCACTGGAAGCGGCGCTAATGAAATCATCCCGCCCCTACCGTCTGCAGGCGGCGCAGGACGACGTCCAGGCGCTGGCTCTGCTGGCCGAGACCGCTTTCAGCCTGGTGATCCTGGATATCGGCCTGCCGCAGGTCGACGGGCTGCAGCTGTTGAAAAAAATCCGCCGCCACTACCCGCAACAAAAGATCCTGATCTATACCGCGCAGGAAGCCGATGTGTATGCGCGCATGGCGCATGCCGCCGGCGCCGACGGTTTCGTCAACAAAGGCAGCTCGCTGGCGGAGTTGGTGCAGGCGATCGAGCAGGTGCTGGGCGGTGAAACCAGTTTCCCCACTGCCGCGCTGGCCGAAGAAGCGCCGACGGCGGACGGCGGGCTGCTCACGCCCAAGGAGCTCGAAGTGCTGGGTTTGCTAAGCCAGGGGCTGTCCAACCTGCAGATCGCCGACCGGCTGCACATCAGCAACAAGACCGTCAGCACGCACAAGAAAAACATCCAGCGCAAAACCGGCGCCGGCAATTTGCTGGAGCTGGTGGCGGTGTTTAAAGAGCTGGCGCCATGATGCGCCGCGCCCTGCTGCTGCTGATCCTGTGGTGCGGCCTGGCGCAGGCGGGGGAGCCGGTGCGCTATCAGCTGGTCAGCAACCTGAATCCCCCCGAGAATATGCTGATCGTCGGCGAGAAAAATCCCTGGCGCGACCGCACGCTGCGCGTCGGCATCATCAGTGAGAACACCAGCCCGTACAACATCATTGTGGATGACGATCTGTATGGGCTGAACGCCGACTACCTCGGCTATATCCAGCAGGTAACCGGCATCCGCTTCGCCATTTACGGCTTCGCCGACCTGACCCAGCTGGAGCAGGCGCTGCACGACGGCAAGGTCGATCTGTTGTACGGCATCCCGCAGAGCGAAGCGCTGCACGGGCTGGAGATCTCCCAGCCTTACTACGTCAGCAACCTGCGCGTATTGCGCGATCGCAGCAACGATCGGCCGGTGATGCTCAATTCCGCCAACGCCCGCGTCGCGATCGGCGCGCTGACCGACATGCAGTCCGGCGGCGCCCTGCAGGCGGTGGCGTCGCAGATCCAGCGCTACGACAACAATCTGCAGGCGGTCTATTCGCTGCTGAACGGCAGCAGCGACTACTTTATCGCCGACGAGGCCAGCGCCAGCTTTATCATCGACCAGCTGCAGCTTGGCCAGCTCTATCAGATTGAAAGCAACGAGAACCTGGGCAACCTCTCCTTCGTGTTCGCCGCCGCCGATCCGCGGCTGATAGACACGCTGAACACCGCCATCGCCGACGCGCCGATGGAACTGATGAATGCCCTGCAGAGCCGCTGGAGCAAAAAGATCCCCAGCTACCTCGATACCGGCAATGCCGATCTGACGACGATGGAGAAGAATTGGGTAGCAAGCCATCGCGTGGTTTACTACGCCGCCATCGAGAACAACTTCCCGTTCGCCTACCGCGGTTCCGACGGCCAGCCGCGCGGCTACGCCATCGATATTCTCAACATCATCGCGCAAAACACCGGGTTGCGTTTCGCGCCGCTGTGGGCGCGCAATGCCGAGCAGGCCGATCAGCTGGTGCAGTCCGGCCAGGCCAGCTTCCGCGCCGCCCTGCCGCTGGCGCGCGGCGTCAAGGCGCGCTACGGCGCCAGCATGCCGATCCACCGTTCGCTGTGGGGCGTTTACGTCGGCCAGTATGCCAACGGCGTCTCGACCTGGGGCGATCTGGCCGGCAAGCGCATCGGCGTGCTGCAGGGCGATTTGGCTCAGGGGCTGGTGCCGGAGCAGGAACAGACCGTCAGCTTCGCCGACAGCAAGTCGATGTACGACGCGCTGGCCAACGGCCAGCTGGATGCGCTGGTGGATAACGTCATCTCCGCCAACTTTTTGGCGCTGTCGCGCTATTCCGGCGCCATCAAGCTGGCCTTCGCCGCCAACAACATCCCCTATCCGGTGGCCTTCGGCGTGCGCCGCGATCAACCGCTGCTGCTGGCGATCCTCGATAAGAACCTGATGCAGATCCCGGCGGATACCCTGCAATCGCTGCGCGACGAGTGGATCGTCGACCGCAGCAACCTGATCGACGCGGTGAACGACAACCGCATGCCGCCGCAGACCACCTGGCTGCTGGCGCTGTTGGCCGCCGCCACCGTGCTGCTGCTGGCGCTGACGCTGCGCCGTTTCATGCTGCAGCGCCGTGAAAAACGCGAACGCGAAGAGCTCGAGCAGGCGCGCCGCCGCGCCGAAGCGGAAAACCGCATGAAGAGCAAATTCCTCGCCACCGTCAGCCATGAACTGCGCACGCCGATGCACGCCATCCTCGGCCTGCTGGAACTGGAGCTCAAACGCCAACCTGCGCCGGAAGGCCTGCCGGTGATTTACAGCTCGGCCTCATCGCTGCTCAACTTGCTCAACGACCTGCAGGATCACGCGCGGCTGGAAACCGGGTCGTTGACGCTGGCGCCGAAACCGGTGGCGCTGCGCCCCTGGGTCGCGCGCATCGACGCCCTTTACCGGCCGCTTATCGGCGAACGGCCGTTGACCTTGAGCGTGGTGGCGGATCCGGCGCTGCCGGAGGCGGTGATTATTGATGGTGAGCGTTTACTTCAGGTGGCTAACAACCTGATAAACAACGCGATAAAGTTCACGCCGCGCGGCGCCATTCAGGTCGACGTCGGCTGGCGCGCACAGGATGAACGGCGGGGAGAGTTGCAGCTAACGGTGAACGACAGCGGCTGCGGCATCGCCGCCGATGAGGTAGGCAAGCTGTTTCAACCGTTTTACCGCGCGCGCGGCGCGCAACGCATCTCGGTGCAAGGTACCGGTTTGGGCCTGTCGATCTGCAAAGAAATCGTCGAACAGATGGGCGGCCGCATCGAGTTGCACTCGCAGCCGGGCGTCGGCACCCGCGTCGAGGTCGCGATACCGGTCGAGCTGAGCGGCGCCGCGACGGCTGGCGCCCAGGAGGAGCACACCTTTGCTCTGCCGTCTTCCGCCTTGCGTACCGCGCTGATCGACGACCATCCCACCAATTTGTTGTTGCTGGAACGCCAGCTGCGCCACTTCGGGCTGCAGCCGGCCCGCTTTGAACAAGGCTATGCGCTGCTGAAGGCCCAGCGCCGGCAGCCTTTCGATCTGCTGTTTATCGACTATAACATGCCGCGCCCGGACGGCCTGACGCTGGCCAGGCTGATTCGCCGCGACGAACAGCGGCTACGGCGCCCGCCTTGCCGCATCGTGCTCTGCTCGGCAGACGTGCAGGAGTTTACCCGCATCCCGCCAGGGCTGGTGGCGATCGACCACTTCCTGACCAAGCCGATTTCACTGGCGGCGATCGGCCAGGTATTGGCTCAGCAACCGCAGGTTCAGGAAGAAAAGTCAGTCCTTACTGACCTGCGGCAAACGCTGGCGGAAATGGCGGGCGGCGATCGCGCCATGATGCAGCGGCTGGCGCAGACGCTCAGCGACACGCTGCGGCAAGACCGGCAGCGGCTCGCGGATGCCGTCGCCGCGAGCGACTGGCCACGCCTGGAACAGGCGGCGCACCGCATCAAGGGCAGCCTGCTGATGCTGCAGCTGCCGGAAGCCGCGCAGCTGTGCCAGCAACTGGTGGAAACCGCACGTCGGGGCGAGTTTGCCGCCGCCGCTTATACTAAATTAAAGGCGTTAGTGGCGCAGATAGAACCGGAGCTGGACGCTCTGCTCGCCGCCGCCCCCACTTTCGCTATGCATAAGGATGAATAATGTCGGACACTCCACACGTACACCTGCCGAAAGACAGTAATAGTAAACGCCTACTGACCGCTTTTTTAGTCACCGCCGTCTTTATGGTGGCCGAGGTGGTCGGCGGCCTGTTGTCCGGCTCGCTGGCGCTGTTGGCCGACGCGGGGCACATGCTGACCGATGCCGCCGCGCTGCTGGTGGCGCTGATGGCGGTGCACTTTTCCCAGCGCAAGCCCAACGCGCGCCACACCTTTGGCTATCTGCGCCTGACCACCCTGGCGGCCTTCCTCAACGCCGCGGCGCTGCTGGTGATCGTGGTATTCATCCTATGGGAGGCGATACGGCGTTTCTTCGAACCCCAGCCGGTGATGGGCACTCCGATGCTGATCATCGCCATAGCGGGGCTGCTGGCGAACCTGTTCGCCTTCTGGCTACTGCATCGCGGCAACGAAGAGAAAAATATCAACGTGCGCGCCGCCGCGCTGCATGTGCTGGGCGACCTGCTCGGCTCGGTGGGCGCCATCGTCGCCGCCATCGTCATTCTCGCCACCGGCTGGACGCCGATTGACCCGATCCTGTCGGTGCTGGTCTCCTGTCTGGTGCTGCGCAGCGCCTGGCGGCTGCTGAAGGAGAGCTTCCACGAGCTGCTGGAAGGCACGCCGCAGGAGGTCGACATCGCCAAGTTGCAAAAAGACCTGTGCCTGAACATCCCGGAAGTGCGCAACATCCACCACGTACACGTCTGGCAGATCGGCGAACAGAAGCTGATGACGCTGCATGCGCAGGTGATCCCGCCGCATGACCACGATGGGCTGTTGCAACGCATCCAGGCTTATCTGTTGGAACACTACAAGATCGGCCACGTGACCATTCAGATGGAGTACCGGCACTGCGAGACGCCGGACTGCGGCATCAACCGGGCGCCGGAGCCGAGTGAACACTCACATGGCGAAGCGCATTCGCACCTGGGGCATCGCCACTAAGCCAAGAGGGCGCCATCACGGCGCCCTCTGCGTTGTTACGGAGCGGAAGATAACGGATTGGAATGGTTGCGCCCGGCGCTCTTGATCCACAGCCAGGAGCCGTTCAGGGCGATCAGCGTCAGAATGACATACTCCAGCGCCATCGCGTACACGCCCTGGTAGGCAAAGATCGCCACGCTGATGACATCGATCACCACCCACAGCAGCCAGTTTTCCACGTACTTGCGCGTCATCAGGATCATCGCCACGATGGAGAGCACCATCATCGCCGAATCCCAGAATGGGAAGGCGTCCGGCTGCAGCGTCGGCATCTGTACGTTCAGCCCCAGCCCTTGCATCACCGCCACCGCAATCTGCGTCAGCCAGGCGAACACGCGGTCAATGTTGAAAGTCATCAGGCCGATGCCGATGACGCAAACCGCCGCCCAGGCCAACGCTTTCGGCAGCGGCAGCCAGCGGATCTGCAGCTCGGCCTGGTTATCCTGGGTTTGGCGGCTCCAGGCATACCAACCGTAAATATTGGCGCCGAAGAAAAACAGCTGCAGCAGCAGGCTGGCGTACAGCTGGATCTGGAAGAAAATCACCGCGAACAGCGTGACGTTGATCAGGCCGAACAGGTAGTTGATGATTTTTTCCTTGCTGGCGTACCAGATGCACAGCAACCCGAACAGTGTGCCGATGGCTTCGATCCACGACAGATCGTAACCGCCCGCGCCAAGCGGAATATGCACCAGAATATTGCTGGTACTGAAGAAGCTCATGAGGTCATCCTTTTAAACGGTTAAGCGTTGCCTTTAACCTGCATCTTAAGCTGAGCGGCGAAATCCAGCATGCGGTTCAGCGGCACCAGCGCCTTTTCACGCAGCGCGGCGTCCACATGGATCTCATGCTGCGCGCCCCCCTGCTCCAGCCCTTCGGCAATCGCCTTCAGGCCATTCATCGCCATCCACGGGCAATGCGCGCAGCTGCGGCAGGTCGCGCCGTCTCCGGCGGTCGGCGCCTCGAACAGTTCCTTGTCCGGACAAGCCTGCTGCATCTTGTAAAAGATACCGCGATCGGTGGCGACAATCAGCTGTTGATGCGGCAATGTTTTCGCCGCCTGAATCAGTTGGCTGGTCGATCCTACCGCATCCGCCAGCTCGACCACCGCCTGAGGCGATTCGGGATGCACCAGGATGGCCGCCTGCGGATAGAGCGCCTTCATGCGCCGCAGCGCCTGGGTCTTAAACTCGTCATGGACAATGCAGGCGCCTTGCCAACACAACACGTCGGCACCGGTCTGCTTCTGCACATAGCTGCCGAGATGACGATCCGGCGCCCAGATAATTTTCTCGCCCAGGCTATCCAGATGCTCGATCAGTTCGACGGCGATGCTGGAGGTCACCACCCAGTCAGCGCGCGCTTTGACCGCCGCCGAGGTGTTCGCATAGACCACCACGGTGCGATCGGGATGACTGTCGCAAAACGCATGAAACTCCTCTTCCGGGCAGCCCAGATCCAGCGAACATTCGGCAAACAGCGTCGGCATCAGCACCTGCTTTTCCGGGCTGAGGATCTTGGCGGTCTCCCCCATGAAGCGCACGCCGGCCACCAACAGCGTCGAAGCCGGATGCGCGCTGCCAAAACGCGCCATTTCCAGCGAATCCGCCACGCAGCCGCCGGTTTCTTCCGCCAGCGCCTGGATTTCCGGGTCGGTATAATAATGGGCGACCATTACCGCGTTGCGCTGCTTGAGCAGCGTTTTGATCTTCTCGCGATAAAAGGCTTTTTCCGCTACGTCCAGCGGTACCGGTTTCGGCGGGAAGGGATACACCGCCGCGTTGACATCAAACATTTCACTCATCGCTGCAATCTCATGCTAGGCTGGGCGCCTGCCGCGTGAATATCGCCTGCCGCAACGCCCCTCGTTTTATATACTAAACAAAATACCTAAAACCGCGCGAAAAGTCCGCTGATATTTTCATATTTACGCACTCAGTGTTTAATAGATTAAAAAGACAGACATTGACCACGCAGATCCCGGCGGATAATGTCCTGGTGGGGGCGTATGGCGTTCAGAGAAGAGCGGGATGATGATCGGTGTGTTGTTGAAACGAGAAAGCAGGGATTCAGGTTGGGGTGCTGCAGAGGCGAAAAAAGCGCCAAAAGGCGCTTTTTTCTGAATTGGTGGGTSGTGCAGGATTGATTCGGCCTCTGGCCTCACCCTGCGGGCAACGCTGCGCGTTGTCGTATCGCTACGCGATGCTCGAACCTGAACGCAGGATCTCACCCGCACGACTCAGTGGGCCATGTCAGTAAGAGGATAAAGGCAGAGCCAGGTGGCGCAGATGCGAAAAAAGCGCCAAAAGGCGCTTTTTTCTGAATTGGTGGGTCGTGCAGGATTCGAACCTGCGACCAATTGATTAAAAGTCAACTGCTCTACCAACTGAGCTAACGACCCGCAGTGTGGTGGGTGATGACGGGCTCGAACCGCCGACCCCCTCCGTGTAAAGGAGATGCTCTACCAACTGAGCTAATCACCCACTGCTGTGGTACTGCTATTTTTCACACCTTGCTCTATCAAAGAGTGGTGGGTCGTGCAGGATAACTCGGCCTTTGGCCTCGCCCTAACGGGCCATCACCGGGGTGATGTTGTCTCGCTTTGCGAGACTCGAACCTCTACGGTTCTCATCCTGACGATTTAACACCTTGCTCTATCAAAGAGTGGTGGGTCGTGCAGGATTCGAACCTGCGACCAATTGATTAAAAGTCAACTGCTCTACCAACTGAGCTAACGACCCACTGATGTGGTTTACTGCTGATGGCGAATAGGTCACAAAAAACCGACTCGCGGAAAACAAGGATGGGGATGTTCAGGACAACTCGACGGGTACTCGACTCGGACCTTTACTTTGCCACATCAAACCGATTCTGAAGCTGCCATTCTCTAAGAATGGTGGATCGTGCAGGATAACTCGGCCTTTGGCCTCGCCCTTGCGGGCCATCACCGGAGTGATGTTGTCTCGCTTCGCGAGACTCGAACCTTTACGGTTCTCATCCTTTACGATTCTCTATTGCAGCCATTCTCTAAGAATGGTGGGTCGTGCAGGATTCGAACCTGCGACCAATTGATTAAAAGTCAACTGCTCTACCAACTGAGCTAACGACCCATAACAGTGGTGGGTGATGACGGGCTCGAACCGCCGACCCCCTCCGTGTAAAGGAGATGCTCTACCAACTGAGCTAATCACCCACTGTTGTGGTTACTGCTACTTCAGAAATTGGTGGGTCGTGCAGGATTCGAACCTGCGACCAATTGATTAAAAGTCAACTGCTCTACCAACTGAGCTAACGACCCAATTTCCCTGCCGCTTTAACATCTTGCAAGATGTCTTGGCAACGGCGGCATATATTACTAATTTATCTTGGCAGCGCAACCTAAATTTTTTACCGATGCGTTCAACTGCTTGTTCTTCACGCGAATGAGCCCAGAAATCGGTCAAATCGACTAACTTCTGGGCTCATTTTTCTAACCGTTAACCGCCTACGCGACTTTTCGCCTGCTTGGCCGCCGCACTGGTTGGGTATTGTTTAATCACCTGCTGGAACACGGCCTTGGCTTTATCAGCCTGCCCTTTTTCCTGCATGATGATACCCACCTTGTACATGGCGTCCGGCGCCTTCGGTGATTTAGCGTAATTCTTCACCACCACCGCAAAATAATAGGCCGCATCGTCTTTTTTACCCTTGTTGTAGAACAACTGGCCCAGCCAATAGTTGGCGTTGGGCTGGTAAGTAGACTTCGGGTACTGTTTTACGAAGGACTGAAAGGCGGAAATCGCCTGGTCGTACTGTTTTTTTTCCAGCGCCAGAGAAACAGCGGCGTTGTAATCGCTGTTCTCATCACCGCCGCTCGGCGTTGCAGAAGCGGCTGCAGGCGCGCTGCTGCCCGCATCGGAAGATGCGCCTGCGGCTGCCCCGCCGGCAGCGCCCGCTGCCGCAGAGGCGCTCTGAGCGCCGCCCTGGCTGAGGCTATCCATCTGTTGATAGATTTGCTTCTGGCGTTCAACGACCTGATTCAACTGATACTGGCTTTCCTGGATTTGCCCACGGAGAGAATCAATGTCGCGTTGATTGTCAGAGAGTTGCTGCTGGAGTTGGTTTAAAAGCTGGCCTTGAGCATTGCTGATGCGCTCAAGCGAGGTGACACGGTCTTCGACCGAGCCGGAGCCGACATTACTGATTGGCGCTTGGGCAGTAGCGGCCCAAGGGGCCGCTACGCCAACCAGTAACGACAGACTCAACAGGTGACGTCTGAAGTTACTGTTCATGCGATTCTCTTAGTAAACCAGAACGGCACGACGGTTTTTAGCATAAGCCGCTTCGTCGTGGCCCAGTACTGCTGGTTTTTCTTTACCGTAAGAAACGATAGAGATCTGGTCAGCGGAAACGCCTTTACCCTGCAGGTACATTTTAACGGCGTTAGCACGACGCTCACCCAGAGCGATGTTGTATTCCGGCGTGCCGCGTTCGTCAGCGTGGCCTTCAACGGTCACTTTGTAAGACGGGTTGTTACGCAGGAATGCAGCGTGCGCGTCCAGCATCTGAGCGAATTCGGAGCTTACGTCATACTTGTCCAGGCCGAAGTAAACGATGTTGTTCTTCTGCAGTTCTTGCATCTGCAGACGAGCTTGTTCTTCGGAAGACAGGTTGCTGCTGCCGTTTTCCATACCAGTGCCGGCGCCAGCGCCCATACCAGATTGGTCGTTGTTCGCGCTTTTGTTAGAACTACAAGCTGCTACAGCCAGAACTGGCAGTGCCAGCAGAAGCCCTTTCAGCACTTTGTTCAGTTGCATTTCTTTGATCCTTTTATAGTTTGCCATACATATTTACACATGCATCACAGATACGGCGACCAGGCAGGGAATTTGACCTGTCCATCAGTTGCCGGAAGACGCGCTTTGAAACGCCCATCAGTTGACACCAACTGCAGCACGGAGCCCATACCTTGCGTGGAGCTATAGATCACCATGGTGCCGTTTGGCGCAATACTAGGCGTTTCATCCAGGAAGGTGCCGGTCAAAACCTGAACGGCGCCCGATCCAAGATCTTGTTTGGCGATGTGTTGTGCACCACTGTTGGTGCTCACCATCACCAGGAATTTACCATCGGAGCTGACTTCAGAATCCTGGTTCTGAGAGCCTTCCCACGTCAGACGCTGCGCGGCACCGCCGCTGGCGCTGATTTTATAAATCTGCGGACGCCCGCCCTGGTCGGAGGTAAACGCCAGAGACTGGCCATCCGGGAACCAGGTCGGTTCGGTGTTGTTGTTGCGGCCATCGGTCAGCTGCGTGATCTGGCCGGAGCCGAGGTTCATCACGTACAGGTTCAGGCTGCCGCTCTTGGATAGCGCGAAGGCCAGCTTGCTGCCGTCCGGCGAGAACGCCGGCGCACCGTTGTGGCGCGGGAACGAGGCGATCTGGCGGATAGCGCCGTTAGCCAGGGTCTGCACCACCAGCGCAGAGCGGCCGCTCTCGAAGGTCACGTAAGCCAGTTTGCTGCCGTCCGGCGACCAGGCCGGCGACATCAGCGGCTCAGGCGAACGGTGCACCGTGAACTGGTTGTAACCGTCGTAATCCGCTACGCGCAGCTCGTACGGGAATTTCCCGCCGTTGGTCTGCACCACGTAGGCGATACGGGTGCGGAACGCGCCCTTGATGCCGGTCAGCTTCTCGAACACTTCGTCGCTGGCGGTATGGGCAGAATAACGCAACCACTGTTTGGTCACTTTATACTGGTTCTGTGCCAAGACAGTGCCCGGCGAACCCGAGGTGTCCACCAGTTGGTAGGAAATCAGGTAGCTGCCGTCGGCGCCAGGTTGAACCTGGCCGACCACCACGGCGTCGATGCCCAGCGCAGTCCAGGCCGCCGGCGTCACTTCAGACGCGGAGGTCGGTTGCTGCGGCATGCGCGCCACGTCGATCGGGTTGAATTTGCCGCTGTTGCGCAGATCCGCGCCGACAATCTTGCCGATATCTTCCGGCGGCGTGCCTGGGCCCGCCCATTTAAACGGCACCACACCAATCGGGCGAGCGGAGTCGACCCCTTGGGTGATTTCAATGCGAACTTCCGCGTGCAGCACGGACGCCCACAGAATTAAAAAACCTAGCGCTACTCGAAATGCCTGCTTCATCTCATCTCCCTTATCCAGGCGGGATGCCTGCGATAAATTAGCAGAATTTTAACAAACCAACTTACGCAAAACTACATAATCCCTGTTGGTTACCTTAGTACATCCCTGTGATATTACTCACTCAATCAACCGTTATTGCGGTTTGAATTCAAGGATAGAATTCTTAAAGTGCTGATAAACGGCATCGCTCGGCGGCTTCGGTATATGCGCCAACTTGGCGGCAGAGACCGCGGCCTGACACAAAGCAGGATCGCCGCCCGCCGCTTGTACACTTATCAGCAGGCCGTCCGGCGCCAGCTTGATACGCAGGTCGCAGGTTTTGCCGGCGAACGAACTGGCGTCATAGAATTTGCTCTGAATCGCCCCTTGGATCTGCCCCATATAACCGCTGATATCCGCCCCGCTGGCGCCAGCCGTCTTGGCATTGCCCTGCCCGGCCGGTTTACCGTCGCCCTTCGATTTGGCACCGCCGCCCTTCGGCGCGTTCTTGCCGTCCGCCAGGCCGCCAAACAGATCGCTAACTTCCTCCGATTGTTTCGCAGCCTCAGCGGCAGCCTTCTTCTTGGCGTCCGCAGCGGCTTTTTTGGCGGCAGCCGCTTTCTCTGCCGCAGCTTTCTTCTCTGCTTCAGCGGCAGCCTTCTTCTCGGCTTCCGCTGCGGCTTTTTTCTCAGCTTCAGCGGCCGCTTTCTTCTCCGCAGCCTCTGCAGCTTTTTGCTCTGCCGCGGCGGCGGCGGCTTTCTTCGCCTCTTCCGCCTGTTTCTTGGCGGCGGCTGCGGCGGCCGCTTCTTTCTTGGCTTCCGCTTCGGCTTTCTTCTGGGCTTCCGCCTGCGCCTTGGCGACCTTGTCCGCTTCAGCCTTCGCCTTGGCGGCGGCGGCTTCGGCGACCTTCTGTTGCTCTTTGGCTTTCGCTGCGGCGGCTTCCGCCGCTTTTTGCTGCTCGGCAGCCTGCTTCTGCTGCTCCGCCGCCTTCTGCTGTTGCTCAGCCTGCGCTTTGGCGTCCTGCGCGGCTTTCTCCTGCGCCGCCAAACGCTCTTTCTCCAGCTCTTTCAGGCGCTGCTGTTGCTCCGCCTGCTTCTGCTGAAGCTCTTCGGCCTGTTGCTCCGCTTTTTTCTGGCGCTGCTTTTCGGCACGCTGCGCATCGTTGCTCTGCTGCTGCTGGCGGTTGTACTGCTCAACCACCGCGCCGGGATCGACCATCACCGCACCGACCACGGTGCCATCGCCACCGCCGCCGGCGCCCATGTCGACCTTTTCCTGCAGCGATCCCCAAATCAGCAGGGCAATCAATATGAAGTGCAGAACGACCGAAACAATAACGGCGCGGTTCAGCTTATCGTTTTGCTCAGTTGCCTTTACCAAAATAGATTCCCAAAAACTGGTGTTGCTTATACGGGGTTCCTGGGCCGCAGCGCAGGAACCGGGTTGCCGTTGGCCTTACGGTCAGATCGGCTGGGTCATCAGCCCCACGGAAGCCACGCCCGCCTGATGGAGAATATTCAATGCCTTGATAATCTCATCGTAAGGGACTTCCTTCGCACCGCCGATCAAAAAGACCGTTTTCGGGTTAGCCGCCAAACGCGACTTGGCTTCGGCCGCGACTTGCTCAGGCGGCAGCAGCTCCATACGGTTGTGATCCACCACCAGGGTGTATTGACCTACACCGGAAACCTCGAGGATCACCGGCGGATTGTCATCGCTGGACACCGTCTTGGAATCGGTGGCGTCCGGCAGGTCAACCTCCACGCTCTGCGTGATGATTGGCGCGGTTGCCATAAAGATCAGCAGCAGCACCAGCAACACGTCGAGCAGCGGAACGATGTTAATTTCGGACTTCAGCTCACGCCGACTACGTCCACGTACTCTCGCCATGCTACCTCCTACTTATTTGCTGTCGCTGGAGAAGGCCTGACGATGCAGAATAGCGGTGAACTCTTCCATAAAGTTGTCGTAATTCTGCTCAAGCTTGTTGACGCGCTGGTTGAGACGGTTGTAGGCCATTACCGCCGGGATGGCGGCGAACAGACCGATCGCGGTGGCGATCAGCGCTTCGGCGATACCCGGCGCCACCATCTGCAGCGTGGCTTGCTTCACCGCGCCCAGCGCGATAAAGGCGTGCATGATCCCCCACACGGTGCCGAACAGGCCGATGTACGGGCTGATCGAACCGACGGTGCCGAGGAACGGAATATGGGTTTCCAGCGTTTCCAGTTCGCGGTTCATCGAAATGCGCATCGCGCGCGACGCCCCTTCGATCACCGACTCCGGCGCATGGTTGTTGGCGCGGTGCAGGCGGGCGAACTCTTTGAACCCGGAATGGAAGATCTGCTCAGAACCGGTCAGGCTATCGCGACGCGCCTGACTTTCCTGGTACAGACGGGAAAGCTCGATACCGGACCAGAATTTGTCTTCAAAGGCTTCGGCGTCACGCGTCGCCGCATTGAGGATACGGGTGCGCTGAATGATGATCGCCCAGGAGGCTACCGAGAAGCATATCAAAATCAACATGATAAGCTTAACCAGCAGGCTCGCCTTCAAGAATAAATCTAGGATGTTCATGTCAGTCACTGCTTAAACTCCGCGACAATAGACTTAGGAAGCGCTCTTGGCTTCATTTGGTGTGGATCAATACAGGCAATCAGGACATCTGCCTGGCTCAGTAGGGCCCCGTCAGAATTGACAATGCGTTGAGCAAACGTGAGAGAAGCCCCGCGCAGAGAGGTGATTTCACTCTGGACCTCCAGTTGCTCGTCGAGACGAGCCGGAGCCAGATAATCCACCGTCATGCGCCGGACGACAAAAGCGACTTGTTCACTGAGCAGCTGCTGTTGATGAAAGTTGTGCTGACGCAGCATCTCTGTGCGCGCTCTTTCAAAAAAGGCGACGTAGCGGGCGTGATAGACCACACCACTGGCATCGGTATCCTCGTAGTAAACGCGAACCGGCCATCGAAACAACGTATTACTCACTCTACTTCCCAGCAATGCAATTTAACGCTGCTACTATACGCAAGACGGATCGGGTTGGGAATGGGTTACAAGATGGGAATGAAAATAATTATGGGCCGTGAGGGCCCATAACGTGGGGACATCGGGGAGATTATAAAGAAACGTAAAGTAATCCTGCGCACAAGATCACAATTGCAGGAAGCGGCGCGAAAAAAGCGCGCCAGACGCTGCGCTGCGGGCGGAATCCGAAACCGTGGATCACTCCGGCACATACGGCCCAAATCAGCAACAGCCCTTCCCAAATCTCCAGCGAGCTGGTTTTGGCGGCGAAACGCGTCGGATCCCAGAACACGCACCCCGCCAAAATCAACGCCAGCACCAGGGAAAGGGCCCGAACCGGGCCCTTGTCGGTGACAGCGTACAGCTTGTCAATCACGGACGAGCTCATTACTTACCGTCTTGCTGAGCTTTGGTCGCTTCGCTCTGCTCAAGCGCCAGCGCCGTGATGATGCCGAAGGCGCAGGCAAGAAGCGTTCCGAGAATCCAGGCAAAATACCACATGGTTTAGCTCCTTATCCTTAGTACAGCGAATGCTTGTTGTTTTCGATGTAGTTCTTGTCGAGACGACCGAACATTTTGTAGTACGACCAGCTGGTGTACGCCAAAACGATAGGCACGAAGATCGCCGCCACGACGGTCATCACTTTCAGCGTCAACAGGCTCGACGTCGCGTCCCACATGGTCAGGCTGACGTTAGGCACGGTGCTGGACGGCATCACGAACGGGAACATGGTGACCCCGGCGGTGAGGATGACGCAGGCGATGGTCAGCGACGAAGTGACGAACGCCAGCGCGCCTTTCTCCAGACGCGAGAACAGGATGGTGAACAACGGCAGCACCACGCCCAGTGCAGGCAAGGCCCACAGCAGCGGATACTTGTTGAAGTTGATCAGCCATGCGCCGGCCTGATGCGCCACTTCTTTACGCAGCGGGTTGGATTCCGCCATGGTGTCCAGCGCCGAAGTGATCACGTAGCCGTCGATGCCTTTCACCAGCCACACACCCGCCAGCAGGAAGCATACCGCCATGATCAGCGTCGCGATCTGCGCTGCGGCGCGTGACCGCAGGTGGATCTCGCCGGTGGTGCGCATCTGCAGGTAGGTCGCGCCCTGAGTGACCAGCATGGTCAGACTGACCACGCCTGCCAACAGACCGAACGGATTCAGCAGTTGGAAGAAGTTGCCGGTGTAGAACAGACGCAGGTATTCGTCCACATGGAACGGCACGCCCTGCAGCAGGTTGCCGAACGCCACGCCGAATACCAACGCAGGCACGAAGGAACCGATGAAGATGCCCCAGTCCCACATGTTGCGCCAGCGGCTGCTCTCCAGCTTGGAACGGTAGTCAAAACCGACCGGGCGGAAGAACAAGGCCGCCAGCACCAGGATCATGGCGACGTAGAAGCCCGAGAAGGCCGCTGCGTAGACCATCGGCCAGGCGGCGAACAGCGCGCCGCCGGCGGTGATCAGCCACACCTGGTTACCGTCCCAGTGCGGGGCGATGGAGTTGATCATCACCCGGCGCTCGGTATCGGTTTTACCGATGATGCGCACCAGGATGCCGACGCCCATGTCGAAACCGTCGGTGACGGCGAAGCCGATCAGCAGTACGCCAACCAGCACCCACCAGATAAATCGCAGTACTTCATAGTCAAACATACGTGGACTCCTGTTTAGCGCGCTTCCTGCACGGCGGCAGTCGGTTGTTCAAAGTGGTAGCGGCCGGTTTTCAGGCTGCTTGGACCCAGACGCGCAAACTTGAACATCAGGTACATTTCAGCCACCAGGAACAGGGTGTACAAGCCGCAAATCAGCCCCATCGAGAACAGAATGTCGCCCGCGGTCAGCGAAGAGTTGGCGACTGCGGTCGGCAGCACCTCACCAATCGCCCACGGTTGACGGCCGTATTCCGCCACGAACCAGCCGGCTTCCACCGCGATCCACGGCAGCGGCAGGCCATACAGCGCCGCACGCAACAGCCATTTTTTCTGGCCGATGCGGCCGCGCACCACGCTCAGGAAGGACAGGCCGATAATCAGCAGCATCAGCACGCCACAGGCCACCATGATGCGGAAGGCGAAGTACAGCGGCGCCACGCGTGGAATGGAGTCCTTGGTCGCCTGCTGGATCTGCGCTTCCGTCGCGTCGCTGACGTTCGGGGTATAACGCTTCAGCAGCATGCCGTAGCCCAGGTCTTGCTTGGTTTTGTTGAATTCCGCACGCACCGCAGGATCGGTATTGCCGCCGCGCAGCTCTTCCAGCAGCTGGTAGGCTTTCATGCCGTTGCGGATGCGCACTTCATGTTGCGCCAGCAGATCTTTCAGGCCAGTGACCTGCGTGTCGGTGGAACGCGTGGCGATCAGGCCAAGCGCATACGGGATCTGAATAGAGAAGGAGTTTTCCATCTTGTCCTGATCGGGAATGCCGAACAGGGTGAAGGACGCCGGCGCCGGCTGGGTATCCCACTCCGCTTCGATGGCGGCCAGTTTGGTTTTCTGTACGTCGCCCATTTCGTAACCGGATTCGTCACCCAGCACGATCACCGACAGCACCGCAGCCATGCCGAAGCTGGCGGCGATGGCGAAGGAGCGTTTGGCGAAAGCGATGTCGCGGCCCTTCAGCAGGTAATAAGCGCTGATGCCCAGCACGAACATGGCGCCGGTGGTGTAGCCTGCAGCCACGGTGTGAACGAATTTCACCTGCGCAACCGGGTTAAGCACCAGCTCGGAGAAGCTGACCATCTCCATGCGCATGGTTTCGAAGTTGAAATCCGACGCGATCGGGTTCTGCATCCAGCCGTTGGCGACCAGGATCCACAGCGCGGACAGGTTTGAGCCGAGGGCCACGAACCAGGTTACCGCCATGTGCTGCACCTTGCTCAGACGATCCCAGCCGAAGAAGAACAGGCCGACCAGCGTCGATTCAAGGAAGAACGCCATCAAACCTTCGATGGCCAGTGGGGCCCCGAAGATATCGCCGACGTAGTGAGAGAAATACGACCAGTTGGTCCCGAACTGGAACTCCATGGTCAAACCGGTGGCCACACCCAGAGCAAAGTTAATCGCAAATAACTTTCCCCAGAATTTGGTCATGTCTTTATAGATTTGTTTGCCAGACAGGACATATACCGTTTCCATAATTGCCAGCAAGAACGCCATACCGAGCGTTAATGGGACAAATAAGAAATGGTACATCGCCGTTAAAGCAAACTGTAAGCGCGACAGTTCGACAATATCAAACATCTTGACTCCTTGCTCCTCGCAGGAAGACTCCGACACGCGGTTATCGGCATACTTCTTTCAAAGCCGCCAGTAACGCCCCGCAGTGAATGCCCTTAAACACAACAAATTTGATCCAGCTTCTCCGCTTTCAACCGCACACTCGGCCAATAGCCCCTCGGGCCGCCGACAAGCACGCCACTGAAAACCGACAACGGGTAACAAATGCAACAAGATCAACCATCCATAATCACAACATGGATGATACTCGCCCAATCCCACACAATAAATAGGTTTTTACGTGACGTGGGTTGGACTTTTGGTTACAGGTCAAATCTTAGCCGAAAGAGGTACTTCGGGCTAATTTGATCTGAGACAATTTAAGCCTATCCGCATATTATTTCCATATTCATCAGCACATTTCGCCTATTTTTCTTGAGGGCATGTTGCGCAATGGTTTAATTGTTTTTTAATGATATTTTTGTGTTAAATAAATGTAATTTAAAAGAGCCGCCATTGTATTATTACGCGCTTATTCTGCGACATAATTAACCTTTTATTTCCATTAAGCCGTGACAGTGATTGCAGTCACAAAACAACAAATCTCTCTCCAATATTAGTCTATTTCTCGCGATGGGATCGTAAAGGTTGCGATTTTGTAGCAAAATGACCACTTATGTTAAAATTCCATTGAGTGACAATAAGTTATGAAAAAAATCATCTTTGCCTCTGTCTTGGGACTCTCGGGAAACGCCATGGCCGCCGAAACGGTAAACATCACCCTGCTGGGCACCTCCGATCTGCACGGCACCTTCGTGCCCTGGGACTACGCCAGCGACACGGAAAACCTGGCGGGCAGCCTGAGCCAGATAGCCACTCAGGTCAAAAAGGTGCGCGCCGAGCAGCCTAACCTGATCCTGGTGGACGCCGGCGACACTATTCAGGGCAACTTCGTTGAAACCTTCAAGCATGAGGCCATCAGCCCGATGATGCTGGGCCTCAATGCGCTCAATTACGACGTCTGGGTGATGGGCAATCACGAGTTCGACTTCGGCCTGCCGGTGCTGGCCACCCCGCTCAAGCAGTTCAAGGGCGCGGCGCTGGCGGGCAACATCGTCTGGGACAACGGCAAGCCTTATCTGCCGGCCTACACCATCCTCGAACGCCAGGGCGTGAAGATCGGCATTATCGGCATGGACACGCCGATGACCGCTGAATTCGCCAAGGGCACCGATCGCATCAAAGGGCTGAACTTCACCGATCCGGTGCAGGCGGTGAAACAGGTCATCAAACAAATCGACGGCCAGGTCGACGCCATCGTACTGGTGGCGCATATGGGCATCGACAACGAGAACCAGCGCCCGGGCACCGGCGTGGCCGACATTGCCAACGCCAACCCGGAACTGGCGGCAATCGTCGCCGGCCACATGCATGTGAAGATCGACAAGGCGGTGGTCAACGGCGTCATCATCACCGAACCGGACAAATACGGCCGCGCGTTGTCACGCATCGATCTGCAATTTGAACGCCGCGACGGCAAATTCACGCTGATCGACAAAAACAGCTACACCTACCCGATCAAAGGGCTGACGCCGGACAGCGCCATGCAGGCTCTCTACCAGCCGTATCATGACATTTTGCGCGCCAACGCCAACCGGGTGGTAGCGAAGCTGAGCGGCAGCGATCTGGTGCCTGCCGACGAGTTCCGCGGCATTCCTCAGGTGCACGTGCAGGACACCGGCATCAGCGCGCTGTTCCAGCAGGCCGCCCGGCACTATGCGCCGCTGGCGCAGGTGATCGCCCTGCAGATCGACAACGATCGCGCCAAACTGGACGTCGGCGACATCAAGGCCAAGGATATCGCCTTTAACTACCAATACGCCGGTGGCGAGATCACCGTTTATCAGCTTAACGGTAAAGCGCTTAAACGCTACATGGAGTGGTCCGCCGGCTACTTCAATCAGCTGCAGCCGGGCGACGTCACCTACAGCTTTAACCCGGCGCGGCGTTCGTCCAAATATTCCACCAACGATTTCTTCGATGGCGTCACCTATACCATTGATCTGCGCCAACCCGCCGGTTCACGCATCGTCGATCTGCATCTGGCGGACGGCACGCCGGTCACGGACGACATGCCGATCCGTCTGGGCATGAACAGTTACCGCATGGGCCACCTGACGCAAAAGGGCGGCGCGCTGGAAGGGCAATCCTTCCCGGTGCTGTTCGACAGCAAAGCGCAGTACGGTGAAGAAGAAGGCACCATTCGCCACCTGGCCCTGCGCTACCTGACGGAAGTGAAACACGGCCAATACCAGGGCGTGCCGCCGCAGCGCTGGAAACTGATCGGCATGGAGGGATACGAACCGCAGCGGGCGATCGTTAAACGGCTGCTGAATGAAGGCGTTATTCAGGTGCCGACCACCGACGATGGCCGCTACACCAACGTCGCCTCGATCAACGTCAAAGACGCGCTGTTCCGCAACGCCGACGATTACCGCGCCGCCCTCGCCTCGCTGGAGCAGCAGCGGCAAGCCGCCGCGGATCCGGTGCAGCAGCGCCGCCTGCAGGATCGGATCGCGCTGATCAAGGCGCTCAACGTTTTCTGAGTTTCGCCCATAAAAAAGGCCACCCAATGGGTGGCCAAACATGTCGAGATATTGTTATTTCGTACTAGGTTCTTAGCGCTTCAGCACCGCTTTTACCGCATCGCCGATGTCCGCCAGGCTGCGGACGGTTTTCACGCCCGCCGCTTCCAGCGCAGCAAACTTCTCGTCCGCCGTGCCTTTGCCGCCGGCGATGATGGCGCCTGCGTGGCCCATACGCTTGCCTTTCGGCGCGGTCACGCCGGCGATGTAGCCGACAACCGGTTTGGTGACGTGTTCTTTGATGTAAGCCGCCGCTTCTTCTTCAGCGCTGCCGCCGATCTCACCGATCATCACGATCGCTTCGGTCTGCGGATCCTGTTGGAACATCTTCAGGATATCGATGAAGTTGGAGCCCGGGATCGGGTCGCCGCCGATGCCCACACAGGTGGACTGGCCCAGACCGGCATCGGTGGTTTGTTTCACCGCTTCATAGGTCAGGGTGCCGGAGCGGGAAACGATGCCCACTTTGCCCGGCAGGTGGATGTGGCCAGGCATGATGCCGATTTTGCACTCGCCCGGGGTGATCACGCCTGGGCAGTTCGGCCCGATCATGCGCACGCCGGCTTCGTCCAGCTTCACTTTCACGGTCAGCATGTCCAGGGTCGGGATGCCTTCGGTGATGGTGATGATCAATTTGATGCCGGCATCGATCGCTTCCAGAATGGAGTCTTTGCAGAACGGCGCTGGAACGTAGATGACCGAGGCCGTCGCGCCGGTCGCTTCAACCGCTTCGCGCACGGTGTTGAACACCGGCAGACCCAGGTGCTGAGTGCCGCCTTTGCCTGGGGTGACGCCGCCAACCATTTTGGTGCCGTAAGCGATAGCTTGTTCGGAGTGGAAAGTCCCCTGGCTACCGGTGAAGCCCTGGCAAATTACTTTGGTGTTTTTATCGATTAAGATGGACATTATTTACCCTCCACTGCTGCAACAACTTGCTGAGCCGCATCAGTCAGGCTGGTCGCAGCAATGATATTCAGGCCGCTGTCCGCCAGTTTCTTGGCGCCCAGTTCGGCGTTGTTCCCTTCCAGGCGCACCACGACCGGGACGTTAACGCCCACTTCAGCCACTGCGCCAATGATGCCGTCGGCGATCAGATCGCAACGTACGATACCACCGAAGATGTTAACCAGAACCGCTTTCACCTTGTCGTCGGACAGGATGATTTTGAACGCTTCGGTCACGCGCTCTTTGGTCGCGCCGCCGCCTACGTCCAGGAAGTTGGCCGGTTCGCCGCCGTGCAGTTTAACGATGTCCATGGTGCCCATCGCCAGACCGGCGCCGTTCACCATGCAGCCGATGTTGCCGTCGAGGGCAACGTAGTTCAGCTCCCACTGAGCCGCACGGGATTCACGCTCGTCTTCCTGGGAAGGGTCACGCATTTCACGCAGTTCAGGCTGACGGAACAGGGCGTTGCCGTCGGCGCCCAGTTTGCCGTCCAGGCACACCAGATCGCCCTGCTTGGTGATCACCAGCGGGTTGATCTCAACCATCGCCAGGTCGCGCTCCAGGAACAGCGTCGCCAGGCCCATGAAAATCTTGGCGAACTGGCTGACTTGCTTGCCGGTCAGGCCCAGTTTGAAGGCCAGCTCACGGCCCTGATAAGGCTGTGGACCCGCCAGCGGATCGATGGTCATTTTGTGGATCAGTTCTGGGGTTTCTTCCGCTACTTTCTCGATTTCCACGCCGCCTTCGGTAGACGCCATGAATACGATGCGACGGGTCGCGCGGTCTACGACGGCGCCCAGGTACAGTTCTTTATCGATGTCGGTCGCCGCTTCAACCAGGATCTGGTTAACCGGCTGGCCCAGCGCGTCAGTCTGGTAAGTCACCAGGCGCTTGCCCAACCAGGCTTCCGCGAAAGCACGGATATCTTCTTTGCTGTTGACGACTTTAACGCCGCCCGCTTTACCGCGGCCGCCAGCATGAACCTGACATTTCACCACCCACGGGCCGGAGCCGATTTTGGATGCGGCTTCTTCTGCTTCACGCGGAGTGGTACAGGCGTAACCGGTCGGTGCCGGCATGCCATACCGAGCAAACAGCTGTTTTGCCTGATATTCGTGTAAATTCATGATGTTCTATCCATTCAGTTCTGAAGGTTTTTAGCCGGACCATTATTACGCGGTAAACCGCATGGTTTTCCGGCCACATAGCACAGAGTGCGGGCGCGGCACGCCGCGCCCGGCAAGGGTTACTAGACGTCCAGCAGCAGACGAGCCGGATCTTCCAGCATCTCTTTGACCGTCACCAGATAACCGACGGATTCCTTACCGTCGATCAGGCGGTGGTCATAAGACAGCGCCAGATACATCATCGGCTGGATCACCACCTGACCATTGACCGCCATTGGGCGATCTTTGATGGCGTGCATGCCCAGGATGGCGCTCTGCGGCGGGTTGATGATCGGGGTGGACATCAGCGAGCCGAATACGCCGCCGTTGGTAATGGTGAAGTTACCGCCGGTCAGCTCTTCCACGGTCAGTTTGCCGTCGCGGCCCTTAACGGCCAGCTCTTTGATTTTCTTCTCGATGTCAGCCATGCTCATGGCGTCTACATCGCGCAGTACCGGCGTCACCAGGCCGCGCGGGGTAGAAACCGCGATGCTGATGTCGAAGTAGTTGTGGTAAACCACGTCGGAACCGTCGATCGACGCGTTCACTTCCGGGAAACGCTTCAGCGCTTCAACCACCGCCTTGATGTAGAAGGACATGAAGCCCAGACGCACGCCATGGCGTTTCTCGAAGGCTTCGCCGTACTGCTTGCGCAGATCCATGATCGGCTGCATGTTGATTTCGTTGAAGGTGGTCAGCATCGCGGTGCTGTTCTTCGCTTCCAGCAGACGCTCGGCGACGCGTTTGCGCAGGCGGGTCATCGGCACGCGTTTTTCGCTGCGGCCGGCCAGAGCCGGCTGCGGTGCGGCTTCAGCGGCGGCGGCCGGTTTGGCGGCGGCGCCGCCTTTGGCCAGGTGCGCTTCCACGTCTTCACGGGTGATGCGGCCACCCACGCCGGTGCCTTTGATGGCGCCGGCATCGAGGTCATGTTCGGCGATCAGGCGGCGAATCGCCGGGCTGAGCGCGTCATTGCTTTCTTCTTCCAGGCTCGCGGTCGCGCGCTGTGCAGGCGTGGACTCTTTCTCCTGGCTCTTCTCGGCGGTCGGCTTGCCGGAGCTGTCGCCTGGGCGGATGCGGCCGAGCAGCTGGCGAGACAGCACGGTCGCGCCCTCTTCTTCCACGATAGCATCGAGAATGCCCGCTTCACTGGCCGGCACTTCCAACACCACTTTGTCGGTTTCGATTTCAACCAGGACTTCATCACGCTGCACGCTGTCGCCCGGTTTTTTGTGCCAGGTGGCTACGGTCGCATCGGCAACCGATTCAGGAAGGTCAGGAACCAGAATATCTACGCTACTCATTTAGCTTTCCCTTAAGTTTTTTATCATCTGCTTGCCGGCCCCTCGGCCGGCAAGCGAGCGAACATTAGTCAATATTCAGCGCGTCGTTCACCAGAGCCTGCTGCTGCTTCTGGTGTACGGACATATAGCCCACCGCCGGAGAAGCGGAGGCCGGACGTCCTGCGTAACGTAAAGAAGCCCCGAACGGCACCACTTCACGGAAGTTGTGTTGGCTGCAGTACCAGGCGCCCTGGTTCAGCGGCTCTTCCTGACACCAGACGAAATCATGCACGTGAGAGTATTGCTCCAGCACGGCCTGCACGGCCTGATGCGGGAACGGATACAGCTGCTCGATGCGCACGATGGCCACGTCTTTCTGCTCGTTCTTGCGACGCTGTTCCAGCAGGTCGTAGTAGACCTTGCCGGAGCACAGCACGACGCGCTTGACCGCTTTCGGATCCAAGTCGTCGATCTCGCCGATCGCCGGCAGGAAGGTGCCGTTGGCCAGCTCGTCCAGCGAAGAAATCGCCAGCGGGTGACGCAGCAGCGACTTCGGCGACATCACCACCAACGGACGGCGCATACCGCGCAGCGCCTGGCGACGCAGCATATGGTAAACCTGCGCCGGCGTGGACGGGACGCACACCTGCATGTTCTGCTCTGCGCACAGCTGCAGATAGCGTTCCAGACGCGCGGAAGAGTGCTCAGGGCCCTGGCCTTCATAGCCGTGCGGCAGCAGCATCACCAGGCCGCACATACGGCCCCATTTTTGCTCGCCGGAGCTGATGAACTGGTCGATAACAACCTGTGCGCCGTTGGCGAAGTCGCCGAACTGCGCTTCCCAGATGGTCAGCGTGCGCGGTTCCGCCGTGGCGTAGCCGTATTCGAACGCCAGCACCGCTTCTTCGGACAGCACGGAGTCCCAGACCTTGAATTCGCCCTGGCCGCTGTGGATGTTCGCCAGCGGAACATAGACCGAACCGTTTTTCTGGTTGTGCACCACCGCGTGACGGTGGAAGAAGGTGCCGCGACCGGCGTCTTCGCCGGAGATGCGGATTGGAATGCCTTCATCCGCCATGGTGGCGTAAGCCAGCGTTTCGGCGGCGCCCCAGTCGAACGGCTTGTTGCCTGCGGCCATCTCGGCGCGGTCCGCGTAGATTTTCGCCACACGCGACTGCATTTCGATCGCTTCCGGCACGGTGCTGATGCGGCGGCCCAGCTCCTGCAGACGCTTCATCTCAACCTTGCTCGGGTACTCTTCGTCCCACTCGTGGTTCAGGTACGGCGACCAGGTGAAGGAGTGCAGGTTCATCGGACGCCACTCTTCAACCACGCAATCGCCGCGGTCGAGCGCATCACGATACAGGTTGACCATTTCCGTGGCATCTTCCAGGCTGGCCACTTTCTGTTCGGTCAGAACGTCAGCGTAGATTTTGCGCGGCGTAGGGTGTTTCTTGATCTTCTGATACATCACCGGCTGGGTGGCGCTCGGCTCGTCGGCCTCGTTGTGCCCATGGCGACGGTAGCAGACCAGATCGATCATCACGTCACGCTTAAAGGTGTTACGGAAATCCAACGCCAGGCGAGTGACGAAGGCCACGGCTTCCGGATCGTCCGCGTTAACGTGGAAGATCGGTGCCTGAACCATTTTGGCGATGTCGGTGCAGTATTCGGTAGAGCGCGCATCCAGCGGGTTGGAGGTGGTGAAACCAACCTGATTGTTGATGACGATGCGCACGGTGCCGCCCACTTCGTAGCCGCGAGCCTGAGACATGTTCAGGGTTTCCTGAACCACACCCTGGCCGGTGATGGCGGCGTCGCCGTGGATGGTGATCGGCAGCACCATGTTGCTGCGCGCTTCGTCCAGACGATCGCGACGGGCGCGTACCGACCCCATGACCACCGGGCTGACGATCTCCAGGTGCGACGGGTTGAACGCCAGCGCCAGGTGAACCATGCCGCCTTCGGTTTCCACGTCGGAGGAGAAGCCCTGGTGATATTTCACGTCACCGGTGCCGAGGTGTTCTTTATGCTTGCCGGCGAATTCGTCGAACAGATCGGCCGGCTTTTTGCCCAGCACGTTGATCAGCACGTTCAGACGGCCGCGGTGGGCCATGCCCAACACCACTTCGCGCGTGCCGTTCTTGCCGGCGTGGCGCACCATCTCTTTGAGCATCGGCACCAGCGCGTCGCCGCCTTCCAGCGAGAAGCGTTTGGCGCCCGGGAATTTGGCGCCCAGGTAGCGCTCCAGGCCTTCCGCCGCGGTCAGCTCGTTCAGGAAACGGCGTTTTTCGTCGGCGGTAAAGCTGGCGCGCCCCACCACCGACTCGATGCGCTGCTGGATCCAGCGTTTCTCTTCGGTGTTGGTGATGTGCATGTACTCAGCGCCGATCGACCCGCAATAGGTCTGTTTCAGCGCGGCGTACAGATCGCCCAGCTTCATGGTTTCTTTGCCGATGGCGAAAGAGCCCACGTTGAAGGTTTCCTGGAAATCGGCTTCGGTCAGGTTGTGGTAAGCGGGATCAAGGTCAGGAACTTGCTCGCGCTGCCACAGGCCGAGCGGATCGAGGTTGGCATGCTGATGCCCGCGGAAGCGGAAGGCGTTGATCAGCTGCAGTACCTTGACCTGTTTGGCGTCGGTTTCCGGATCGGTGATGGTGGTGTTGTAGCGCGCGGAGTCTTTCGCCAGGCGGCGGAAGTAATCGCGCGTTTGAGAGTGAAGCTGATCGGGTTTGACACCCGCGGTTGGTAGCTGTTGAAAAATGGAACGCCAGCTATCTTCAACGGAACCCGGATCGGTTAAGAAGTCTTCATAGAGCTGCTCTATGTAAGACTGGTTCGCGCCCGCCAGATAGGAGGAATCCAGCCAGGCCTTCATTGCGCCGTTCTGCATCATGATCCCTTAAGCTTTGAAGCTTTAGTTTTCGCCGTGGTTAACATAATTACCGTGATGAATACGGTTTGCCGTAAAACGGTTCACTCGACGTACTTGCGGCCATGTCGGCCCGATACGTTCTGTTATGGACCTTGCGGTCCCTTACAAGGAACCTCTAAAAACCGGCGGAAGAACCAGGCTGCATAGCGCCGCAGCCGCGGGTCAGTTTTTAGAGGTTCCCTCCCCTATGGGACGTGCGCCGGAAAAGAGCCCGGCGCAGCATCTCATTCCGTTTATGCGCCGCGTTGCAGCAGCATGGACTTGATATGCCCGATCGCACGCGTCGGGTTCAAGCCTTTAGGACATACACTGACACAATTCATAATGCTATGGCAGCGGAAAACACTAAAAGCGTCGTCCAGATCATCTAAACGTTCTTGCGTTTCCGTGTCACGGCTGTCGATCAGGAAGCGATACGCCGCCAACAGACCGGCTGGGCCGATGAACTTGTCCGGGTTCCACCAGAACGATGGGCAAGAGGTCGAACAGCAGGCGCACAGGATGCACTCGTACAGACCGTCCAGCTTGGCGCGCTGCTCCGGCGACTGCAGGTGCTCGCGCGCCGGCGGGTTCTTGCCGTCGTTCAGCAGGTATGGCTTGATCTTTTCATATTGGGTATAGAACTGGCCCATATCCACCACCAGATCGCGCACCACCGGCAGGCCCGGCAGCGGACGGATCACGATCTTGCCGTTGCCTTTGCGCAGCGACGAAACCGGAGTGATGCACGCCAGGCCGTTTTTACCGTTCATGTTCAGGCCGTCGGAACCGCACACGCCTTCGCGGCATGAGCGACGGAACGACAGGGTCGGGTCTTTTTCTTTCAGCTGGATCAACGCATCCAGCAGCATCATGTCGCGACCTTCTTCCGCTTCCAGGGTGTAGTCCTGCATGTGCGGCGCGTCATCGACATCCGGGTTGTAGCGATAAATGGAAAATTCGAGTTTCATCTGTCGATCTCCGCAATTAGTAAGAACGCACTTTCGGCGGGAATGCCGGGCGCAGCTTCGGTTGCATGTTCACTTCGCGGCGCGTCATGCTTTCCGATTGCGGCAGATACAGCGAATGGCACAGCCAGTTGGCGTCATCGCGTTCCGGATAGTCGAAGCGGCTGTGTGCGCCACGGCTCTCGGTACGGAAGTTGGCCGACACGGCGGTGGAATACGCGGTCTCCATCAGGTTATCCAACTCCAGGCATTCGATGCGCTGGGTGTTGAACTCGCTGGAGGTATCGTCCAGGCGTGCGTTCTTCAGACGTTCACGGATCACTTTCAGTTCTTCCAGGCCCTTGGCCATCGCATCGCCTTCGCGGAATACCGAGAAGTTGTGCTGCATGCAAGACTGCAGCGCTTTGCGAATTTCGACCGGGTCTTCGCCGGAACGGGTGTTGTTCCAACGGTTCAGACGATCCAGCGAAGCTTCCACGTCGGAGTCGCTGGCGTCACGGCTCACACCCTGCTCTTCCAGCGATTCCTGCAGGTGCATGCCGGCGGAACGGCCGAACACCACCAGGTCCAACAGCGAGTTGCCGCCCAGGCGGTTGGCGCCGTGCACCGATACGCAGGCGATTTCGCCCACGGCGAACAGCCCCGGGATCACCACGTCTTCGCCTTTCTCGTTCACGGTCAGCGCCTGGCCGGTCACCTTGGTCGGAATGCCACCCATCATATAGTGACAGGTTGGGATAACCGGGATCGGCTCTTTCACCGGATCGACGTGCGCGAAGGTGCGGGACAGTTCCAGAATGCCCGGCAGGCGGGATTCCAGCACCTCTTTGCCCAGGTGATCCAGCTTCAGCTTGGCGTGCGGGCCCCAAGGACCGTCGCAGCCGCGGCCTTCGCGGATTTCGATCATGATCGAACGTGCAACCACGTCACGCCCCGCCAGATCTTTGGCGTTCGGCGCATAACGCTCCATGAAGCGCTCGCCGTGTTTGTTCAGCAGGTAACCACCTTCGCCGCGGCAACCCTCGGTCACCAGCACGCCTGCGCCGGCGATGCCGGTCGGGTGGAACTGCCACATTTCCATGTCCTGCACCGGCACGCCGGCGCGCAGCGCCATGCCGACACCGTCGCCGGTGTTGATGTGGGCGTTGGTGGTGGACTGGTAAATACGACCTGCGCCGCCGGTCGCCAGCACGGTGGCCTTGGCTTTGAAGTAAACCACTTCACCGGTTTCGATGCAGATAGCCGTGGTGCCGACCACCGCGCCGTCCTGGTTTTTCACCAGATCAAGCGCATACCACTCGGAGAAGATGGTGGTGTGGTTTTTCAGGTTCTGTTGGTACAGGGTGTGCAGCAGCGCATGGCCGGTACGGTCGGCTGCGGCTGCGGTACGCGCCGCCTGCTCGCCGCCGAAGTTCAGCGACTGGCCGCCGAACGGGCGCTGATAGATGCGTCCGTCGTCCAGACGAGAGAACGGCAGACCCATGTGTTCCAGTTCCAGAATCGCTTCCGGGCCGGTTTTACACATATATTCGATGGCGTCCTGGTCACCGATATAGTCGGAACCTTTCACCGTGTCGTACATATGCCATTCCCAGTTGTCCTCGTGGCTGTTGCCCAGCGCGACGGTGATGCCGCCCTGTGCGGACACGGTATGGGAACGGGTCGGGAAAACTTTGGACAGCAGGGCACAGGTCGAGCCCGCTTGGGAAATTTGCAGCGCGGCACGCATGCCCGCACCGCCGGCGCCGATTACGACGGCATCAAACTCTCTGACTGGCAGTTTCATTTAAGCACCCCACACTACGATTGTTCCGTACAGTAAATAGACCAGCAACGCGACCACGACAGCCAGCTGCAACACCAGGCGAACCGCCAGCGGCTTGACGTAGTCCGTCAGCACCTGCCACAGCCCGATCCAGGCGTGCACCAGAATCGACAGCAGGGTCAGCAGAGTGAACACTTTCGTAATGGAAGTGGCGAAGAAACCGCGCCAGATGTCATAAGTGAGTTCCGGAGCCGTGACGAAAAAGCCCAGGATATACAGGACGTACAGGGTAATGATGATAGCGGAAGCGCGCAGCAGCAGCCAATCGTGCACGCCGTTGCGCCCTAATGCAGAAACGTTGTTTACCATACGAGGACTCCAGCCAGAACTGACAGCACGACGGTCAGACCGATCGCCACCTGGGCGGAACGGGTGCCGGCGGCCAAACTCTCTTCGATGTAGCCAAAATCCATTAACAAGTGACGGATGCCACCGCAAATGTGATAGGCCAGCGCCGTGAGGATGCCCCAGAATATGAATTTGACGATGAAGCTATTCATGATGGCGGCCGCCTGCAGGAACCCCTCTTGGGAAGAGAGTGACAGGCCCAGCAGCCAGAGGAGGATACCCACGGCAACGAAGGTAATTACGCCAGAGACTCGGTGTAAGATAGACGCTATCGCAGTTACGGGGAACCGGATCGTTTGCAGATCCAAGTTGACAGGTCGTTGTTTTTTCACGTATTTGCCCACACAGCTCTTATTATTTTCCTTCCTCCGGGCCTGGGCGGGGATCAGACAGCGTTAAGAGCCTAAAACCCTTACACGTCACGCGCTCAAACATCAACATCCTCTGTGCTCAAACGGCGCGCATTTATAACGCTGGGTGCTCCTACTTCAGGGTAATCCGGAGACCTGGCGGCAGTATAGGAGGATCACATTCTGATTACAATTCTCATACAACCGCTTTGATAACATTTCCCCCGAACAGTGATTCAGATCACGGATTTCACAATTAGTGCAAAATTAATTATCTGATTTGACAAGAGATCAACATTTCCATTACATATAGGGGCACAAACGGTCCTATGATGCGCTATGGGTCAGCAGATACACTTCCTCCCGGGTTCGAGTTATGCAACAGTGTATTTGGCGAACCTATCCCAATAGCCGTTGTTTCCCGCTCGAGTTTGCCGGCGTCAAAAGCAAATAAAGCACATAAAAACAGATTATTGGGATAGGTTCACATCTCTTCGAACAGCTCATAGGTAAGATTAACAGACTATAACGAATTACTATGAATCGTTAACAACTGGTCACCCGTCTCGTTCGCCTGGTCAGCACTCTGTACCCTACCCGCGCACAGTTGCGCAGTCGCTCACAGAGTTAGCGTCCGCACCATTTTTTTGCGGGCAACCTGCAGAGATTTAAGGTATTTCAGTTGTTAGTGGTTTTAAAAACAAGGCGCTAAGGAGACAGTAAATGACTGATAAGAAAGCGACGCTAACCATTAACGACAGCGAAGCTCCGATCGAACTGGGCGTATTGACACCGACACTGGGCCCTGATGTCCTCGATGTCCGCGCTCTGGGTTCCAAAGGTTATTTCACATTTGATCCCGGCTTTACCTCCACCGCTTCTTGCGAATCCAAGATTACCTTCATCGACGGCGACAAAGGCGTGCTGCTGCACCGCGGCTTCCCTATCGAGCAGCTGGCGAAAGAATCTTCCTACCTGGAAGTGTGCTACATCCTGCTGTACGGCGAGACCCCAACGCCGGAAGAATTCGAAACCTTCAAGACCACCGTGACCCGCCACACCATGATCCACGACCAGATCACCCATCTGTTCCGTGGCTTCCGTCGCGACTCGCACCCGATGGCGGTGCTGTGCGGCGTGACCGGCGCGCTGGCGGCGTTCTACCACGATGCGCTGGACGTCAACAACGAGCGTCACCGTGAAATCACCGCGTTCCGTCTGCTGTCCAAAATGCCGACCGTGGCCGCGATGTGCTACAAATACTCCCTGGGCCAGCCGTTCGTTTACCCGCGCAACGATCTGTCCTACGCCGGCAACTTCCTGCACATGATGTTCGCCACCCCGTGCGAAGAGTACGTGGTGAACCCGGTACTGGAACGCGCCATGGATCGCATCCTGATCCTGCACGCCGACCATGAGCAGAACGCCTCTACCTCGACCGTGCGCACCGCCGGCTCTTCCGGCGCCAACCCGTTCGCCTGCATCGCGGCCGGCATCGCCTCCCTGTGGGGGCCGGCGCACGGCGGCGCCAACGAAGCGGCGCTGAAAATGCTGGAAGAGATCAAGACCGTCGAGCACATTCCGGAATTCATCAAGCGCGCCAAGGACAAGAACGACTCCTTCCGCCTGATGGGCTTCGGCCACCGCGTGTACAAGAATTACGATCCGCGCGCCACCGTGATGCGCGAGACCTGTCACGAAGTGCTGAAAGAGCTGAACAAGAAGGACGACAACCTGCTGCAGGTGGCGATGGAGCTGGAACACATCGCGCTGAACGACCCGTACTTCATCGAGAAGAAACTGTACCCGAACGTCGACTTCTACTCCGGCATCATCCTGAAGGCGATGGGCATTCCTTCTTCCATGTTCACCGTGATCTTCGCCATCGCGCGCACCATCGGCTGGATCGCCCACTGGAACGAAATGCACGACGAAGGCATCAAAATTGCCCGTCCGCGTCAGCTGTACACCGGCTATGCCGAGCGTGATTTCAAATCCCAGCTGAAAACCAAGTAAGCCGCTTCCCCGGCTGAAACCGCACAGCGCCGCCCTTTCGGGCGGCGTTTTTTTTGGCTATTTCTGGCAGCCCGGGCACCAATAAAACGGCCGCGACGACAGCTCGGTACGCACGATCATCCCACCGCAGCGCTCACAGGGCTCGCCGCTGCGATGAAACACCTTGAAGCGAAACAGCGCGCCGTGATGCCGGTTGTCATCCGCCTGCCCGCGCGTCTGGTAGGAAAGGCGCGGCACCGCCAGCAATGCCTCCGCCAGGTCGCGCAGCGCCTCTGGCGCCAGATCCTGTGGTTTGTGCTGCGGCGCCAACTCGGCCTGCCACAGGATTTCGGCGCGCAGATAGTTGCCCAATCCGGCGAGAAACGCCTGGTCGAGCAGCATGCCGCTCAGCTGCCGGCGGCGAAAACGCGGCGTCAGCAACCGCTCCACCACATCGTCTACCGTCAGCGACATGTCCAACACGTCAGGGCCGATGCGTTGCAAAAACGGGTGTTGCTCTATTTCCTCGCGCGGCCCGACGGTAATGTCGGAAGCGCTGTAGAGCAATATTGCGCTGCGAGCGGTTTCCAGCCGCACCCGCAGATCGCGCTTGGTCTCCGGCGTCTCCCCCGCCGCCGCCACTTTCCACACGCCGTACAGCTGGTTATGGCTGTACATCGTCAGCCCGTTGGAAAAGTGGGTCAACAGCGCCTTGCCGCGCGGCTCGATGGCGACGATGCGCTCGCCGAGCAAACGCTGGCGATAATGTTTCAGCTGAGGAAAAGCGAAATCGACGGCGGTCAGCGGCTGATCGATCACCGCCGCCGCCAGTTTGTCCGCCGCCCGGCGGATCTCCGGTCCTTCCGGCATAGACCACTCCTTGCGTAGACCCGGCGCAGCCCGATGCGCCGGGGATTCTCTTGATTAATGCGTTGCGCCGCCCGCCACTTTCAGATCGTGTTCCACCTGCAACGCGATGGAAACGGCCAGCTCCAGCGCAAACAGCACCGTCGAGGCCGCCATGCTCGGTGCGCCGGGGTGCGCCGCCGCCTGTTCCGGCAGGTACGGGATATGAATAAACCCGCCCTTCACCTCGCGCTGGCCGCTCAACCGGTGCAGCAGGCCGTACATGACATGGTTGCACACGTAGGTGCCGGCGGTCTGCGAAACGGAGGCCGGAATGCCGGCCTCGCGCATCGAGCTGACCATCGCCTTGATCGGCAAGGTGCTGAAATAGGCCGCCGGACCGCCGGCGACGATCGGCTCATCCACCGGCTGCTGCCCCTGATTATCGGGGATACGCGCGTCGTCGACGTTGATCGCCACCCGTTCAATCGTGATATCGGTGCGGCCGCCGGCCTGGCCGACAGCCAGCACCATCACCGGCTGCACCTCGTCGATCGCCGCATTGAGCGCCTCCAGCGCCGCGCCGAACACGCACGGCAGCTGGCGCGCCACAATGCGCGTACCCACCAGCTCCATATCATTGAGCTGCTTCACCACTTCCCAGGAAGGGTTGAGCCGCTCGCCGCCAAACGGCTCAAAGCCGGTAATCAATACTTTTTGCATCCTTACTCCTACAGGAACATCAGGAAATACAGCAGGAACACGTTAACCAACAGCAGCAGCACGCCGGTCGGCACCTGCGCCTTGATCACCGCATTCTTGTCCGGCAGCTCCAGCAGCGCCGCCGGCACAATGTTGAAGTTCGCCGCCATCGGCGTCATCAGGGTGCCGCAATAGCCGGAGAACATGCCGATCGCCGCCATCACCGCCGGGTTGCCGCCGTGCTGCAGCACCAGGATCGGAATGCCGATGCCGGCGGTGACGATCGGGAACGCGGCGAAGGCGTTACCCATCACCATGGTCAGCACCGCCATACCGATAGCGTAGACCGCCACGGCGATAAAGCGGTTATCCACCGCCAGATACTCCTGAGTTAAATGCGAGATCGCGGTGCCGACGCCGGCGACGGTAAACAGCAGGCCAAGCGTGGCGAGGATCTGCGGCAGAATGAACGCCCAGCCGATCGAATCCAGCAGGCGCCGCGCTTCCTGCACCGGCTGCAACGCCTTCTCATGGGTCATTTTCACCGCGATCGCCAGGCCAATCAGGCAGCCGACGGTCATCGAGAACAGGGTGATCAGCGTCGCATGGTTACCGCTGCCGAACACCGCGCTTTGCAACGCCAGAATATTGTTGAACAGCAGCACGCCGATCACCGTCACCACCGGGATCGCCAGCGCGGGGATAAACAGCTTGTTGCCCAGGCGCTTGGCGCTGGCCTCGCGCTCCTGCGGCGTTCGCTGATGATAGCTGCCGAGGCGCACGCCGCCGAAGCCGGCGATCAGGGCCATCACCACCACCACCACGCCAACGATGATGTGCAGCATGCGTTTCTCGTTGCTGCCTTCGCCGAGCACGTCGCCCAGCAGGCGGTAAGTCCAGTCGCCGACCAGGAACACCAGGCCGTACAGCCCCCAAAACAGCCCGGTAGTGATGCGGCGCGGGTTGGCGCGATCGCGGAAGGACATCACCGCCACAATCAGCAGCACCGCGCCGGCCAGCCAGTAGAGATATTGTTGCTGGAAGTTCATCGTGCTTCCCCCTTCGCCTGCAGCGCCGCCTGATTCAGCTGCGCCAGCTCGGCACTCAGCTGTTTATCCATCCGATACAGCCGGAAGGCGTGGATCAGGAAAGCGAAAATGGCGGTCGGAATGCCCCACAGCGCGATATGCAGCGGCTCGGTCTGAATGCCACCGGACTCCAGCATAAAGTTGTGCATGAAGATGATCGCGCCGAAGGCCACGAAGATATCTTCGCCGAAGAACAGCCCGACGTTGTCGGTGGCGGCCGACATGGCGCGCAGGCGGTGGCGGGTGCGCTCCGGCAGCTCGCCGTAGCGGTTTTCCGTCGCCCCTTCCGCCATCGGCGCCAGCAGCGGCCGCACCATCTGCGGGTGCCCGCCCAGGCTGGTCAACCCCATCGCCGCGGTGATCTCGCGCACGAACAGGTATACGATCAGCAAACGGCCGGCGGTGGCGCTTTTGATCTTGGCGATCCACGCCTGCGCCCGCTCTTTCAACCCGTGGCGCTCCAGCAGGCCGATCACCGCCAGCGGCAGCAGCAGGATCAGCGGCAGGTTACGGGTGTTGAGAAAGCCCTCACCGAGCTTTTCCAGAATGACGTCCAGCGGCATCAGCGCCGCCAGACCGGTGATGATGCCGGCGGCGATCACCACCAGCACCGGATTGAAACGCAATACAAACCCGACCACGATAGCGGCGATGCCGATCAGTGGCCAGAGATTCACGGCCTGTTCCATAGTCTTCCCTCGATATTTTCTAATAATTTTTTTGTTTGTGATGTTGTGTCTTGCTTTACTGCTCTGCGCTGACGCGGATCCCCTGCTGAACAAAACTGTCCCGCAGCTTGCGCGCATACGCCAGCGCATGCTCACCGTCCCCATGCAGGCAGACGGTTTCCGCCTGTACGGGGGCCCAGACGCCATCGACGCTGCGCACCCGGTGATGGCGCACCATCTCCAGCGTTTGCGCCAGCGCCTGTTCGTCATCCTCGATCAATGCCCCCGGCAAACCGCGCGGCACCAGCGTGCCGTCGGCCTGATAACCGCGATCGGCGAACACCTCCTGCCGGGTGGTCAGACCGAGCCGTTGCCCGGCGCGGATCAGCGCGCTGCCGGCCAGCCCCACCAGCCGCAGCGCCGGATCGACCGCCTGCACCGCCCGGGCGATCGCTTCCGCCAGCGCCGGCTCAACCGCCGCCTGGTTGTACAGCATGCCGTGCGGCTTGACGTGCACCATAACTCCGCCCTCAGCACGGGCGATGGCCGCCAGCGCCCCGAGCTGATACACCACCTGCGCGTAGACCGTTTCCGGCGGCAGCTGCATGCGGGTGCGGCCGAAATTCTCCCGATCGGGAAAACTCGGGTGGGCGCCGATCGCCACGCCGTACTGCAATGCCCAGCGCACCGACTGACGCATGGTCTGCGCATCGCCGGCGTGGAAGCCGCAGGCGATGTTGGCCGAACTCACCAATTGCAGCAGCGCCTGGTCGTTGGCGCAGCCCTCGCCGAGATCGGCGTTCAAATCAACGATCATGTAACCCCCAGGCAATCTGTCGAAGGAAGAGATCCTGCTCGGCCTTGGCGCGCTGCGCCTCGGCCAGTGAGCAGAGAACGAAGTGGATCGGTTCGCCGAGACGGATCTGCGCCAAATGGTAGAGATCGGCTTCGATCACGCAGGCAATGCGCGGGTAACCGCCGGTGGTTTGCGCATCGGCCATCAGCACGATCGGCTGGCCGTTGTGCGGCACCTGCACCACGCCGGGCAACAGGCCATGCGACAGCATCTCGCGGCCGGTGGTACGCGCCAGCGGCGTGCCGCCGTGCAGACGGTAGCCCATGCGGTTGCTCTGCGGGCTGAGCTGCCAGGCGGTACGCCAAAACGTCTCCTGTGCCTCTTCGCTGAATTCAGCGTACTCCGGCCCCGGCAACGCGCGGATGCGGTTGGTGAACAGCAGCTGTTTCACGCCACAGGAATGTTGCGGTTGAGCGGCGGAGTTGCCGAGCGGCAACCGGTCGCCGTCCTTCAGATTACGCCCCTCGCATCCGCCAAAGGCGGCTTTCATGTCGGTGCTGCGCGAGCCCAGCATTTCCGGCACGGCGATGCCGCCGGCGATCGCCAGGTAGCTGCGCATGCCGCGTTTCGGCGTGCCCAGCGTCAGCCGCTGCCCCTTTTTCACCGGATAGCGCCAGCCGGTCCACAACGGCTTGCCGTCCAGCTGCGCGTCGCAGCCGGCGCCGGTCAGGGCGATCCAGCCTGCGCGGGTAAACTCGGCGCTGAACTGGCCGAGGGTGATCTCCAGCCCGGCGGCCTCCGGCGCATTGCCCACCAGCAGGTTGGCGATCTTCAGCGCCGGTTGATCCAGCGCTCCGCCGGTGCTGATGCCCAGACGGCGGAATCCCTCGCGGCCCAAATCCTGCACCGTGGTATAGATGCCGGCGCGCAGAATAATCAGCATACGCCCTCCTTCTGCGGCACGAAGCGTACGTTATCGCCCGGACGCAGCAACGTCGGCGGCATTTCATGCGGATTGAACAGCGCCAGCGGAGTGCGGCCAATCAGCTGCCAGCCGCCGGGCGTCACCAGCGGATAGATGCCGGTCTGGCCGCCGCCGATGCCGACGGAACCGGCCGCCACCGCCAGACGCGGTTCAGCGCGGCGCGGCGTCGCCAGTTGTTCCGGCATGCCGCCCAAATAGGAGAAGCCCGGCTGAAAGCCGAGGAAATAGACCACATAGGCCGCCGCCGCGTGGCATTCCACCACCTGTTGCGGCGTCATGCCAGTATGACGCGCCACCTCATCCAGGTCGGGGCCCTGTTCCCCGCCGTAGATAACCGGAATATCCACCTGACGCGATTCCGGCGTCAGGCGCTCTTTGCTCTCCCACCCCTGCTGCAGCAATGCCAGCATCGCTTCGGCGTCGGCCTGCGGCGTATGCAGCAGCAGCGTCAGGTTATTCATCCCCGGCACCACTTCCCGCACGTCGGGGTGGTGATTCAGCTTTTCCGCCAGCGCCCAAATGCGCTGCTGGCTCGGTAACGTCACCGGCGGCGACAGTTCAAGCACTACCGCTCTTTCACCCAACAGGTAATAACGTGCTTGTTGCACCCTTATTCTCCTTATTATCGCGCTGAAAAACACACCAGTTATGCGTGACGCGGCCCCGGCTGTCAATAGAACGCAACCATAAGGAAAATAAGGAAATAGCGCGGTAAAAGGATTCAGCCGGCGCGCAGGCCGGGCTGGATCCGGGGAAGAAAAAGATCAGGCGGGATTCGGGATATCGATAAAGGTCACATCAAAGCCGTGGTGCTGGGCCAGCCAGTCCCCCAACGCCTTCACGCCGCCGCGCTCGGTGGCGTGGTGACCGGCGGCGAAGAAATGCACGCCCATTTCGCGCGCGCTGTGAATGGTCTGCTCAGAGACTTCACCGCTGATGAACGCATCGACGCCGAAGCGCGCCGCGCTGTCGATAAAGCCCTGGCCGCCGCCGGTGCACCAGGCCACTCGGCGAATATGCTCAGGCGCGTTATCGCCGCAGTGCAGCACCGCGCGCCCCAGCCGGCTTTCGATGCGCTGTTGCAGCGCTTCGCCGGTCAGCGGCTGTTCGAATTCCCCGTGCGGCACCAGCGGCTCGACTTCGCCAATCACCCGAATGCCCAGCGCCTGCGCCAGCTGCGCGTTGTTGCCCAGCACCGGATGCGCGTCCAGAGGCAAATGATAGCCGTACAGGTTGATGTCGTGGGTCAACAGCGTTTTCAGGCGGTTGCGCTTCATGCCGCGCACCGCCGGCGCCTCGTTTTTCCAGAAATAGCCGTGATGCACGATGATCGCGTCGGCCTGATGCGCCACCGCGGCGTCCAGCAGCGCCTGACAGGCGGTGACGCCGGTCACGATGCGCTGCACGTGCGGGCGCCCCTCTACCTGCAAACCGTTGGGGGCGTAGTCCTGAAACGCCGCGGCGTTCAGTTCCGTGTTGATCAGTTGTTCCAGATCGAGGTTACGCATTCTCTTCTCTCTTCATAGTCAAAATGTCTGCCGGTCGCCCTGCGCCATCAGGATGAATTTCACCCCCAGATCGTTGCCCTGCGCCAGCTGCTGCGCAATGGCGGCGCGCGCGTCTTCGCCCTGCTTCAGGCTGGGCTTGATGTGGCTGATGACCACCGGCAGACCGGTCAGCGAGCCTTCGCCGCCGCTGTACTGCGTCAGATTCTTCAGCTCCTTCAGCAGCCAGGCCGGCGTCAAATGGCCGTACAGATGTTTGTCCTCCACCCCGTTAGGGTAAGAGGTTTCGATAATCATGCCCTTGAGCTTTTTCTGCTCGACAAGCGGCCCCAGCGCGCGCCAGACGGTATCGAGATCGCGCGACTGCTCCACCTTGTCCGGCCCGGTATCGCCGAAGTAGGCGAAGAACTCGTTGCCGTTGGAAATCAGCAGCATCGACGACGGGTAGCGATCGTGGCTGAGCGGATACATCACGCCGGTCAACCCGGTCAGGCCGAGGGTAAATCGCTGCTGCGGCCGCACCGTTTGCAGCCGGTAGGTGCCCAGCCGCGCACCGTTGCCGGCGTCGGTAAAGTTCGGCCAGGCCTTCCAGTTAAAGTAGTGATTACGCAGGGTCAGCACAGTGTCCGCCTGGGCGTAAACGGTTTTTTTATTGTCTTCCGGCGAGCCGACGATCAGCCCCGCCACGTGGTCCAGATGGCCGTGGCTGATAAAGTAGCTGCCGATCAACTGCCGAAACACGTAGCCCTGTGGCGTGTAAGGCGCGGCCAGCTCGGGGGTCACCTGCGGGAAACTGCCCTTCTCCAGCCCTTTGGCGATGCCCGGCAGCAGTGAGCCGGCGTCCAGCGCCACATACTGCGGCTGATTGTCGCTGCGGATCAGGTAGGAAGTCAGGTTGCCGTCGCTGACGCCGCCGTCGACGCCCAGCGCCACCACGTCAAAGCCGGCGATCGCCAGCGCGGAATAGCCGCTCAGGCACAGGGCCAGCACCTTTTTCATCATTACGTCGCTCCTTGCAGTTGCCTCAAGACTCTCCCCGTTTCGCCGCCTCGAACGCCGCCAACGTCTCCACGCGGGCTTGTTTGTGCTCGACGATCGGCAGCGGGTAGTTCAGCGTACGGCGCTGCTTTTCCGCCCAGCGGTGGGGGTAATGGATGTCATTGTCGGGCACATCCGCCAGTTCCGGCAACCATTTACGGATGAAAGTGCCTTGTGGATCAAAACGTTCACCCTGTGTCGTCGGGTTGAAGATGCGGAAATACGGCGCAGCGTCGGTGCCGGTGGAAGCCGCCCACTGCCAGCCGCCGTTGTTGGCCGCCAGATCCCCGTCCAGCAGTTGCGACATGAAGTAGCGCTCCCCGGCCCGCCAGTCGATCAGCAGATCCTTCACCAGGAAACTGGCGCTGATCATGCGCAGCCGGTTATGCATCCAGCCGGTAGCGTTCAGCTGGCGCATGGCGGCATCGACGATCGGATAGCCGGTCTCGCCCCGCAGCCAGGCCTGCAGCTTCGCCGCGTCATCGCACCAGCGCACTTTGTCCGTCCAGGCGATAAACGGCCGATGGCGGCACAGCTCGGGATAGGCCACCAGCAGATGGCGGTAGAACTCGCGCCAAATCAGCTCGTTCAGCCAGGCGAAAGCGCCGCTCTCGCGATCTTCCAGCAGCTGCGGGCATTCGGCGCGCAGGCGGTTAAAACACTGGCGCGGCGACAGCGCGCCGATCGCCAGATAAGGCGACAGGTTGCTGGTGCCGGCGATGGCGGGCAGATCGCGCTGGCGAAGGTAATCCTGCACTTGCTCACGGCAAAAGGCGCGCAGCCGCTGCAGCGCGGCCTCCTCGCCGGCGGGATAGTCATCCCCGATCTCCGCCGCGGGATAATCGAACGCCGCCGGCGCTTCAGGCGCTGGCAACGCGCCATCGGCACGGATCTTCGGCGCCGGCAGGCAGCTCACGTCGGACTCAGTCAGGCGCTGAATAAAGGCGTTGCGAAACGGCGTATAAACCTTGTACATCTCGCCGCCGCCGGTTAGCACGCTGCCCGGCGGCAACAGCAGGCTGTCATCAAAACCGTGGCACGTTACCCGTCCATTCAACTGCTGCTCCAGCCGCGCATCGCGGCGCCGTTCATTCAGTTCGTACTGGCGGTTGTAAAACAGCGCGTCCACCTGCTCTCGCCGGCAATACTCCGCCAGCCAGTCGATCGACGCGGCAAAGTCCGTGCCGGCATGGCAATGCAGCGCAATGCCCTTTTGCGCCAGCGCCTGCTGTACCGCCCGCAGGCTGGCGTGGATCAGCGCCGCCTGCCGCGGCGCCATCTCATGCTGCCGCCACTGCTGCGGGGTGGCGATAAACACCGCCAACACCCGGGCTTTGGGATCGCTGCAGGCGGCGTGCAGCGCTTTGTTGTCGGTGATACGCAGATCGTTACGCAACCAGACCAGATGCGTGGTCATAAAATTCCCTTGTCAATCAATGGCCGTAACGCAAACGCAGCGCCTCCGGATAAGGTTCGAAATAGCGTTGTTCCGTCAGATAACTGTCGGGGTATTCCGCCATGTAATGCTTAAGCAAGGCGATCGGCGCCAGCAGCGGCTGCATGCCCTGCCGGTAGCGGTCGATCAGGTGCGCCAGCTCCTGGCGCTGCGCCGCGCTGAGCTGGCGGCGGAAGTACCCCTGCACGTGCATCAGCACGTTGGTATGGTTGCGGCGCGTCGCCTTGTGCGCCAACAGCGCCATCAGGCGGCTGCGGTATTCCACGGCGAATGCCTCCAGCGAGTCCCAGCGATGAATGTCGGCGACGAAACGCCCCAGCTCGCGATAAGCCGGCTGCGAATGCGCCAGCAGTGACAGCTTGTAGCGGCTGTGAAACGCGATCAGCCCGCCGCGGGTCAGCCCCTGACGCCACAGCATGTTCAACTCATACAGCGCGTACACTCGCTCGATAAAGTTTTCCCGCAGCGCCGCATCCTGCAAACGCCCATCCTCTTCCACCGGCAGCCACGGCATCTGACGCAGCAGCTCGGCGGTAAACAGCCCGACGCCGTTTTTACGCGAGTCCTTGCCGTTCTCGCTGTAGACCCGCACCCGCTCCAGGCCGCAGCTCGGCGACTTGGCGCAGACGATATAGCCGCACAGGTGCTGCAACGCGGCCACGCGCTGCGCGGAGAAACTGCGCATCTCCTCGGTCAGATCCACGCCGGCGTCGTTGCTGTAGCGCATCGCCGGCCACGGCTGCGCCTGTTTCACCAGGCGCAGCGCCGGGCGCGGCGTGGGCAGGCCGATCGCCATTTCCGGGCAAACGGGCTCAAAGCGCACATAGGGCGCCAACTGTTCCACCGCGAAGGCCAGCCGCTTGTGGCCGCCGTCGAAACGCACCGCGTCGCCCAGTAAACAGGCGCTGATGCCGATAGGGATCTTGTCGCTCATACCGCTCTCCCGCGTTGTTAGCCGATTGAGGAAAGTGTAGAAGAACGGCTTGCCGAATACGACCTTACGTTGGGTAGGGGCGGCCAGGGCATAAAAAAACCCCCGCCGCAGGGCGAGGGTTGTGCGTGAATCGGCAGTGACTCAGTAGAAATCGCAGGACGCCAGTTCCGCCTGCTGCAGCCAGACCGGCTTATCGCTGGTTTTTGACCAGACGCGGTGCAGGTAGCTGTAAAAACGCCCGCGATCGCTGCGGAACAGCATCACCGGCAGGGCCAAAATGCCCGCGATAACCACTGCGCTGCGGCGCAGGAGAATCCGATGCAGTGAATAAGCGTGATAGGTCGTAGACATGCGAACCTCCTTAAAAACGCCTGCCGTTGATTTGTCAGGGAAAACGGCGTCGGCGCATCAAATGAACAATCGGTAATTTGGTAACTGGACAAAATTTTAGCGCACTTGATGAAAGTTTACTACTCATCCGACCACTAAATCGCACAAAAAATCGCTAATCACCGCGGCGATTCGTAATTTTGTTACAATCAAGTTAATTTTTAACTAAACATGGGTTACATTGTGGTTATTATTCGGTTCTTCATCCCACGCCCCAGCCCCGGCTTATTCACGCATCAGGCGCAATCTCGCCGCAAGCAGGCTGCCTGAAACGGCCAATTTCCGCTGAAATTTCAGCCATTTTTATACTTTTTTTACACCTGCCCGCGCGATTTTTTCATCTTCTTTCTACCCCTCTCCCTACACTGCCTCTATCAAAAACAACACCTCTGGAGGTGTCCCGTGAGTTTCAGCGTTATTGGTGGTGCGCTGTTGGTTCTGCTGCTGTTGGCCTATCTGGTCTACGCCCTGTTTAACGCGGAGGATTTCTGATGGCGGCTTCAGCCTTTTTACTGATCGCCAGTTTCCTGCTGGTGCTTCTGCTGCTGGCCCGGCCGCTGGGCGGTTTTATGGCGCGCCTGATCGAAGGTGAGCCGCTGCCTGCGCTGCGCGCAGTGGAAGCCGGCGTCTGGCGCGCCTGCGGCATCCGCGCCACCGAGATGAACTGGTGGCAGTACGCGCTGGCGATCCTGGCATTCAACCTGCTCGGCCTGGCGCTGCTGTTCGCCTTGCTGATGACGCAGGGCTCGCTGCCGCTCAACCCGCAAGGCTTCCCGGGCCTCTCCTGGGATCTGGCGCTCAACACCGCCGTCAGCTTCGTCACCAACACCAACTGGCAGGCCTACAGCGGCGAAAGCGCCCTCAGCTATTTCAGCCAAATGGCCGGGCTGGCGGTGCAGAACTTCGTCTCCGCCGCCACCGGCATCGCCGTGGCCTTTGCGCTGATCCGCGCCTTTACCCGCCGCGCCGGCAAGACCGTCGGCAACGCCTGGGCCGATCTGTTCCGCATCACGCTGTACGTGCTGCTGCCGATCGCGCTGCCGATCGCCCTGTTCTTCGTCAGCCAGGGCACGCTGCAAAACTTCCTGCCTTACCTGCACGTCACCACGCTCGAAGGCGCGCAGCAGACGCTGCCGATGGGGCCGGTCGCCTCGCAGGAAGCGATCAAGATGCTCGGCACCAACGGCGGGGGGTTCTTCGGCGCCAACTCGGCGCATCCGTTCGAAAACCCGACCGTGCTGACCAACTTCGTGCAGATGCTGGCCATCTTCCTGATCCCCTGCGCGCTGTGCTTCTCCTTCGGCCAGCTGGCCGGTGAAAACCGCCAGGGCCACGCGCTGATCTGGGCGATGGCGCTGATCTTCGTGGTGGCGGTGGTGGTGGTGATGGTTGCCGAGCTGGCGGGCAACCCGCACCTGAGCGCGCTGGGCGCCGACAGCAACATCAATATGGAAGGCAAAGAGTCGCGCTTCGGCATTCTCGCCACCAGCCTGTTCTCGGTGGTGACCACCGCCGCGTCCTGCGGGGCGGTCAACGCCATGCACGACTCCTTCACCGCGCTGGGCGGCATGGTGCCGATGTGGCTGATGCAGATCGGTGAAGTGGTGTTCGGCGGCGTCGGCTCCGGCCTGTACGGCATGCTGCTGTTCGTGCTGCTGACGGTGTTTATCGCCGGTCTGATGATCGGCCGCACCCCGGAATACCTGGGCAAGAAAATCGACGTTTACGACATGAAGATGACCGCGCTGGCGATCCTGGTCACGCCGACGCTGGTGTTGCTGGGCAGCGCGCTGGCCATCGGCACCGACGCGGGCCGCGCCGGCATCCTCAACCCGGGCGCCCACGGCTTCAGCGAAGTGCTGTATGCCCTGTCTTCCGCCGCCAACAACAACGGCAGCGCCTTCGCCGGGTTGAGCGTCAATACGCCGTTCTACAACCTGCTGCTGGCCTTCGCCATGTTCGTCGGCCGCTTCGGGGTGATCCTGCCGGTGCTGGCGATCGCCGGTTCGCTGAGCGCCAAGCCACGCCAGCCGGCGGGCAACGGCACCCTGCCGACCTATGGGCCGCTGTTTATCGGCCTGCTGATCGGCACCGTGCTGCTGGTGGGGGCGCTGACCTTCGTGCCGGCGCTGGCGCTGGGCCCGGTGGCCGAGCATTTGCAACTTTGGTTGGCAAACTAACCGACGTCACAGAGAGAGAATAAGAGATGACTCGCAAACAACGCGCGCTGTTTGAACCGGCTCTGGTGCGCACCGCGCTGATCGATGCGCTGAAAAAACTGGACCCTCGCGTTCAATGGCGCAATCCGGTGATGTTCGTGGTGTATATCGGCAGCCTGCTGACCACCGCCATCTGGCTGGCGATCCTCACCGGCCAGACCGACGGCGCCGCCGCCTTTACCGGCAGCGTCGCCCTGTGGCTGTGGTTCACCGTGCTGTTCGCCAACTTCGCCGAAGCGCTGGCCGAAGGCCGCAGCAAGGCCCAGGCGGAAAGCCTGAAGGGCACCAAGAAAACCAGCTGGGCGAAAAAGCTGGCCGGCCCGCGCCGCGACGGCGCCACGGAGAAAGTGGCCGCCGAGAGCCTGCGCAAAGGCGATATCGTGCTGGTGGAAGCCGGCGATACCATCCCGTGCGACGGCGAGGTGCTGGAAGGCGGCGCTTCGGTGGATGAAAGCGCCATCACCGGCGAATCCGCCCCGGTGATCCGCGAGTCCGGCGGCGACTTCTCCTCGGTCACCGGCGGCACCCGCGTGCTGTCCGATTGGCTGGTGGTGCAGTGCAGCGTCAACCCGGGGGAAACCTTCCTCGATCGCATGATCGCCATGGTGGAAGGCGCCAAGCGCCGCAAAACGCCGAACGAAATCGCGCTGACCATCCTGCTGGTGGCGCTGACCATCGTGTTCGTGTTGGCCACCGCCACCCTGTTCCCGTTCTCGCAATACAGCGTCGAGGCGGCCGGCAGCGGCAGCGTGGTCACCATCACCGTGCTGGTCGCGCTGCTGGTTTGCCTGATCCCCACCACCATCGGCGGCCTGCTGTCCGCCATCGGCGTGGCCGGGATGAGCCGCATGCTCGGCGCCAACGTGATCGCCACCAGCGGCCGCGCGGTGGAAGCCGCCGGCGATGTGGACGTGCTGTTGCTGGATAAAACCGGCACCATCACGCTGGGCAACCGTCAGGCTTCGGAGTTCCTGCCGGCGCCGGGCGTGAAAGAGCAAGAGCTGGCGGATGCCGCGCAGCTGGCCTCGCTGGCGGACGAAACGCCGGAAGGCCGCAGCATCGTGGTGCTGGCCAAACAGCGTTTTAACCTGCGCGAACGCGATCTGCAGGCGCTGAACGCCACCTTCGTGCCCTTCTCCGCCCAGACCCGCATGAGCGGCGTCAACGTGCAGGAGCGCATGATCCGTAAAGGCGCAGTGGACGCCATTCGCCGCCACGTCGAATCCAATCAGGGCCACTTCCCGCGGGCGGTGGACGATCTGGTGGAAAGCGTGGCGCGCACCGGCGGCACGCCGCTGGTGGTGGCGGAAGGCGCCCGGGTGCTGGGCGTGGTGGCGTTGAAGGATATCGTCAAGGGCGGCATCAAAGAGCGCTTCAATGAGCTGCGCAAGATGGGCATCAAAACGGTGATGATCACCGGCGATAACCCGCTGACCGCAGCGGCGATCGCCGCCGAAGCCGGGGTGGACGACTTCCTGTCGGAAGCCACGCCGGAAGCCAAGCTGGCGCTGATCCGCCAGTATCAGGCGGAAGGCCGTCTGGTGGCGATGACCGGCGACGGCACCAACGACGCCCCGGCGCTGGCGCAGGCCGATGTGGCGGTGGCGATGAACTCCGGCACCCAGGCCGCCAAAGAGGCGGGCAACATGGTCGATCTGGATTCCAACCCGACCAAGCTGATCGAAGTGGTGCATATCGGCAAACAGATGCTGATGACGCGCGGCTCGCTGACCACCTTCAGCATCGCCAACGACGTAGCCAAATACTTCGCCATCATTCCGGCGGCGTTCGCGGCCACCTATCCGCAGCTGAACGCGCTGAACGTGATGCACCTGCACTCCCCCGCCTCCGCCATCATGTCGGCGGTGATCTTCAACGCCCTGGTGATCGTGTTCCTGATCCCGCTGGCGCTGAAAGGGGTGAGCTACAAACCGATGAGCGCCGCGGCCCTGCTGCGCCGCAACCTGTGGCTGTACGGGGTCGGCGGTCTGCTGGTGCCGTTCGTCGGCATCAAACTGATCGACCTGTTCCTGGTCGCGCTGCACGTCGCCGGTTAACCATTGAGGGAAATGAACATGACATATTTACGACCTGCGCTGGTGATGTTGATCCTGCTGACGCTGATCACCGGCATCGCCTATCCGCTGCTGACCACCGGGCTGGCGCAGCTGCTGTTTTCGGGCGCGGCCAACGGTTCGCTGCTGTACCAGGGCGACAAGGCGGTCGGCTCCGCGCTGATCGGCCAGAACTTCACGCGCGCCGACTATTTCTGGAGCCGCCCGTCGGCCACCGGCGATTCGGCTTATAATCCACAGGCCTCCGCCGGCAGCAACCTGGCGGCCACCAACCCGGCGCTGGATAAGGCTATCGCCGAACGCGCGGCGCAGCTGCGCCAGGCCAATCCGGCCATGAGCGGCCCGATCCCGGTGGATCTGCTGACCGCCTCCGGCAGCGGACTGGATCCGCAGATTTCGATCGCCGCGGCGCGGTATCAGCTGGCGCGGGTCGCGGCGGCGCGTCATCTGCCGCCGGAACAGGTCGCCAAACTGATCGAAGACAACACCGATCGGGCCACGCCCAACTTCATGGGGGAATCGGTGGTCAACGTGCTGAAGCTGAACCTGGCGCTGGATGCATTGAAGTAGCGCGCCGTATTCAGCATAGTGATAGGGTTCGGCGTGCCGAACCCCTTTTTGCTTGGTAACACAAGGAATTGTCATGGTCGAAGAAGAACAGCAGCGTCCCGATCCCGATAGCCTGCTGGCGCTGGCCAATGAAAAACCGCGCGGCCGGTTGAAGGTATTCTTCGGCGCCTGCGCCGGCGTGGGCAAAACCTACGCCATGCTGCAGGAGGCCCAGCGTTTGCGCGCTCAGGGGCTGGACGTGCTGGTCGGCGTGGTGGAAACCCACGGCCGCAGCGAGACCGCCGCCCTGCTCGACGGCCTGGCGCTGTTGCCGCAAAAGCGCATCCAGCATCGCGGCCGGCTGGTGCATGAATTCGATCTCGACGCCGCGCTGGCGCGCCATCCGGCGCTGATCCTGATGGATGAACTGGCGCACAGCAACGCCCACGGTTCGCGCCACCCCAAACGCTGGCAGGATGTGGAAGAGCTGCTGGACGCCGGCATCGACGTGTTGACTACCGTCAACGTGCAGCATTTGGAAAGTCTGAACGACGTGGTGGGCGGCGTGACCGGCGTGCGGGTGCGCGAAACGGTGCCCGACCACGTGTTTGACGAGGCCAGCGAAGTGGTGCTGGTCGATCTGCCGCCGGACGATCTGCGCCGACGGCTGCACGAAGGCAAAGTGTATATTCCCGGCCAGGCCGAGCGCGCCATCGAGCATTTTTTCCGTAAAGGCAACCTGATCGCCCTGCGCGAGTTGGCGCTGCGCCGCACCGCCGATCGGGTCGATGACCAGATGCGCGAGTTTCGCGACACCCAGGGACGCGAGAAAGTGTGGCACACCCGCGACAGCATTCTGCTGTGCGTCGGCCACAACAGCGGCAACGAAAAGCTGGTACGCATCGCCGCCCGCCTGGCGGCGCGGCTCGGCTGCCACTGGCATGCGGTCTACGTGGAAACCCCCAAGCTGCACCGGCTGCCGGAAAACCAGCGCCGCGCCATTCTGCGCGCGCTGCGGCTGGCGCAGGAGCTGGGCGCCGAAACCGCCACCCTGGCCGATCCGTCCGAAGAGCGCGCAGTGCTGCGCTACGCCCGCGAACATAACCTCGGTAAAATCATCATCGGCCGCCGCAGCGAGCAACGCTGGAAGCTGCGCGGCAGCTTCGCCGATCGCCTCGGCCGGCTGGGCCCGGATCTCGATCTGGTGATCGTCGCGCTGGACAGCGACGCCGCACAGCCGCCGCCGGGCAAGGAGCACGACGGCCGCAGCTTCAATGAGAAATGGCGCATGCAGCTGCGCGGCTGCGCGGTGGCGGTGGCGCTGTGCGCGCTGATCACCCTGCTCTCGCAGTGGCTGCTGCCGGGCTTCGATCAGGCCAACCTGGTGATGGTCTACCTGCTCGGCGTGGCGATCGTCGCGCTGTTCTTCGGCCGCTGGCCATCGGTGCTGGCGGCGGTGATCAACGTCGCCAGTTTCGATCTGTTCTTCGTCCAGCCCGAATGGTCGTTCGCCGTCAGCGATATGCAGTATCTGCTGACCTTCGGCGTGATGCTCGCCGTCGGCATCATCATCGGCAACCTGACCGCCGGGGTGCGTTATCAGGCCCGGGTGGCGCGCTACCGCGAGCAGCGGGCGCGCCATCTGTACGAAATGTCACGCGGGCTGAGCCGCGCGCTGACCGTGGCCGACATCGCCAACACCAGCCGTCATTTCCTCTCCAGCAGCTTCCAGGCGAAAACCGTGCTGCTGCTGCCGCAGGAAGACGGCCGGCTGCAGCAAATGATCGGCGAGGAAGGCGGGCTGCTGTCGGTAGACGAAGCCATCGCACGCTGGAGTTTCGATAAAGGCTTGCCGGCCGGCGCCGGCACCGACACTCTGCCCGGCGTGCCTTACCAGCTGCTGCCGCTCAATACCCCCAAACAGACCTTCGGCCTGTTGGCGATCGAACCCAACAACCTGCGCCAGCTGATGGTGCCGGAACAACAGCGGCTGCTGCAAACCTTCGCAGTGCTGATCGCCAGCGCGCTGGAACGGCTGCACCTGGCGCGCAGCGCCGAAGAAGCCAAGCTGGACGCCGAACGTGAACAGCTGCGCAACTCGCTGCTGGCGGCGCTGTCGCACGATCTGCGCACGCCGCTGACCGTGCTGTTCGGTCAGGCGGAAATTCTCACGCTGGACCTGGCGGCCGAAGGCTCCAATCACGCCACCCAGGCCAGCCAAATCCGCCAGCAGGTGCTGAGCACCACCCGGCTGGTGAACAACCTGCTGGATATGGCGCGCATCCAGTCCGGCGGTTTCAGCCTGCGTAAAGAGTGGCAGTCGCTGGAAGAGATCGTCGGCGCCTCGCTGCACATGCTGGAGCCGCTGCTCAGCCAGCATCCGATCGTGGTCGAGCTGCCGCCGGAACAGATCCTGGTCAACTGCGACGGCAGCCTGCTGGAACGGGTGTTCACCAACCTGTTGGAAAACGCCAATAAATACGCCGGCGCCGAGGCCACCATCGGCATTCGCGCCCGCACGCTGCCCGAGTGGCTGGAAGTCGAGGTCTGGGATAACGGCCCCGGCATCCCCGCCGATCAGCTGCAGCTGATTTTCGACAAGTTTTCACGCGGCAATAAAGAGTCGGCGATCCCCGGCGTCGGCTTGGGGTTAGCCATTTGCCGTGCCATTATTGAAGTGCATGATGGCCGCATCTGGGCGGAAAACGGCGCCAACGGCGGCGCCAGCTTCCGCTTCGTGCTGCCGCTGGAAAAACCGCCCGAGATCGACGGCGATGCCTTCGATCTGTAATCAACGCAGGGGAAACGTGAGCATAACGCCAACCAACATTCTGATTGTTGAAGATGAAAAAGAGATCCGCCGCTTCGTGCGCACCGCGCTGGAGAGCGAAGGCCTGCGGGTGTTTGAAAGTGAAACCCTGCAACGTGGGCTGATTGAGGCCGGCACGCGCAAACCGGATCTGATCATCCTTGATTTGGGCTTGCCGGATGGCGACGGGCTGAGCTACATCCGCGATCTGCGGCAGTGGAGCGCCATTCCGGTGATCGTGCTGTCGGCGCGCAACGCCGAAGAGGACAAAATCGCCGCGCTGGACGCCGGCGCCGACGACTATCTCAGCAAACCGTTCGGCATCGGCGAACTGTTGGCGCGGGTGCGGGTCGCGCTGCGCCGTCACTCCGCCAGCCAGCAGGAAAGCCCGCTGGTGAGCTTTTCGGAAATCACCGTCGATCTGGTCAACCGCCGGGTGCTGCGCAACGACGAAGATCTGCACCTGACGCCGATAGAGTTTCGCCTGTTGGCGGAGCTGCTGGCCAACGCCGGCAAGGTGATTACCCAACGCCAGCTGCTGAGCCACGTCTGGGGGCCGAACTACGTGGAACACAGCCACTACCTGCGCATCTACATGGGCCATCTGCGGCAGAAGCTGGAAGCCGATCCGGCTCGGCCCAAACACCTGCTGACCGAAACCGGCGTCGGCTACCGTTTCATGCCTTAACCCCGACGGGCGCGGTTTGCCGCGCCGTTACGCCGCCGGGCCCTTCTTCAATCCGACCATAAATTCCTTGAACGCCTCGCGCAGCGGAGCGAACACCGGGTGTTTGCGGTTTTCGATCATCACTTCGGAGAACAGTTTCAACCCCACGGCGAAGGCCGCGCTCTGCTCAGGGCCGAAGTTCAGATCGTCACGCGCCCGAATGCGCTCGACGATCTCAAGAATATCGTCATGGTTGGTCACCTCAAAACTCAGCGGTGCCTTCTCGACGGGGTTGCCCTGGCGGTCGCTCAGGGCTTCAACGGTAATGTTAAAACGGTAGCCGGGCATCAGTTCTCCTCCTGCTGCGTGGGTTGAATGTGCATTTCGTTTTCGATCGCCGCCACGGCGGTCAACAGTGCGGCGTTGATGCGCTCCACCTGCTGCGGCGTAAGATCGGCGCGCATCACGTTGCCGCGCAGCAGACTGCGCAGACGGTTCATGGCGTCGTAAATGCCTTCCGCCAGGTTGCCGTGCCGATGATGCTCGCGGCCGGCGCCCGCCAGACGCGCCAGAATGACTTCAACCACCTGTTGATGCTTTTGCAGCTCGCCCTCGCCCGCCGAGGTGATGCGATAGCTTTTGCGGCCGTTGCCGGTGGTGAGCGGTTCGAGAAAATCCTGCTCTTCCAGCAGCGTCAGCGTGGGGTAAATCACCCCCGGGCTCGGCACATACAGGCCGGAAGAAGCTTCTTCTATTGCTTTGATCAACTCGTACCCGTGGCTGGGCTTGCGCGCCACCAGCGCCAGCAACACCAGACGCAGATCGCCGTGTTCGAACAGACGATGACGCCCGCCGCGGCCGCCGCGCCCGCCACGGCCATGCTCTTCGCCGTCGCCGCCGAAGTGATGGCGTCCACCGCGATGACGGCGCCCCTCTTCACATTCATGATGGTGATGATGCCGGTGTAAACCTAATCGATGAAACATAGGGTGATACCTCGCTTTAACAGTGAACATCAATACGAGGTTGTTTAGATATATCTAAACAGCGTCGATAACGCTAATCTAGATCGATATATCTAAATGCGCAAGCGCGTGCCGTGAAAAAGATATATCTAAATTACAGGCATAAAAAAAGCGCTGTAAAAACAGCGCCTTTTATCAGACGAGAACAACGATTATTTGGCGGAAGCCAGCACTTCGCTGACGATTTCGACCGCTTCGTGCTCGATTTTCTCGCGGTGTTCCGCCCCGAGGAAGCTCTCGCAGTAGATCTTGTATGCCTCTTCGGTACCGGAAGGACGGGCCGCGAACCAACCGTTGTCGGTCATCACTTTCAGGCCGCCGATCGACGCGCCGTTGCCCGGCGCTGCGGTCAGACGCGCGGTGATCGGGTCCCCGCCCAGCGTACTGGCCTTGACCATCTCCGGCGACAGCTTGGACAGCGCCGCTTTCTGCGCATGGGTTGCCGGCGCCTGGATGCGGTTGTAGCTTGGCGCACCGAAGCGCTTGGCCAGATCGTCATAGTGATGCTGCGGATTTTCACCGGTTACCGCGGTGATTTCAGCCGCCAGCAGGCACATGATGATGCCGTCTTTGTCGGTCGACCAAGGCTGGCCGTTGAAGCGCAGGAACGAGGCCCCGGCGCTCTCTTCGCCGCCGAAGCCCAGGCTGCCGTCGAACAGGCCGTCCACGAACCATTTGAAACCGACCGGCACTTCCACCAGCTTGCGGCCCAGGTCAGCCACCACGCGATCGATCATCGCGCTGGACACCAGCGTTTTACCTACCGCCACATCGGCGCCCCACTGCGGGCGATGCCGGAACAGGTAGTTGATGGCTACCGCCAGATAGTGGTTCGGGTTCATCAGGCCCTTCGGCGTGACGATGCCGTGACGGTCGTAATCCGGATCGTTGGCGAACGCCAGATCGAATTTGTCGCGCAGCGCCAGCAGGCCGGCCATCGCCGACTCGGACGAGCAGTCCATGCGGATGATACCGTCGTGATCCAGGTGCATAAAGCGGAAGGTCTGATCGATGGAGTCGTTCACCAGCGTCAGATCCAGCTTGTAGTGTTCCGCCACGCGCTGCCAATAGGCGATGCCGGAGCCGCCGAGCGGATCTACGCCCAGTTTCAGGCCGGCGCGTTGAATGGCCGGCATGTCGACCACGTCAACCAGGCCTTCGACATAAGGCTGCACCAGATCTTTGGCGTGCAGGTGGCCGCTGTTCCAGGCCTTGTCCAGCGACTGGCGCTGAACGCCTTTCAGCTGCTGCGCCAGCAGTTCGTTGGCGCGCTTTTCGATCACCGACGTCAGGTTGGTGTCAGCCGGACCGCCGTTCGGCGGGTTGTACTTGATGCCGCCGTCTTCCGGCGGGTTGTGGGACGGCGTAATGACGATGCCGTCAGCCTGCGCGCCGCCGCGGCGGTTGTGGCACAGAATGGCGTGCGATACCGCCGGCGTTGGCGTGAAGCCGTTGTTTTCCTGCACGATCACATCGACGCCGTTGGCGGTCAGCACTTCCAGCACGGAAATGAAGGCCGGTTCGGACAGCGCATGGGTGTCCTTGCCCACATAGCATGGGCCGGTAGTGCCCTGCTGATGACGAACTTCGGCGATCGCCTGAGCGATGGCGAGGATGTGCGCTTCGTTGAAGCTGTGGCGCTGCGCGCTGCCGCGGTGGCCGGAGGTACCAAACTTCACCGCATGTGCGGCATTGCCGGCTTCCGGTTGCAGCACATAGTACTGCGACGTCAGCTGGGCTACGTTGATCAGATCGCTTTGACGGGCGGGCTGCCCGGCACGTGGATTATTCGCCATCGACATATCTCCCTAATCCCTGTCGGTGACCGGGCAAATACGTCGCGCACGGCCATCATGACGGGCTGTTCGCTAAATTAGACGGTACCGCAAACTTTCTCGATCAGTTCCGCCGGGAACTGCATGGTCTGCATGATGTGTTCGATCATGCTGCGCTTGCGGCCGGTATTGGTATTGGTGATCACCCAGTAAGGGGTGCCCGGTACATGCTTCGGCTTGGTATGCGTGCCGTTGGCCAGCAAGGTCTGCTGATCGCCGGCGAAATAGGTGCGGGTACGGCCGGTCAACGCCTCGGTGGCGGCGGCGAAACCGGCGGCATCGAGAGTATACAGCGTAGACAGCACCAGCATGAAACGGTTGACCGCTTTGTTCTGCTCGGCATATTCATCCGACAACAGCAGCTCACGCACAGCGCGCACGCGATCGCGCGGACGCTGCGCGGACGCCGTTTTTTCCAGCTCGACGGACGGCGGCGCACTGGCGGCAGGCAACGCGCGCACCGGCTGCCCGGCGGTGAATTTCAACATGCGGCGTAAAATATCGGACGCGCTTTCACCGATGTGTTGCGTGTGGCTGGCAATATAACGGTAAAGCTCTTCGTCGACTTCAATAGTTTTCATCTTTATCCAATACTGTTTTTTCTACTTAGAACCTGAAGCCAGATCCTGCATTCAAGCCATGGGATTATAAGGTTAAAAGCGCTGGGGCGAACACAACAATGTGCCTCCGGACTGAAAATGCAGACTAATACCTATAGCCGGCACTGCCAAGCCCGCGCCGCGAAAATTCCGCATGATTCATCGTGCGATTCAATCATGATACCCTAATCTGAATCTCTCTCAGTATGAACTTCGCCATGAAATTACATTATCAACTGCTGGCCGCCGAGTCAGACGCGCTGCCGGTGCTGCTGATCCACGGGCTGTTCGGCAATCTGGACAACCTGGGCGTGCTGGCGCGCGATCTGCATAAACAGCACAGTGTGATCAAGGTCGATTTGCGCAACCACGGCCTCTCCCCGCGCGCCGACGACATGAACTACCCCGCCATGGCGCAGGATCTGCTGGCGCTGCTCGACGAACTGCAGCTGGAGAAAGCGATCGTCATCGGCCACTCGATGGGCGGCAAAGCGGCGATGGCGCTGACCGCCATCGCGCCCGAGCGCATCGCCAGGCTGATCGTGATCGACGTCGCGCCGGTGGATTACCAGACCCGACGCCACGACGAGATCTTCGCCGCGCTGAAGGCCGTCAGCGCCGCCGGCATCACCCAGCGCCAGGCGGCCGCCCAGCTGATGCGCGACTACCTGCAGGAAGAAGGCGTGATCCAGTTCCTGCTGAAGTCCTTCCATCACGGTGAATGGCGCTTCAACCTGCCGGTGCTGATCGAACGCTACGAAGACATCACCGGCTGGCAGGAAGTCCCGGCCTGGCCACACCCGACCCTGTTCATTCGCGGCGGCCTGTCGCCGTACGTGCAGGACAGCTACCGTGCAGACATCGCCCGCCAATTCCCGCAGGCACGCGCGCACGTCGTCGCCGGCACCGGCCATTGGGTGCACGCCGAAAAACCGGAAGCGGTGCTGCGCGCCATCCACCGTTTCCTCGGCGAAGCCTGAAAAACGCGCTCACCTGACGAAAAAACGCGCTAAAGATAACGGCTTAGCGCGTTTAGCCCGCAGTTAGGCATTGTCGCCGCTCCATCTGCTGGGGTAATATGGCGCGCTATAATTTTGCCGCCGCGCCAGCGCGTTCGCGAACGCCGGTTCGGGGGTAAATTTGGGTTAGGGTTTATTGGCCCGAAGTGTGTTAACCGATGCCTCCGGAAGCGTGCGAGCGCTTTTTGATGCAAACTCCCTTGCAGTACCGCTACCTATGGCAAAAGAACAAACGGATCGCACGACGCTGGATCTGTTCGCAGATGAACGCCGTCCGGGGCGCCCGAAAACCAACCCGCTTTCCCGCGATGAACAGCTTAGAATCAATAAGCGCAATCAGTTACGGCGCGATAAAGTGCGCGGATTGCGGCGCGTAGAGCTGAAAATCAACGCGGATGCGGTGGACGCCCTGAACAAACTGGCGGAACAGCGCAACATCAGCCGCAGCGAACTCATCGAGCAGATGCTGTTGGCGCAACTGGCGGAAGAACAGCCGGAACATTGATCTCTTCGGCCGCACGCGCGGCGCGGCGTTAAGGACAACGCCGGATCGACCACGCTTTTCTTCATCCTTCGGCATCGCATAAATGCGATAAAACCCCGGCGCCACTTTCTGGCATGATACGCATTTACCGGTAAGAGACTGCGCCTGTCGGCGCCCGCCACCGTGGCGAAAGGCTCTTGCCATGGCATCATTTTAATCGGCGGCAGTGCCGGCGCCGAGTAATGCAATTAATTGAATTTAAAGGTTATACGCGATATGGCTACTGTAGGCATTTTCTTTGGCAGCGACACTGGCAATACCGAAAACATTGCCAAAATGATCCAGAAAATTCTCCAGAAACAGTTTGGCGACGACGTCTCTGAAGTGCACGACATCGCCAAAAGCAGCAAAGAAGACCTGGAAGGGTTCGATATCCTGCTGCTGGGTATCCCGACCTGGTACTACGGTGAAGCGCAGTGTGACTGGGACGATTTCTTCCCGACGCTGGAAGAAGTCGATTTCAACGGCAAACTGGTGGCGCTGTTCGGCTGCGGCGACCAGGAAGACTACGCGGAATACTTCTGTGACGCGATGGGCACCATCCGCGACATCATCGAACCGCGCGGCGCGGCCATCGTGGGCCACTGGCCGACCAAAGGCTACCACTTCGAAGCTTCCAAAGGCCTGGCGGACGACAACCACTTCATCGGTCTGGCGATCGACGAAGACCGTCAGCCGGAGCTGACCAACGAGCGCGTCGACGCCTGGGTCAAACAGATTGTCGAAGAGCTGAGCCTGGCCGATATCGTCGGCTAAACGCCGGGACTGGCGAAAGGTTGAACAAAGGCCCTGTAAAGTGCATAGTGTGCCGACAGGGCCGTCATCGGCAACAGGGATTGCTGCGATAGAAGCTACAGATTTGTAACTTCCCACCCCGTCACGGTAGACTGAGATATCGGTTTATCCCATCCATCAAGGCGTTGCATGCAAAACATGCAATAGTGCAATTATATCTTTGTTAACAACCGGCGGTTTCCATTTAGTACAACCGGTTCTATAATGAGACGCATTAACTCTTTGTGCCGACCGATGCCACAGGCGAGTACGCCTCAACTTGATTAGCATAGTAACAGGACTGAATTCGCATGACCGACAACAACATCGCATTGAAGAAGGCCGGCTTAAAAGTCACGCTTCCGCGACTCAAAATCCTGGAAGTACTGCAAAATCCGGAATGCCATCACGTCAGTGCGGAAGATTTGTACAAAAAACTGATTGATATGGGCGAAGAGATCGGCCTGGCAACGGTTTATCGCGTACTGAACCAGTTTGACGATGCGGGCATTGTGACACGTCACAACTTCGAAGGCGGCAAGTCCGTGTTCGAGCTGACCCAACAGCATCACCACGATCACCTGATTTGCCTGGACTGCGGCAAAGTGATCGAATTCAGCGACGAATCCATCGAAGTGCGCCAGCGTGATATCGCCAAGCAGCACGGCATCAAGCTTACCAACCACAGTCTGTACCTGTACGGCCACTGTGAAACCGGTGACTGCCGCGAAGACGAATCGCTGCACGACAAGAAATAAGCCTCACCGGCTATGAGAAACCGCCTCACATTGAGGCGGTTTTTTTATGCCCGCCGTACAACGGGCAAAAAAATCCCCGGGCAAGCCGGGGAAAGATCATGTCATGAAATACTACAATTGCAGCGGCACTGCGACTCCACGTACTGCTCTCACTTCGACATCCGCCCCACGCCGGCACGCGCGGGGGCGAACGCATTCCCCCTTCGTTAAGCGGCCCGCCGCCATGACGACAGGCCGATGTGCCGGGCTTAGACCTTCTCGGCGCGGCTGTAACGTTTACCGTCCGGACTGACCGAACGCACCTGCACCTCACCCGATACCGCCGGCTTGGCCTTGGCGTCATAACGCTGCCACTGCTTGCCGCCGTCGGTGGAGTACTCGATGCCCAATCCCGGCAGCGCGATATTCGCTTCCAGCTTGCCGCCCGCCACACGAGCGCCCGGCACCGGCAGACGGTAGGCGACGCCGCCTTTGTCCAGCTTGGCCAGTTCTCGTTGGCCCAGGATATTGGCGAAGCGCAGCCAGTCTTTCTCCAGCGCCTTGGTGTCGACAAAGTGGGTTTCCCCGCCTTTGTATTCACGGCCGGCGCGATAGTCCTGCTCCCAACCGGCGCGGTGCCAGGCGCGTTCCGCTACCGACAGCGCGCGCGGGAAGATCATGTATTCCATCTGCGGATCGGTGCGCTGGGTTTCGCTCCACAGCTGAGCGGACAGACCGTAGGCGCCCGGCCACGGCTTGTCGCTTTTGGCGTTAAAGTGGTTGCCGTCGCGGTCGACCGAGGTTTCCGCGTTCTGCGGCATGTTGTCCGGCGCGAAGCTGAACACCTTGCGCTCGTCGCTGGAGCGTGTGCCCCAGTAGTAACCACGCTCGTCCGGGTTCACCTCGTAAGGGAAGTCCATGTAGACGTAGTCCGGGTTGGAGACCACCACTTCATATCCTTTGTTGGCCCAGTCGTTGACGCTATCGAAACCGCCCCAGTACAACGTATCCCAGAAGTTGACGCCCACGCGCGAGGTGGCGAACGCCTTTGCGTTCTCGGCGTCTTTCAAGCCGTCTTGCCAGGCCTGCATTCTGTCGATGCCGTGCGCCTTCACCAGCTTGCTGACCTCCTGGCCGAAGTAGCTCGGCAGGTGTTCCATGTCGGCCACCTTGCCTTCTTTGATCATCGTCTGGCAAACCTGCGACTTGGCCCACGGCTTGTCTTCGTTGCTCTGGTCGATGACGCCTTTACCCGGCTCCGGTTTCGCCTTGTCGGTATAGCCGGCGCCCAGGCGGATGTTTTTCGCCTCATCGCCGCCGAAGTGCCAGGTTTTGATCGGCTGCCCGGCTTCTTTATGCATCTGGGCAATCTCGCCAATCACCTTGTCGACAAAGCGCTGGGAGGAATCCAGGCACGGGTTCAGGTAGCTCTGGCGGTTAAAGAACTGCACCGAGGTGGTATTGGAGGTATCGGTCGGATCCACCAGGCGGAACTCGTTGGCCTCCTGCTCTTTGCCGGCGGCATGCAGTTTTTTGTAGCGCGCTTCCATAGAGACCACCGCCGCGCGGGCGTGCGCCGGCATGTCGATCTCCGGGATCACCTCAATCTGGCGCGCCTGGGCGTATTTGATGATGTCGATATAGTCCTGACGGCTGAAGAAGCCGCCGTAGACGTCCGGCCCCTGGCCGTACTGCGGCAGCAGGCAGGTGGTTTCGCTCAGATCGTGGCAGCGCTGGCCGCCGACCTCCGTCAGCTCCGGCAAACCGGGGATCTCGATGCGCCAGCCTTCGTCATCGCTCAGGTGGAAGTGGAATTTATTGAGCTTGTAAGCCGCCATCTGATCCAGCAGACGCAACACCGCGTCCTTCTTATGGAAGTTGCGCGCCACGTCGAGGAAAATGCCGCGATACTGGAAGCGCGGCGCATCGCTGGCGTCCAGCGTGGCGATCTTGCCGCTGCCGTCGCTCGGCACTAACGACAGGATCGACTGCAACCCGTAGAACACCCCGGCCTGATCGAAGCCGATCACCCGCGCCTCTTTCTTACCGATTTTCAGCTCATAGGCACCCGACACCGCCATCGCGCCTTTAAACTTGCCCGGCTGGATGTCGGTCTTGATCGGGTAACCGTTGGCCTGAACCGGCACGCCCAGCAGCGCGAAACGCTGGTTGACGACGTCCGCCGCCGGCTTGACCAGCGTGCTCAGATCCGGCGATACCCCTTTGCGCAGGTCGGCGTCCTGTGCGTGGATCTTCACCTGCATCGGCGTCGGCACGATCTGGCCGCGCAGCGCGCCGGCGGGCAACGTCTGCAGATCGGCATTGCTGACAAAGCGCGAAGCCGGCGTCATCAGAATGTTTTTGTCGTCCTTGGTGCGCTTCCACTGATCGCCGGTGAACGGCGCTACGAACTGGTCCAGGTTTTCGGTGTCGGTATTCGCCAGCATTTTCGGCTTGCCGTCGCCGGAGGTGGCATACCAGCGCGGCAGGAAGTCGTTTCTGAACAGCTGCCAGTATTCGGCGACCACCGGGATTTCCACCGCCTTACCGGCCGGGAAACCGCTGAATTTGGCGGTCGGCTCCAGCTTGTACAGATCGCCGGTCAGATGCGCGATCTTGAACTGATCGTTATCCACCCGCAGGGTCTGGCGCGGGCTGTGGAAATAGATGACCCAGTCTTTGCCGTCGATCGCCCGGCCGTCGTTGCTGAGGGTGAACAACACCCGGTTGCAAGAGGCCCAGTCGGCGCCCAGCGCCGCACAATCCACGCCGTTTTCGCCGGCGCGGTTATCCAGCATTTTCACGTTCAGCTTCAGCTGGCTCAGCTGATCCACCAGCTGTTGATCGGCCATGGCATTACCCATTCCGCCCAGGAATCCCATCGTTGCCGTCAAAGCGGCCAGTGCGCTCAGTTTGAATGCGTTCATCTTCTCGTCCTTCTTAATTATTGTTATCGCGAATTTCTTGCCACAGCTTGCCGCACTTGGCGTCGTAAGCCTGACCGTTACCGCTGTGCACCGCCATAATGCAGTTCTGATAATCCATCACCCGCACCGTTTCCTGCTCAGCAAACTGCTGGTGCTGTTTCTCTTGTTTCAGCACGTTCAGCACCGCCTTGCAGGGCTGCAGACGCTCCGGCGAGCCTTCGGCGGTGTTGATGCAGGCGCTGTAAGCCTGCTTCAATTTGGCGTCTTCCGGCGGCGCGGCGGGTTGCGCGCAGGCGCTCAAGAGCGCGGCGGCCGCCAACATCAGCATGATTTTTTTCATCGTTGAATTCCCTTAACTGCCCCCGGCGACGAGGCCGGGGAACGCATCAGAAGATGGTGAATGGCGCGATGACCATGAACTTGACGTCTTTCTCGTCCTGGAAGATGTTGCCGTAACCGCCGCCCCAGCTCGGGATGTTGGTGTGGTTGTCATACTGGGTGTAGTGCAGCTTGATCAGCGTGCCCTTGGCGCGCCCTTCCTGGATGGTGTACATCGCGTCCAGGCTCCAGGCGCTCTCTTTCAGGCGCTGGCTCTGATCGTAGATCGGATTGGTGCTCGGCTTGGCGTCCCAGGCGTAAACGTAGGAGCCGCCGACCGCCATGCCCGGCAGGTTCCAGTTGCTGAGGTCATACATCACGCCGGCGTACACCGCTTTCTCGCCGTTGGCGTTAAAGTCGGAGCGGTTATCCCACCACACGTCCAGGCGGCCGTTGGACGAGGCGTAGGTCGGGGTCATGCGCTGCAGGAAGAAACCCTGGTTGCCTTCCGCCTTGACCATGGTGCCTTCCAGACGCCAGTTGAACTGGCCGGTGGTGTAACCGAAGGTCAGCGCCTGCAGCCAGGCCAGCCCGTCGTAGATGCTGTTCGGATCGTTCTTGTCGCTGATGCGATCTTCCGCACCGTAGAACTGGTAACTGGTGGTCAGCGGGTTGCCCAGCACATCGAATTTGTAAGACGCCTTGGTGAAGTACTGATTCACGTAACCCTGGGCCTGGCCGAAGGCGGCTTCCAGCACCAGATCGTTTTTGAAATCGTACTTGGCGCCCAGCGAGTGCAGGTAGGAGACGCGGGTTTTCTTATCGTTCTGGCGGAAGTCGTCCACCTCGATATGCCACGGCGCCTTGTATTTGTCGGCCCACATGTAGGAGAAGCTCAACGCGCCGGCATCGCCGTAGTCGAACTTGGCGCCGGCCTCGGCGCCCTGATAGGTGCCCGGCATAAAGCTCCAGTGCGGCGCCAGCAGGGTTTGGCCGCTCGGCTGAATATAGCCGGCGCGCGCCCAGACCGGGCCGTATTTGAACTTGGCGGCGGCTTTGTACAGGCTGACGCCGCCTTTGTCACCGGAATAGTCTTCGTCGTAGGTACGGTTTTTTGAGGAGAACGCGATCTCGTTAGGGTGGCCGCTGGCGCTGGATTCCGCCAGCTCGATGGCGGTAAAGGCACCGACGTCCAGACCGAACATGTCCCAGGCATAGCCCGACGCGAAATCCAGGCTCAGGTTGGCGGTAGAGTGCGACAGGTTGGTGGTGTATTGGTTGTAATCCTTGCTGTCCGGATTGAGATCTTTACGGTCGCGCTCACGTTGCCAGTAATAGATGCCGCCGGTCAGCGTGGAGTCATCGATAAACCCTGCGGCTTTCGCCTCAGGCGCCATGGCAAACCCTGTTCCCAACAGCGCGCCCGCGACTGCGAGCGCCAGCGTTTTACGCTGAGCACCGTGCGTACCCATATTGAAATTCCTCTTTGACTTAACTTAAAAGTTGCAGCCGCCTGTGTTCACCACTGCCCTGCACGACTGCCAATAAAAAACCCGAACGGGTAAAAAAATTGCCGACGAGATGTTATTCCCACAGCACTAATTGCTACAGACAGACTATTTTTCGCGACGCGAATTATCAAATGAAAAATGCGGGAGATTTGTCAAAATATGACAAGGAGCACATATCAGTGAGATTTTGTTACGCCGGTGTTCATGGAAGGTGTCGAATAAAAAATTCAATTAAATCAGAATAAATTGAGATATAAGGTCAACCAGAGACGATTAATGGTTTCAGCCTGACCAAATCCGTCATTCAGACAATAAAAATTGAGAGCGCTCTCCAAATGAAATTAATTCGCATCACGAATATATAAGTAAAAATTAAGGCTATTAAGTCCAATATCAGAAAACTTATTGATTAACGCACCGAGGTTAATTAAGCACAGCCCGGAATAACGCTGCAGGAATAGATGATTTGCTCAATGGCAGACATAAAAAAAGCGCGGCCTAAGCCGCGCTGATTCATTAATTTCCAAGGCGAATAAGATTAGCCTTCGATTTTCGCCCAGGTATCACGCAGGCCAACGGTGCGGTTAAACACCAGATGGTCGGCCGACGAGTAACGGTTGTCGGCACAGAAGTAGCCTTCACGCTCGAACTGGTAGGCCTTCTCCGGCTGAGCGGCCGCCAGACTCGGCTCAACGAAACCGTGCTTGATGACCAGCGATTCCGGGTTGATGGTGGAGAGGAAATCCTCCGCCGCGCCCGGGTTAGGCACGCTGAACAGGCGATCGTACAGGCGAATTTCCGCCGGCAGCGCGTGCGCCGCGGACACCCAGTGGATCACGCCCTTCACCTTGCGGCCGTCGGCAGGATCTTTGCTCAGCGTTTCCGCATCGTAGCTGCAGAAGATGGTGGTGATCTCGCCCGCTTCGTCCTTCTCGACGTGCTCGGCCTTGATCACGTACGCATTGCGCAGACGCACTTCCTTACCCAGCACCAGACGCTTGTACTGCTTGTTGGCTTCTTCGCGGAAGTCGGCGCGATCGATATAGATCTCACGGCTGAACGGCACATCGCGGCTGCCCATTTCCGGCTTGTTCGGGTGGTTAGGCATGGTGACCATTTCCACCGCATCGCCCATGTTCTCGATGACGATTTTCACCGGATCCAGCACCGCCATGGCGCGCGGGGCGTTCTCGTTCAGATCGTCGCGAATGCAGGATTCCAGCGCCACCATCTCGACGTTGTTGTCTTGCTTGGTCACGCCGATGCGCAGGCAGAACTCGCGAATCGAGGCGGCGGTATAACCGCGGCGGCGCAGACCGGAGACGGTCGGCATGCGCGGGTCATCCCAACCTTCGACGATCTTCTCGGCCACCAGTTGGTGCAGCTTGCGCTTCGACATGATGGCGTATTCGAGGTTCAGACGCGAAAACTCGTACTGCCGCGGGTGGCAAGGAATGGTGATGTTATCCAGCACCCAGTCATACAGACGGCGGTTATCCTGGAACTCCAGGGTGCACAGCGAATGGGTGATCCCTTCCAGCGCATCGGAAATGCAGTGGGTGAAATCGTACATCGGGTAGATGCACCATTTGTTGCCGGTCTGGTGGTGTTCGGCGAACTTGATGCGGTACAGCACCGGATCGCGCATCACGATAAACGGCGAAGCCATATCGATCTTGGCGCGCAGGCAGGCGGCGCCTTCGGCGAACTCGCCGTTGCGCATCTTCTCGAACAGCGCCAGGTTCTCTTCCACGCTGCGGTCGCGGTACGGGCTGTCTTTGCCCGGCGAGGTCAGGGTGCCGCGATATTCACGGATCTGCTCCGGCGACAGCTCATCGACGTAGGCCAGCCCCTTGGTAATCAGCTCAACCGCATACTGGTGCAGTTGATCGAAATAGTCTGAGGAGTAATGAACGTTGCCGCTCCACTCAAAGCCCAGCCACTCCACGTCGTGCTTGATTGCCTCCACGAACTCGATGTCTTCTTTCACCGGGTTGGTGTCATCGAAACGCAGGTTGCACTGGCCCTGATAGTCCTTGGCGATGCCGAAGTTCAGGCAGATGGACTTGGCGTGGCCGATATGCAGATAGCCGTTAGGCTCCGGCGGGAAACGGGTATGTACCGACGTGTGTTTCCCCGACGCCAGATCTTCATCGACGATCTGACGGATAAAATTGGTTGGGCGGGCTTCAGCCTCACTCATTTCACTGTTCCTCAATGCAAAGCGCTACACATAACCGCCTATGATCCAACAAGCCACGTCTGGAAACAACCGTTTGTTTCACGAAAAATGCGGCATATTGCACCATCAGCGCGCAGCGCACCGCCGTGGAGCGAAATGGGATAAAAAAAGCGGGAAGAGATTGCTATCTTCCCGCCAAGTCGGGGCAAACTCCGCCATGATGCGTGACCGGCCCCGGGTACTACTCAGGTAAAAACAGCCTTATTTCTGGATCTCGTACAGCTTGGTCTGACCGGCGACCACAGAGCCGCTGGCCAGCGCCGCCAGGCCGGCATAGTCGTCAGAGTTGCTGACTACCACCGGGCTTATCATCGAACGCGCATTGGCGTTCAGGTAATCCAGATCCAGTTCCAGAATCGGTTGACCGGCTTTCACTTCCGCGCCCTCTTCCACCAGGCGTTTGAAGCCCTGGCCTTCCAGTGCGACGGTGTCGATCCCCATGTGCACCACGATCTCAGCGCCCTTGTCGGTTTCCAGGCAGAAGGCGTGGTTGGTATTGAAGATTTTCACCACGGTGCCGTCAGCCGGCGACACCACGATGTTGTCGGTCGGGCGAATCGCCAGGCCGTCGCCTACCGCCTTGCTGGCGAAGGCTTCGTCCGGCACCTGATCGAGCGCCACCACTTCACCGGTTACCGGCGCCACCAGCGTTTCAAACGCGGCTTTCGGTGCGTTCGGCACCGCCTGCGGTTTGGCTTCTGCAGCAGGGGCCGCCGCCGGAGCCGCCGCTGCCGCTACCGGGCCGGACGCGATCACGTTGCGCATCGCGCTGGCGATAAGTTCGGCACGAGTGCCGACGATCACTTGCACGCTCTGCTTGTTCAGGCGAATAACGCCCGATGCACCGAGGCGTTTCGCCAATGCGTCGTTCACCAGCGCGGAGTCTTTCACGTTCAGGCGCAGACGGGTGATGCAGGCATCGATGCCGGTCAGGTTGTCGGAACCGCCGATCGCGCCGACGTAGCGACGGGCCAGCGTGGTGGTTTCGTTCTCGTCTTTACCGGCGTTGCTGTCGACGTTGACGTCGTAGCCGTCGGTTTCGTCACCGGCAACCGCCAGTTCGCGGCCCGGGGTCATCAGGTTGAACTTATTGATGGTGAAGCGGAACACCACGTAGTAGATGACAAAGAACACCAGGCCTTGCGGGATCAGCATGTACCAGTGGGTCGCCAGCGGGTTGCGGGAAGACAGCACCATATCCACCAGGCCGGCGCTGAAGCCGAAACCGGCGATCCAGTGCATGCTGGCGGCGATGAACACCGAGATACCGGTCAGCACGGCGTGGATTACGTACAGCACCGGCGCCACGAACATGAAGGAGAATTCCAGCGGTTCGGTGATACCGGTGAAGAAGGCGGCGAACGCGGCCGCCAGCATGATGCCCGCCACTTTGGCTTTGTTCTCAGGACGCGCGCAGTGATAAATGGCCAGCGCCGCACCCGGCAGACCGAACATCATGATTGGGAAGAAGCCCGCCTGATAACGGCCGGTGATACCGACAACCGCTTTACCGGCTTCGATCGACTGCTGGCCGCCGAGGAAGTTAGGGATATCGTTGATGCCGGCCACGTCGAACCAGAACACCGAGTTCAGCGCGTGGTGCAGGCCAACCGGGATCAGCAGGCGGTTGAAGAAGGCATAGATGCCCGCGCCGACCGAGCCCATTTTCTGGATGTGTTCACCGAAGTTCACCAGACCGTTGAAGATCACCGGCCAGATGTACATCAGAATGAAAGCCACCAGGATCATCAGGAAGGAGATGAGGATCGGCACCAGGCGGCGGCCGCTGAAGAACGACAGCGCCTTAGGCAGCTCGACGCCGCTGAAGCGGTTGTACACTTCGGCGGAAATGATGCCCACCAGAATACCGACGAACTGGTTCTGGATCTTGCCGAATGCGGCAGGCACCTGATCCAGCGGGATCTTCTGAATCATCGACACGGCGGCCGGCGAACAGAGGGTGGTCAGCACCAGGAAGCCGACGAAGCCGGTCAACGCGGCGGCGCCATCCTTGTCTTTGGACATACCGTAGGCCACGCCGATAGCGAACAGCACCGACATGTTGTCGATGATAGCGGAGCCGGATTTAATGAAGAAAGCGGCGAGCGCGTTGTCGCCGCCCCAACCAACAGGGTCAATCCAGTACCCGACGCCCATCAAGATGGCGGCGGCGGGCAGCGTGGCGACCGGCACCATCAGCGCCCGTCCCACCTTTTGCAAATAACTAAGAATGTTCACCTTTTCCCCCTATGTTGTCCGCGGACGGACCCTATTAGTAGTTTATTTGGAGCTCTCACTACCTTTTTAGAAACAACGCATGGCACGTATCACTCATGCCGAGTGTAAAAAATTTATTTTGTATCGCAAATTAAAACCTCCCTTTTTGTGATAAATATCACCAAAAAGTAGTCTTTACCTCCCAGATTGCTGGCCATCACACAAAACTTATTTTATCATTCAAAAAATCAACCGGACGGACGATTCACGCGAGAATCATAAAGCTGGGTTACGCTTAGGACTCCCGCAGGCCCGTACAGTATAGCTTTAGTTTACTTATCCCAAGAGGTGTTAGATGAGACTTATCCCACTGAAAGATACCGCACAAGTCGGCAAATGGGCCGCGCGTCATATCGTTCAACGCATCAACGCATTCAAGCCAACCGCAGAGCGCCCGTTTGTACTCGGCCTGCCTACCGGCGGCACGCCGCTGGAAGCCTACAAACATCTGATTGCGATGCACAAAGCAGGTGAAGTAAGCTTTAAGCATGTTGTGACTTTCAACATGGACGAGTACGTTGGCTTGCCGCAGGAACACCCGGAAAGCTACCACACCTTCATGTACCGCAACTTCTTTGATCACGTTGATATTCCTCGTGAAAACATCAACCTGCTGAACGGCAACGCTGCGGATGTCGACGCCGAGTGCCGCCAGTACGAAGAGAAGATCAAGTCTTACGGCAAAATTAACCTGTTCATGGGCGGCGTGGGCATCGACGGCCATATCGCGTTCAACGAGCCGGCTTCGTCCCTGGCTTCGCGCACCCGCATCAAAACGCTGACCGAAGACACCCGCATCGCCAACTCGCGCTTCTTCGGCGGCGACGTCAGCCTGGTGCCGAAATATGCGCTGACCGTCGGCGTGGGCACGCTGCTGGACGCGGAAGAAGTGATGATCCTGGTCACCGGCCACGCCAAGGCGCAGGCGCTGGAAGCCGCAGTGGAAGGCAACATCAACCACATGTGGACCATCAGCTGCCTGCAGCTGCACGCCAAAGCGGTGGTGGTGTGCGACGAACCGGCCACCATGGAACTGAAAGTCAAAACCGTCAAATATTTCCGCGAGTTAGAAGCGGAAAGCGTGAAAAGTCTTTAATCTTTGCAGGGGGCTACGATGTTCGCTTTAACCCACGGCCGAATCTATACCGGCCACGACGTACTTGATGACCATGCAGTCATTATCGCTGATGGGCTGATCGAGAAAGTCTGCCCGGTGGCTGAATTGCCCGCCGGCATCGAAACGCGCGACCTGGGTGGCGCCATCCTGGCCCCCGGGCTTATCGACGTGCAGCTGAACGGCTGCGGCGGCGTCCAGTTCAACGATTCGCTGGAAGCGATCTCGGAAGAAACGCTGGAGATCATGCAGCGCGCCAATGAGAAATCCGGCTGCACCAGCTATCTGCCGACGCTGATCACCAGCAGCGACGAATTCATGAAGCACAGCGTCGACGTGATGCGCGCTTATCTGAAAAAGCACCAAAATCAGGCGTTGGGCCTGCACCTGGAAGGGCCGTATCTCAGCCCGGTGAAAAAAGGCACCCACAACCCGGCGTTCATTCGCAAGCCGACCCAGGACATGATCGATTACCTGTGCGCCAACGCCGACGTGATCACCAAGGTGACGCTGGCGCCGGAAATGGTTGAGCCGCACTTTATCAAGCAGCTGACCGAGGCCGGCATCGTGGTCTCCGCCGGCCACTCGAACGCCACCTACGATCAGGCGCGCACCGGCTTCGCCGCCGGCATCAGCTTCGCCACCCACCTGTACAACGCCATGCCATATATCACCGGCCGCGAACCGGGGCTGATGGGGGCTATCTTCGACACGCCGGAGGTCTATACCGGCATCATCGCCGACGGCCATCACGTGGCCTGGGCGAGTATCCGTAACGCCAAACGCCTGAAAGGTGATAAATTGGTCTTGGTCACCGACGCGACCGCACCGGCGGGTGCAGATATTGACCAATTTATTTTCGCCGGTAAAACAATATACTATCGGGACGGGCTGTGCGTGGATGAGAACGGCACCCTGAGCGGTTCCGCGCTGACCATGATCGAAGCGGTGCAAAACAGCGTCGAGCATATCGGCATCGCGCTGGACGAAGCGCTGCGCATGGCGACGCTGTACCCGGCGCGCGCGATCGGCGCCGATCGCCGTCTGGGCACCATCGAAGCCGGCAAGGTGGCTAACCTGACCGCCTTCACCCGTGATTTCAAGATCACCAAAACGCTCGTTAACGGTAACGAGGTTTAATTCAATGAACAGCGAGTAACATTATTGATGAGCACTGGCGGACAAGCACAAATAGGGAACGTTGACTTAGTCAAACAACTTAACGGCGCGGCAGTTTATCGCCTGATCGACCAACAGGGCCCGATCTCGCGCATTCAAATCGCCGAACTCAGCCAGCTCGCCCCCGCCAGCGTCACTAAGATTACTCGCCAGCTGCTGGAGCGCGGGCTGATCAAAGAAGTCGATCAGCAAGCCTCCACCGGCGGCCGCCGCGCGATCTCCATCGTGTCGGAAACCCGTTATTTCCATACCGTCGCGGTGCGCCTCGGCCGCCACGACGCCACCATCACGCTGTATGACATGAGCGGTAAGTCGCTCAGTGAAGAACACTATCCGCTGCCGGAACGTACCCAGGAAACGCTGGAGAATGCGCTGTTTGCCGCCATCGCCCAATTCATTGAAGCGAACCAGCGCCGCCTGCGCGAACTGATCGCCATCGCGGTGATCCTGCCTGGCCTGGTGGATCCGGCGCTGGGCGTGGTGCGCTATATGCCGCACATCAGCGTCAGCAACTGGGCGCTGGTAGACAACCTGCAGCAGCGCTTTAACGTCACCAGCTTCGTCGGCCACGACATCCGCAGCCTGGCGCTGGCGGAGCACTACTTCGGCGCCACCCGCGACTGTGAAGACTCGATTCTGGTGCGCCTGCACCGTGGCACCGGCGCCGGCATCATCGTCAACGGGCAGATTTTTCTCGGCAACAACGGCAACGTCGGCGAGATCGGCCATATCCAGATCGATCCGCTCGGCGAACGCTGCCACTGCGGCAACTTCGGCTGCCTGGAGACGGTGGCCGCCAACGCGGCGATCGAACAGCGCGTGCGCCAGCTGCTGAGCCAGGGCTACCCGAGCAAACTGACGCTGGAAGACTGCGGCATCAACGCCATCTGCAAGGCCGCCAACCGCGGCGATCTGCTGGCCAGCGAAGTGATCGAACACGTCGGCCGCTATCTGGGCAAGGCGGTGGCCATCGCCATCAACCTGTTCAATCCGCAGAAGGTGGTGATCGCCGGTGAGATCACCGAAGCGGACAAGGTGCTGCTGCCGGCGATCCAAAGCTGCATCAATACTCAGGTGCTGAAGGACTTCCGCAAAAATCTGCCGGTGGTGACCTCCGAACTCAATCATCGCTCGGCGATCGGCGCTTTCGCCCTGGCCAAACGCGCGATGCTCAACGGCGTGCTCTTGCAGCGATTGCTGGAAAGCTGATCCGCCGCTTCTGGCAGGTGTGTTATCGTCACTTCTTGCCTGCCGTAATCATGAGAAACAGCGACAAATGAAAATCAAAAACGTTATATGCGATATCGACGGCGTGCTGCTGCATGACAATACGCCGGTGCCCGGCGCCGATCTGTTCTTGGCGCGCATCCAGGAACAAGGCATGCCGCTGGTGGTGCTGACCAACTACCCATCACAGACCGCACAGGATTTGGCGAACCGCTTCGCCGCCGCCGGGCTGGAAGTGCCGGAGAGCGCGTTCTATACCTCGGCGATGGCCACCGCCGACTTCCTGCGCCGTCAGGAAGGTAAAAAAGCCTATGTGGTCGGCGAAGGCGCGCTGATCCATGAGCTGTACAAAGCCGGTTTCACCATCACCGACATCAACCCGGATTTTGTGATCGTCGGTGAAACTCGCTCTTACAACTGGGACATGATGCACAAAGCCGCCTACTTCGTCAGTAACGGCGCGCGCTTTATCGCGACTAATCCGGATAGCCACGGCCACGGCTTCTCGCCGGCCTGCGGTGCCCTGTGCGCGCCCATCGAGAAGATCACCGGCCGCAAGCCGTTTTATGTCGGCAAGCCCAGCCCGTGGATCATTCGCGCCGCACTGAACAAAATGCAGGCGCACTCGGAAGAGACGGTGATCGTCGGCGACAACCTGCGCACCGACATTCTGGCGGGCTTCCAGGCCGGCCTGGAAACCGTGCTGGTGCTGTCCGGCGTCTCCACGCTGAGCGACATCGAAACCATGCCGTTCCGTCCGAGCTACGTCTACCCTTCCGTCGCCGATATCACCATCTTCTGATGCGGCCATGGCGGCCGCCCGGCCGCCATTATTTCCTTCTCCCTCAGCGTCAGTTTGAATTTAATTCGTTCATGGCCGCAAAAGGTTTCAGCCTGCCTGCGCTAAAAATCCTCATTATAAATTTACGCCCCGCCAATAGCTGATATTGCCGGCGAGCGGAAAACTCTTACCCCTAATTAATGAGGCTACCATGAGCACCAATAACATTATTAATGCCGTCGCCGCCGATGACGCGGCCATTATGCCGTCTATCGCCAATAAAAAGATCCTGATGGGTTTCTGGCACAACTGGGCCGCCGGCGCCAGTGACGGCTACCAGCAAGGGCAGTTCGCCACGATGAACCTGACCGACATTCCCGCCGAATACAACGTGGTGGCCGTCGCCTTTATGAAAGGCCAGGGCATCCCGACCTTCAAGCCTTACAACCTGTCCGACGCCGAGTTCCGCCGCCAGGTGGGCGTGCTGAACAGCCAGGGCCGCGCGGTGCTGATCTCCCTCGGTGGCGCAGACGCGCATATCGAGCTAAAGACCGGCGATGAAGACAAGCTGAAAGACGAGATTATTCGCCTGGTGGAAGTCTATGGCTTCGACGGCCTGGATATCGATCTGGAACAGGCGGCGATCGGCGCCGCCAATAATAAAACCGTCTTGCCTGCGGCATTGAAAAAAGTAAAAGACCATTACGCCGCGCAGGGAAAAAACTTTATTATCAGCATGGCGCCGGAATTTCCGTATTTGCGCACCAACGGCACCTATCTGGATTATATCAACGCCCTCGAAGGCTATTACGACTTTATCGCGCCGCAATATTACAATCAGGGCGGCGACGGTATTTGGGTGGATGAACTCAACGCCTGGATCACGCAGAATAACGACGCCATGAAAGAGGACTTCCTCTACTATCTGACGGAAAGCCTGGTCACCGGCACCCGCGGCTATGCGAAGATCCCGGCGGCGAAATTCGTCATCGGCCTGCCAAGCAACAACGATGCCGCCGCCACTGGCTACGTGATCGACAAACAGGCGGTGTATAACGCTTTCTCGCGCCTCGACGCCAAAAACCTGTCGATCAAGGGCCTGATGACCTGGTCAATCAACTGGGACAACGGCAAGAGCAAAGCCGGCGTCGCCTACAATTGGGAGTTCAAAACCCGCTATGCGCCGCTGATTCAGGGCGGCGTCACCCCGCCGCCGGGAAAGCCTAATGCGCCGACGGCGCTGACGGTCGCCGAGCTGGGCGCCACCTCGCTGAAACTGAGCTGGGCCGCCGCCACCGGCGCTTTCCCGATCGCCAGTTACACCGTCTACCGCAACGGCAACCCGATCGGCCAGACCGCCGGTCTGTCGCTGGCTGACGGCGGTCTGACGCCGGCGACCCAGTACAGCTACTTCGTTACCGCGACCGATAGCCAGGGCAATACCTCGCTGCCGAGCAGCGCGCTGGCGGTCAAAACCGCCAACGACGGCACGCCGCCCGATCCGGGGGCGCCCGAGTGGCAGAACAACCACAGTTACAAGGCTGGCGACGTGGTGAGCTATAAAGGCAAGAAATATACCTGTATCCAGGCGCACACCTCCAACGCCGGCTGGACGCCGGACGCCGCCTTCACCCTGTGGCAGCTCATCGCCTAATCGCTAATCGATTGCCGGCCAAACTGGCCGGCAATCCCGCCATCACGCTAAAAATTGCATAATCGATAATTTTTCACGTCGATAACTGAACATCCGTTAAAAACCACACCTAAGCAAACAACTATTTCTCAACGCATGGCTAAAACGCTTGCATCTCCCGCAGCTTTTGGCGCATTTTCATAACCACAGCGCAGCAAAAGCGGGTTATCGCTGATAAATCGGCAATGCTGCCCATAACAGTAAAAAACAACATCACAGTCATAAAAGCCCGTTAGGAGAGTTGTATGTGTTCTATTTTCGGTGTGCTCGATCTGAAGTCCGATCCCGTTGAACTGCGTAAGAAAGCGCTGGAGCTGTCACGTCTGATGCGCCACCGCGGCCCGGATTGGTCCGGCGTTTACGCCAGCGACAAAGCCATTCTGGCTCACGAACGCCTGTCGATCGTCGACGTCAACAATGGCGCTCAACCGCTGTACAACGCTGCGCACACCCACGTTCTGGCGGTCAACGGCGAAATTTACAACCATCAGGCGCTGCGCCAACAGCTGAGCGAACGCTACGCGTTCCAGACCGGTTCCGACTGTGAAGTGATCCTGGCGCTGTACCAGGAGAAAGGCCCGGACTTCCTCGACGATCTGCAAGGCATGTTCGCCTTCGCCCTGTATGACACCGAAAAAGACGCCTACCTGATCGGCCGCGATCACCTGGGCATCATTCCGCTGTACATGGGCCATGACGAACACGGCAACCTGTACGTCGCCTCGGAAATGAAAGCGCTGGTGCCGGTGTGCCGCACCATCAAGGAATTCCCGGCCGGCAGCTACCTGTGGAGCCAGGACGGTGAGATTCGTGAATATTATCGCCGCGATTGGTTCGATTACGACAGCGTCAAGGACAACGTGACCGACGCCGCCGCCCTGCGCACCGCGCTGGAAGAGTCGGTGAAAAGCCACCTGATGTCCGACGTACCTTACGGCGTGCTGCTGTCGGGCGGGCTGGATTCCTCGGTCATTTCGGCGATCACCAAGAAGTACGCCGCGCGCCGCGTGGAAGATCAGGAACGCAGCGAGGCCTGGTGGCCACAGCTGCACTCCTTCGCTGTCGGGCTGGAAGGCTCGCCGGATCTGCGCGCCGCGCAAGAGGTGGCCAACCATCTGGGCACCGTGCACCATGAAATCCACTTCACCGTACAGGAAGGCCTGGACGCCATCCGCGACGTGATTTATCACATCGAAACCTACGACGTCACCACCATTCGCGCCTCGACGCCGATGTACCTGATGTCGCGCAAAATCAAGGCGATGGGCATCAAGATGGTGCTTTCCGGCGAAGGCGCGGACGAAGTGTTCGGCGGCTACCTGTACTTCCATAAGGCGCCGGACGCCCGCGAATTCCACGAAGAGACCGTACGCAAGCTGCTGGCGCTGCACATGTTCGACTGCGCGCGCGCCAACAAGGCGATGTCCGCTTGGGGCGTCGAAGCCCGCGTGCCGTTCCTGGACAAGAAATTCCTCGACGTGGCGATGCGCATCAACCCGAAAGATAAAATGTGCGGCAACGGCAAAATGGAAAAACATATCGTTCGCGAATGTTTCGAGTCCTATTTGCCGGCCAGCGTGGCCTGGCGCCAGAAAGAGCAGTTCTCCGACGGCGTCGGCTACAGCTGGATCGACACGCTAAAAGAGGTGGCTGCGCAGCAAATCAGCGATCAACAGCTCGAAACCGCGCGTTTCCGCTTCCCGTACAACACGCCGACCTCGAAAGAAGGCTACCTGTACCGCGAGATCTTCGAAGAGCTGTTCCCGCTGCCGAGCGCCGCCGAATGCGTGCCGGGCGGCCCGTCCGTCGCCTGCTCGTCCGCCAAGGCCATCGAATGGGATGAATCGTTCAAGAAGATGGACGATCCTTCCGGCCGCGCCGTCGGCGTGCACCAGGCCGCCTATAAATAAACACGCGGCGTTTTCCCTTGGGGCGGGCCTTTTGGCCCGCCTTTTTGTTGCCTTTTCCGCCCGCCAACTGCCTGAATTGCCGATTTTATCGCCATAATGTTCACAACCCAGACAAACGGCGCTTCCGGGCGCTTTTTCGGGAAAAAACTTGTTGACGCAAATCGGTCATATACGCATAATGCGCCCCGCAACGCCGATGAAGGCAAAGCAAAAAAAGAGGGCTACGTAGCTCAGCTGGTTAGAGCACATCACTCATAATGATGGGGTCACAGGTTCGAATCCCGTCGTAGCCACCATCTCTTTTTTGCATTTGCGGGAGTGGCGAAATTGGTAGACGCACCAGATTTAGGTTCTGGCGCCGCAAGGTGTGCGAGTTCAAGTCTCGCCTCCCGCACCATTTCTCTTCATCGTCGGCGCAGTATGTTGATGGGGTATCGCCAAGCGGTAAGGCACCGGTTTTTGATACCGGCATTCCCTGGTTCGAATCCAGGTACCCCAGCCATATTCTTTCGGGAACGGGGTTTCAACATAAGATTTGTTTGCAGGTGGGGTATCGCCAAGCGGTAAGGCACCGGTTTTTGATACCGGCATTCCCTGGTTCGAATCCAGGTACCCCAGCCATAACAAACTGCTTGCAAATCAAAGAAGTAAAAAGTAACATCGGCTACGTAGCTCAGCTGGTTAGAGCACATCACTCATAATGATGGGGTCACAGGTTCAAATCCCGTCGTAGCCACCATAATTGGGGTGTCGCCAAGCGGTAAGGCTCTGGTTTCTGATACCAGCATACCCAGGTTCGAATCCTGGCACCCCAGCCATATTTAGAAAAGCCCGCTTCGGCGGGCTTTTTGCTGTCTGGCGTTCAGCCATCCTTAATAGGCCCAGCCGCCGCTGAGCCCTGTCGGTTACAATCCCAAGGCGTACTTCAACGCATGTTCTTTCAGCTTGCCCGCCCGCTGCGCGGCCATCAGCGCCAGATTGCGCGCCACGTTCAGCGGAGCCAGGTTATTGCTGAAGGCGGTATAGAACAGATCCATGCCGCTCTGCATCAGCAGATTGTCGGTACGGCGGCGGCGCTGATAACGCAGCAGTACCGCCTCGCTGCTCCAGTCCTCTCCCTGCTCCCGCGCATCGCTCAATACGTTCAGCAAGGCATCCACGTCGCGATACCCCAGATTGACGCCCTGCCCCGCCAGCGGGTTGATGGTATGTGCCGCATCCCCCAGCAGCGCCAACCCCGGCAGCACGTAGCGCTGCGCATGACGCCGCGTCAGCGGGAACGAACCGGCGGCGTGCACCTTGACCGGGCCCAGTCGCGCCGGGAAAGCGGCGGCGATCTCACGCTCCAGCTGCGCCGGCGGCATCGCCTGCAGCTGGCGAATGCGCTGCGGGCTGTCATACCACACCAGCGATGCCCAGCTGTCGTACAGCGGCAGAAAGGCGCGCGGCCCGGACGGGAAGAAGCGCTGCCAGGTCACATCCTGCTGCGGCGCGCCGGTATCGACGGTGATCAACATGCACGCCTGGCGATACTGCCAGCCGTTGGTGCCGATCGCCGCCAGCTTGCGCACCTGCGAGTTAGCGCCATCGGCGCCGATAACCAGCCGCGCCTGCAGCGTTTCACCGCTGTCCAGCGTCAGCTGCCAGGCCTTGTCCGCCCGTTGCAGCGATTGCAGCCTGGCGGGGCACAGCAACGTCAGATTGGCGCACTGCGCGAACTGCTGCCACAGCGCCAACTGCAGAATACGGTTTTCCACCATAAAGCCCAGCTCCGGCAGCCCCAGTGACACCGCGTCGAACGCCACCCGCGACGATGCCCATTCCCAGGTCTCCAGCCGGCGATACGGCGCCGTGCGCATCGCCGTCACGGCCGGCCAGGCGCCGAGCTGTTTCAGCAGCCCCACCGAGGTGCAGCCGATAGCGGAAATGCGCAGGTCCGGCGGGCTTTGCGCCTCGAACGCCTGCGGCGCCTGATGTTCCAGCAACACCACCGACCAGCCCGCCTGCGCCAGCCCGAGGGCCGCCGCCGCGCCGACCATGCCGCCGCCCACCACCACCGCGTCATACCGATTTTGAGATGTCTTCATATTGGCTATGTTTTCTGTGTGAATGCTCACCATCCCACCCGGCATGGCGTTTTGCGCAGTGTACCGGATTTTCGCTTCGGCTTCAGGTTGCGTGCCATTTTCCCCCGCGCTGGTCACAACGGCGGCAAATGATTACAATACGCGCCCTGCATGTCGCGTAACGCAACTTTCGCTCCGCACTGAGTAATGGCAAGTCAATGACGAAAAAACTACATATCAAAACCTGGGGCTGCCAGATGAATGAGTACGATTCATCGAAAATGGCCGACCTGTTGAACAGCACGCACGGCTTCGAGTGGACCGACAACGCCGAAGAAGCGGACGTGCTGTTGCTGAACACCTGCTCGATCCGCGAAAAAGCGCAGGAGAAAGTTTTCGCCATGCTGGGGCGCTGGCGCTTGCTGAAAGAAAAGAACCCGTCTGTCATCATCGGGGTCGGCGGTTGCGTGGCCTCGCAAGAAGGGGAACTGATCCGCAGCCGCGCGCCCTGCGTCGACGTGGTATTCGGCCCGCAGACCTTGCACCGCCTGCCGGAAATGATCAACCACGTTCAGGGCACCCGCAGCCCGGTGGTTGATATCAGCTTCCCGGAGATCGAAAAATTCGACCGTTTGCCGGAACCGCGCGCCGAAGGCCCGACCGCGTTCGTGTCGATCATGGAAGGCTGCAACAAATACTGCACTTTCTGCGTGGTGCCTTACACCCGCGGTGAAGAAGTGAGCCGCCCGAGCGACGACGTGCTGTTCGAAATCGCCCAGCTGGCGGCGCAGGGCGTGCGCGAGGTCAACCTGCTCGGCCAAAACGTCAACGCTTACCGCGGCGCCACGCATGACGGCGATATCTGCTCGTTCGCCGAACTGCTGCGCCTGGTGGCGGCCATCGACGGCATCGATCGCATTCGCTTCACCACCAGCCACCCTATCGAGTTCACCGACGATATCATCGCGGTGTACGAAGACACGCCGGAGCTGGTCAGCTTCCTGCATCTGCCGGTGCAGAGCGGTTCGGATCGCATCCTGACCATGATGAAACGCGCGCATACCGCGCTGGAGTACAAGGCGATTATCCGCAAGCTGCGCAAGGCGCGCCCGAACATTCAGCTCAGCTCCGATTTCATCGTCGGTTTCCCGGGCGAGAGCCAGGCCGACTTCGAACAGACCATGAACCTGATCGCCGACGTCAACTTCGACGTCAGCTTCAGCTTCATCTATTCGTCGCGCCCGGGCACCCCGGCGGCGGACATGGTTGACGACGTCAGCGAAGAAGAGAAAAAGCAGCGGCTGTACATTCTGCAGGATCGCATCAACCAGCAGGCGCTGCAGTTCAGCCGCCGCATGCTCGGCACCGTCCAGCGCATTCTGGTGGAAGGCACCTCGCGCAAAAGCGTGATGGAACTGGCCGGGCGCACGGAATGCAACCGTGTGGTAAACTTCGAAGGCACGCCTGACATGATCGGCCAGTTTGTCGACGTGGAAATTACCGAGGTGCTGACCAACACCCTGCGTGGCGCAGTGGTGCGCACCGAACAGCAGATGGATCTGCGCGTACATGAATCCCCGCAGTCGGTGATCGCCCGTACCCGCAAAGAAAACGCGCTGGGCGTCGGCATTTACCAGCCCTGACGCCGCGGCGGCCGCCTTATCGCCGCCCGTTCGCGCTACTCCTTACCGTTTCTCCGCCGGGCGTCCGCGCCCGGTGATGTTTTTTTTTATTTTTTTATTGTTGAAGAGGCGACATAACATGCAACTCCCACACTGCCCGAAGTGCAACTCCGAATACACCTACCAGGACAATGCCCTGTTCATCTGCCCTGAGTGCGCCCATGAGTGGAGCGACAGCGCCCCGGCGGAAGATCAGGACGCGCTGATCGTCAAAGACGCCAACGGCAACCTGCTGGCGGACGGCGACGCGGTCACCGTGATCAAGGACCTGAAGGTTAAAGGCAGCTCCTCGATGCTGAAAATCGGCACCAAGGTGAAAAACATTCGTCTGGTGGAAGGCGATCACAACATCGACTGCAAAATCGACAGTTTCGGCCCGATGAAACTGAAATCCGAATTCGTGAAAAAGAACTGATTCCCAGCTGTCTTGTCCTGTGATGACGCGGCGGGCTTTGCGCCCCGCCGCGTTTTTTCCTTGTCTTCCCTTGAATTCCGCCGACGGCGCACAGATAGATCAGCGGTAAACTTGCGCCGTTGCAGCGCACCATGAATAATTCAAGAAAGAGAGTATTCAGGCTCGTCCTGAACGCGCGCGTCCCGGACGCGCTATGTGACATCAACCAGGCCCGATGTGACCTAGAGGAATAGTTTGAACGTCGCAACACAAGAAATTTTGTTAGAGCCCGCAGACAACCAGCGTTTGCTCAGCCTGTGCGGCCCGTTTGATGACAACATCAAGCAACTCGAGCGCCGATTGGGCATCGAAATCAATCGCCGCGACAACCGTTTCAAGCTGGTCGGCAAGAACCTGTGCGTGGTCGCCGCCGCCGATATCCTGCGCCATCTTTACGTGGATACCGCGCCGATTCGCGGCGTGATCCCGGATATCGATCCGGAGCAAATCCATCTGGCGATCAAAGAGAGCCGGGTGCTGGAACAGGTCGCCGACAGCGTGCCGGATTACGGCAAGGCGGTCACCATTAAAACCAAGCGCGGCATGGTGAAACCGCGCACGCCTAACCAGGCGCAATACATCGCCAACATTCTCGATCACGACATCACCTTCGGCATCGGCCCGGCGGGCACCGGCAAAACCTACCTGGCGGTCGCCGCCGCGGTGGATGCGCTGGAACGCCAGGAAATTCGCCGCATTCTGCTGACCCGCCCCGCGGTCGAAGCCGGCGAAAAGCTGGGCTTCCTGCCGGGCGATCTGAGCCAGAAGGTCGATCCTTATCTGCGCCCGCTGTACGACGCCCTGTTCGAAATGCTGGGCTTCGAGCGCGTGGAGAAGCTCATCGAACGCAACGTGATCGAAGTCGCGCCGCTGGCCTATATGCGCGGCCGCACGCTGAACGACGCCTTTATCATTCTGGATGAGAGCCAGAACACCACCATCGAACAGATGAAGATGTTCCTGACGCGCATCGGTTTCAACTCGAAGGCGGTCATCACCGGCGACGTCACCCAGATCGACCTGCCGCGCAACCAGAAATCCGGCCTGCGCCACGCGGTGGAAGTGCTGTCGGACGTGGAAGAGCTGAGCTTCAACTTCTTCCACAGCGAAGACGTGGTGCGCCACCCGGTGGTGGCCCGCGTGGTCATCGCCTATGAGGCCTGGGAAGCGGCCGAACAGAAACGCAAAGACGCGATTGCCGAACAACGTAAGCGCGAGGCGCTCGCCGCCTCCGAGCAGGAGACACCATGAGCCAGGTGATTTTGGATTTGCAGATTGCCTGTGAAAGCAGCGACGGCCTGCCGGACGAGGCCACCTTCCAGCGCTGGCTGGAAGGCGTGCTGCCGCAATTTCAGGAAGAGGCCGAGGTGACCGTGCGTCTGGTGGACGAAGCGGAAAGCCACGAGCTGAACCTGACCTACCGCGGCAAAGACAAACCGACCAACGTGCTCTCTTTCCCGTTCGAAGCCCCGCCGGGCATCGAGCTGCCGCTGCTCGGCGATCTGATCATCTGCCGCCAGGTGGTGGAACAGGAAGCGATTGAGCAAGGCAAGGCGCTGGAGGCCCACTGGGCGCATATGGTTGTCCACGGCAGCCTCCATCTGCTAGGGTATGACCACATCGAAGACGATGAAGCCGAAGAAATGGAGTCTTTGGAAACCGAAATCATGCACGGACTGGGCTATCCTGATCCGTACCTGGCGGAAAAAGACCCCGTCTGACGTCAGCCGTTTACCCTACAGCCCCTCTGCGGGGCTGTCGCTGACGCCCCTTAACTCTGACATGAGTGACAGTAACGAAAACGCCATGAGCGACGACCATTCACAAAGCAATGACAGCCCCAGTCCCAAGAAGGGGTTCTTTACTCTTATCCTTAACCAGTTGTTCCACGGCGAGCCCAAAAACCGTGGCGATCTGGTCGAGCTGATCCGCGATTCCGAACAAAACGACCTGATCGATCCCGATACCCGCGACATGCTGGAAGGCGTGATGGATATCGCCGAACAGCGCGTGCGCGACATCATGATCCCCCGCTCCCAGATGGTGACGCTCAAGCGCAACCAGACGCTGGAAGAGTGCCTGGACGTGATTATCGACTCCGCCCACTCGCGTTTCCCGGTGATCAGCGAAGACAAAGATCACATCGAAGGCATCCTGATGGCCAAGGATCTGCTGCCGTTCATGCGCGCAGATTCCGAGCCGTTCAGCATCGACAAGGTGCTGCGCACCGCGGTGGTGGTGCCGGAAAGCAAGCGCGTCGACCGGATGCTGAAAGAATTCCGCTCCCAGCGCTATCACATGGCGATTGTCATTGACGAATTCGGCGGCGTGTCCGGCCTGGTCACCATCGAAGATATCCTGGAACTGATCGTCGGCGAAATCGAAGACGAATATGACGACGAAGACGATCTGGATATCCGCCAGCTCAGCCGCCACATGTACACCGTGCGCGCGCTGGCCCCGATCGAAGACTTCAACGAAGCCTTCGGCACCCACTTCAGCGATGACGAGGTCGATACCATCGGCGGTCTGGTGATGCAGGCCTTCGGCCACCTGCCGGCGCGCGGGGAAACCATTGAAATCGAAGGTTACCTATTTAAAGTTGCCATGGCCGACAGTCGACGTATCATCCAGGTTCATGTAAAAATTCCGGACGATTCTCCACCACCGAAACTGGAAGATTAAATCCAACATGGCTAAAGCCTCATTACTTGAACGCCAGCGGGTTCGCGCCCTGCTGGCGCTGTTGTCAGGTGCCGGCGGGACGCTGGCGTTCTCGCCCTACGACTTCTGGCCCGCGGCCATCGTCTCCCTGTTCGGCCTGCTGGCCGTTACCCTCAATCGCACCACCAAACAGTCCGCCCTGCTCGGCTTTGTCTGGGGCTTCGGGCTGTTCGGCAGCGGCATCAACTGGGTGTATGTCAGCATCGCCGATTTCGGCGGCATGCCGTTCGCCGTCAACGTCTTCCTGGTGGTACTGCTCGCCGCTTACCTGTCGCTGTACACCGGGCTGTTCGCCGGGCTGCTGACGCGCCTGTGGCCGGCCACCAGTTGGTGGCGGCTGGCCATCGCCGCGCCGGCGCTGTGGCAGGTGACCGAATTCCTGCGCGGCTGGGTGCTGACCGGCTTCCCGTGGCTGCAGTTCGGCTACAGCCAGATCAACGGCCCGCTGAAGGGCATCGCGCCGCTGCTGGGTGTTGACGCCATCACCTTTGTGCTGATGGCCATCGCCGGCCTGCTGGTGTACGCCGTCAATCAACGGCGCCTGTCGGCAGCCGTGATCGCCGCCGCGCTGCTGCTGTTGCCGTGGCCGCTGCGCCAGCTGCAGTGGTTTACCCCGCAGCCGGAGAAAGCGGTGAACGTCGCCATGGTGCAAGGCAACATTCCCCAGTCAATGAAGTGGGATCCGAGCATTCTGCTCAGCACGCTGCAAACCTATCTGGACGAAACCCGCCCCTACATGGGCAAGGCGCCGATCATCATCTGGCCAGAGTCCGCCATCCCTGACTTCGAGCCGCGTCAGAACGGCTTCCTGATCATGATGGATGACCTGATGCGGGCGAAGAACAGCAGCCTGATCACCGGCATCGTCGATGCGCGCGCCACCCCACAAGGCGTGCAGGAATACAACAGCGCCATCGTGCTGGGCGAACCGACGCCGTACAGCTACCCGGCCAAAGATCGCTACAACAAGCATCACCTGGTGCCGTTCGGCGAGTTTGTGCCGCTGGGTGAACTGCTGCGCCCTATCGCGCCGTTCTTCAATCTGCCGATGTCCGGTTTCAGCCGCGGCGACTACGTGCAGCCGCAGCTCAGCGTACGCGGCTACAACCTGACGGCGGCCATCTGTTACGAGATCGTGCTGGGCCAGCAGGTGCGCGATAACTTCCGCCCGGACACCAACTTCCTGCTGACCATCTCCAACGACGCCTGGTTCGGCCACTCCATCGGCCCGTGGCAGCACTTCCAGATGGCGCGCATGCGGGCGCTGGAGCTCGGCCGGCCGCTGCTGCGCAGCACCAATAACGGCGTCACCGCCGCGGTGGATGCGAACGGCGAGGTGATCGCCGAGATCCCGCAGTTTACCCGCCAGGTGCTCGAAGTGAAGGTCACACCGACCACCGGCGTCACGCCTTATGCGCGTTTCGGCGCCACACCGCTGTGGGTGATTACCCTGCTGCTGGGCGGCTGGGCGCTGATGTTGGGCTTGCGCCGCAAATAATCCTCTTCGCCGGGGCGCGCCCGCCGCGCCCCGCGTTCCCGTCAATATCCCCGCCTCAGTCAGAAAACGTCGTTAAATCAACGCGGCTGGCACACTCCTTGCTTTTATCTATGGCGACATCGCGCGCCGGTTTACTTTTGCTGACGTTTTGTCGCACCTGCGCACATTTTGGGTGCATTAAGCGCACCGCGCGGGTGCGCCGACGTTTTGTTGCATTGATTTGGTGCGCGCGGCGTCTCAAAAAATGAAACATTTTAGTTTCAAGGTGTTCACAATCGGTTATTTTTTAACAGCGTTCAGTTCATAAGACTATCTTTATAACTTGAGCAATAAACAGTCGATTTAACCTGACGCTCTTTAGTCAGAGCCACAACAACAGCAAAGGAGTTGGACCATGCAAATGCGTAAATTGGCGTTATCGTTACTGCTGCTCGGTGCGGCAGGTAGCGTGGCGCATGCGGAAGACCTGACCGGTACGCTGAAGAAAATCAAAGACAATGGCGTGATCGTTGTCGGCCACCGCGAATCGTCAGTGCCGTTCTCCTACTACGACAACCAACAAAAAGTTGTGGGCTACTCTCAGGACTACTCCAACCAAATCGTTGAAGCCGTTAAGAAAAAGCTGAATGCGCCGAATCTGCAGGTGAAAATGCTGCCGATTACCTCGCAGAACCGCATCCCGCTGCTGCAAAACGGCACCTATGATTTCGAGTGCGGATCCACCACCAATAACCTCGAGCGCCAGAAACAGGCCGCCTTCTCCGACACCATTTTCGTGGTCGGCACCCGCTTGCTGGTGAAAAAGGGCTCCGACATCAAAGACTTTAAAGACCTGGCCGGCAAACCGGTGGTGGTCACCTCCGGCACCACCTCCGAAGTGCTGCTGAACAAGCTGAACGACAGCGACAAGATGAACATGCGCATCATCAGCGCCAAAGACCACGGCGATTCCTTCCGCACTCTGGAAAGCGGCCGCGCCGTGGCCTTCATGATGGATGATGCCCTGCTGGCGGGCGAACGCGCCAAGGCCAAGAAACCGGATCAGTGGGAAATCATCGGCACGCCGCAGTCGAAAGAGGCCTACGGCTGCATGCTGCGCAAAGACGATCCTGAGTTTAAAAAGCTGGTCGATGACACCATCGCCCAGGCGCAAACCTCCGGTGAAGCGGCCAAGTGGTTTGAGAAATGGTTCAAGCAGCCTATTCCACCGAAAAACCTCAACATGAACTTCGAACTGTCGGACGACATGAAGCAACTGTTCAAAGAGCCAAACGACAAAGCGTTGAACTAAATAGAACAAAAGCCGGCGCGGCCGCCAGGCCAAACCGGCCCAGTTGATGACTGGGACAGACAGGAATGAGGGGGGCCGTTCCCCTCCCTCATTTTCCCCAAGGCGCATCACCGACACCCGTACACAACAAGCCAGCCAGACTGGCCGCGTGGCGATCGGCGCTCATCAAGTCATCAATCTTCGGCGCCCTGCGCCCGTTTATCGGAGTTTGTTATGTCAATAGATTGGAACTGGGGTATCTTCCTGCAGCAGGCCCCGTTTGGGAACACCACTTACCTCGGCTGGATCTGGTCCGGCTTTCAGGTCACGGTGGCCCTCTCCGTCTGTGCCTGGATTATCGCTTTCTTCGTCGGTTCACTGTTCGGTATCTTGCGTACCGTGCCCAACCGCTTTCTTTCCACCCTCGGCACCTGTTACGTCGAACTGTTCCGCAACGTGCCGCTGATCGTGCAATTCTTTACCTGGTATCTGGTGATCCCCGAGCTGCTGCCGGCCAATATCGGCACCTGGTTCAAAACCGAGCTGGATCCCAACGTGCAGTTCTTCGTCTCTTCCATGCTCTGCCTGGGGCTGTTTACCGCCGCCCGCGTTTGCGAACAGGTGCGCGCCGCCATTCAGTCCCTGCCGCGCGGCCAGAAAGCCGCCGGGCTGGCGATGGGCCTGACGCTGCCGCAAACCTACCGCTACGTGCTGCTGCCGAACGCCTACCGGGTGATCGTGCCGCCGATGACCTCGGAGATGCTCAACCTGGTCAAAAACTCCGCCATCGCCTCCACCATCGGCCTGGTGGACATGGCCGCACAGGCCGGCAAGCTGTTGGATTACTCCGCACACGCCTATGAATCCTTTACCGCCATCACGCTGGCTTATATCGGCATCAACGCCGTTATCATGCTGTTTATGCGTCTGGTCGAAAAGAAAGTGCAGTTGCCTGGCAACCTGGGGAGTAAATAATGTACGAATTTGACTGGGCGTCGATCGTCCCAAGCTTCCCTTATCTGCTGCAAGGCATGGTGATCACGCTGAAGATCACCGTGACCGCCATCGTGGTCGGCATCCTGTGGGGCACCGTGCTGGCGGTGATGCGTCTGTCGCCGTTCAAGCCGATAAGCTGGTTCGCCACCCTGTACGTCAACCTGTTCCGTTCGGTGCCGCTGGTGATGGTGCTGCTGTGGTTCTATCTGGTGGTTCCAAGCTTATTACAACAGGTTCTAGGGCTGTCGCCGAAAACCGATATTCGCCTGATCTCGGCTATGGTAGCCTTTTCCCTGTTTGAAGCGGCCTATTACTCGGAAATCATCCGCGCCGGTATCATCAGCATCTCGCGCGGCCAATCCTCCGCCGCGCTGGCGCTGGGCATGACCCACTGGCAGTCCATGCGGCTGGTGATCCTGCCGCAGGCGTTCCGCGCCATGGTGCCGCTGCTGCTGACCCAGGGCATCGTACTGTTCCAGGATACCTCGCTGGTTTACGTACTGAGCCTGGCCGACTTCTTCCGCACCGCGTCGACCATCGGCGAACGCGACGGCACCCAGGTTGAAATGATCCTGTTCGCCGGTTTTGTCTATTTTGTTATCAGCCTCGCCGCCTCTGCGCTGGTAAGCTATTTGAAGAAAAGGACTGTTTGATGATATCCCTGAAAAATGTTTCCAAGTGGTACGGTCACTTCCAAGTGTTGACCGATTGCACCACCGAAGTGAAAAAAGGCGAAGTGGTCGTCGTCTGCGGTCCTTCAGGTTCCGGCAAATCCACCCTGATCAAAACCGTCAACGGCCTGGAGCCGATCCAGCAGGGAAGCATCCTGGTGAACGGCACCCCGGTCAACGACAAGAAAACCAACCTGGCGCAGCTGCGTGCCAAAGTCGGCATGGTGTTCCAACACTTTGAGCTGTTCCCGCACCTGTCTATCATCGACAACCTGACGCTGGCGCAGGTGAAAGTGCTCAAGCGCGATAAGACCGCCTCACGCGAGAAGGGCCTGAAGCTGCTTGAACGCGTCGGCCTCTCCGCCCATGCCAACAAGTTCCCCGGCCAGCTGTCCGGCGGCCAGCAGCAGCGCGTCGCCATCGCCCGCGCGCTGTGCATGGATCCTATCGCCATGCTGTTCGATGAACCGACCTCGGCGCTCGATCCGGAAATGATCAACGAAGTGCTGGACGTGATGGTCGAACTGGCGAACGAAGGCATGACCATGATGGTGGTAACCCACGAAATGGGCTTCGCCCGCAAGGTGGCGAATCGGGTAATCTTTATGGACGAAGGCAAAATCGTCGAAGACCGCAACAAAGACGATTTCTTCAACAACCCCGAGTCCGATCGCGCCAAGGACTTCCTGGCCAAGATCCTGCACTAAACGCTCTCGGTGCGCCCCGCCAGGGGCGCATCTTTTCTCCCGGCACTAAAAGCGCTTGTTTCTCCCCGGTTTTGATCCGATGCTCGCTGGATAACAAACAGAGGAGAAAGAACATGCCCCGCCCTATTATCATCGATTGCGATCCCGGCCTCGACGACGCCATCGCGCTGGCCATGGCGCTGCGTTCGCCGGAGCTGGACGTCAAAGCCATTACCACCTCCGCCGGCAACCAGACGCCGGAGAAAACCCTGCATAATGCGCTGGGCCTGCTGACCCTGATGCAGCGCGAGGACATCCCGGTCGCCGCCGGCGCCGGCGGCCCGCTGATGCGCGAGCTGGTGATCGCCGACTATGTCCACGGCAAAACCGGCATGGGCAACACCCACCTGCCGACGCCGACCCTCAAACCCGATCCCCGCGGCGCCGTCGAGCTGATCGCCGACCTGCTGCGCGCCAGCCCACAGCCGATAACCCTGGTGGTGACCGGCCCGATGACCAATATCGCCCTGCTACTGGCCCAGCATGCCGAGTTGAAAAGCCGCATCGAGCGCATCGTATTCATGGGCGGCGGCATGAACGCCGGCAATACTACGCCGGTGGCGGAGTTCAACATCTTCGTCGATCCCGAAGCCGCCGAAATGGTGCTGAAATCCGGCGTGCCGCTGACCATGGCCGGGCTGAACGTCACCCATCAGGCGCTGGTGTTGCCGCAGGATATCGAGCGCATTCGTCAGATAGACAATCCGGTCGCGCAGGCGGTCGCGGAGATGCTCGATTTTTATCTGCCGCTGTACCTCAGCCATCCGCGCGGCCTGCCCGGCGCAGCGATGCACGATCCCTGCACCATCGCCTGGCTGCTGGCGCCACAGCTGTTCACCGGCGTAGAACGCTGGGTCGGCGTGGAGACCAAAGGGGAATACACCGTCGGCATGACGGTGGTGGACTATTTCCAGCAAACCGGCAACGCGGCCAACGTGGAAGTGCTGACCGGCATCAACCGCGAGGGCTTTATCGATCTGCTGGCCGAGCGCGTAGCGCGTTATTGATCCTATCGGGGCGCGCTCGCGCCCCTCGTTCAACTTTTTTGATTTAACTCAGCGAATTTTTGCGCTATCACTGTTCATGGCTTGCCTCTACCATGCGTTTACACCGACTGACATCGTTACCGATTAGCCTTCGCCTGGAGATAAGCCAATGAGCCGCGTACTGGTCCTGAAATCAAGCATTCTGGGTGAATATTCCCAGTCTGGAAAATTAGTCGATTTTTTTGTTGAACAATGGCGTGAAACTCACCCTGAAGACACGTTTACCGTGCGTGATTTGGCCAACCCAACGCTGCCGGAGCTGGATGGTGAAGTGATGGCCGGCTTTACCGCCGGCGACAAACCGCTGACGCCGCATCAGCAAAGCACCCTGGCGCTGTCCGATGAGCTGATTGCCGAGCTGAAATCGCACGACACGCTGATCATCAGCGCCCCGATGTACAACTTCAACATCCCGACGCAGCTGAAGATCTACTTCGATCTTATCGCCCGCGCCGGCCAGACGTTCCGCTATACCTCCGCTGGCGCCGAAGGGCTGGTGACGGGCAAGAAAGCGATCGTCATCTCCAGCCGCGGTGGCATCCACGCCGACACGCCGACGGATCTGATCACGCCGTACGTGAAGTTGTTCCTGGGCTTTATCGGCATCACCGACGTTGAATTCGTGCTGGCGGAAGGCTTCGCCTATGGCCCGGAAGCGGCGGAGAAAGCCGCCCAGGACAGCCGCATCGCAGTCGTGCAAAAAATCCCGGCCGGCGTCGCCGTACCGGCCAGCGCACCGGCGCAGGCGGACGTTGCCCCGGCAACCGTCAGCGGCGGTTTCCTGAGCAACCTGCTGAAGAAACTGTTCCGTTAAACGCCGGCCTTAGCGTTCCCCGCCCTGGCGGGGAACGTCATCAAGGTTCAAACGGCCGGCGCTGGAACTGGTCGTGACCGCATTTCGGGCAGAGCGGCAGCACCTCCGGCGTGTAAAACGCCAAATGGTAGTGACACTGCTCGCACACCAGATTGCCCAGCCCCACCACTTCACCGCTGTGGTAAACGCCGTGGTGGCTGACATCCTTGAACACCTCGCGCCACTCCAGCTGGGTTTTGTCGGTGATATCCGCCAGTTCCTGCCACAGGCTCTCTTTGATCACGCGCATAAACACGCTGTCGGTAAACTCGTCCCGGCTCTCCTGATAGCTGCGAGCGAACTCCTCCAGATCGCGCCGCACCGCCTGCGTCACCTGCCGCACTTCGTCGCGCGTCAGATCTTCGGCCTCGTTCAAGCGCCGCTCCGCGCTGGCCACCAGTTCATCGATATCGCGTTCGCCGTTTTTCAGGCGTTCGCTCAGCGATGCCACCAATTCGCGGTAATACTGAGCAACCTTGTTCATAGACTCTCCTCAATAAACGCTGCGCCGGACTTGGCTGTAGGGATCCCCCCTAAGCTACTTGTTCTTATTTTAGCCGTAAATGACTGATGTCACTTGGCAAGACGCGGGATCCGCAGGTTGTGAGCCGCGTCATGACGGCGTTTTTTTTAAATGCGCCGAGTCAGGCGCTTGGAGTTGTTGCCGGGAGGTCTTATCAGCTATGCTATGCGGATCTACGAATACTAAATGTTCATTGCGTTGCCTCTGACCGGGGCAACGGTTTACACCTACAGGACCACCGGCCGCCATGCAAGAGCAATACCGTCCAGAAGACATAGAATCGAACGTACAGCTTCACTGGCAAGAGAAGCAGACTTTCAAAGTTACCGAAGACGACAGCAAGGAAAAGTACTACTGCCTATCCATGCTGCCTTACCCGTCCGGCCGACTGCACATGGGCCACGTTCGTAACTACACTATCGGCGACGTGATCTCGCGCTATCAGCGCATGCTGGGCAAAAACGTACTGCAGCCGATCGGCTGGGATGCGTTCGGCCTGCCGGCGGAAGGCGCAGCGGTGAAAAACAACACCGCGCCGGCCCCATGGACCTACGACAACATCGAATACATGAAGAACCAGCTGAAACTGCTGGGCTTCGGCTACGACTGGGATCGCGAAATCGCCACCTGCCAGCCGGAATACTATCGCTGGGAACAGTGGTTCTTCACCAAGCTGTATGAAAAAGGCCTGGTCTACAAGAAGACTTCGGCGGTGAACTGGTGCCCGCACGATCTGACCGTGCTGGCCAACGAACAGGTTATCGACGGCTGCTGCTGGCGCTGCGACACCAAGGTCGAGCGTAAAGAGATCCCGCAGTGGTTCATCAAAATCACCGCTTACGCCGATCAGCTGCTGAACGATCTGGACACGCTTGAAAGCTGGCCGGAGCAGGTGAAAACCATGCAGCGCAACTGGATTGGCCGCTCCGAAGGCGTGGAAATCACCTTCGACGTGGCGGACAGCGAAGAGAAGCTGACGGTTTACACCACCCGCCCGGACACCTTCATGGGCGCCACCTACGTGGCGGTCGCCGCGGGCCACCCGCTGGCGCAACAGGGCGCGCGCAACAACCCGGCGCTGACCGAGTTCATCGACGAATGCCGCAACACCAAAGTGGCCGAAGCAGAAATGGCGACGATGGAGAAGAAAGGCATGCCGACCGGCCTGTTCGTGGTCCACCCGCTGAGCGGCGAGAAGCTGCCGGTGTGGGTCGCCAACTTCGTGCTGATGGAATACGGCACCGGCGCCGTGATGGCAGTACCGGCGCACGACCAGCGCGACTGGGAATTCGCCACCAAATATGATTTGCCGATCAAACCGGTGATCCTGAACCTCGACGGCAGCCAGCCTGACGTGAGCGCCGAAGCGATGACCGACAAAGGCGCGCTGTTCAACTCCGGCGAGTTCGACGGTCTGGACAATGAAGCGGGCTTCAACGCCATCGCCGACAAACTGGTCGCCAAGGGCGTAGGCCAGCGTAAGGTTAACTACCGTCTGCGCGACTGGGGTGTCTCCCGCCAGCGTTACTGGGGCGCGCCAATCCCGATGGTGACGCTGGAAGACGGCACCGTAATGCCGACGCCGGAAGACCAGCTGCCGGTGATCCTGCCGGAAGACGTGGTCATGGACGGCATCACCAGCCCGATCAAGGCCGACCCTGAGTGGGCGAAAACCACCGTCGACGGCCAGCCGGCGCTGCGCGAAACCGACACCTTCGACACCTTTATGGAGTCCTCCTGGTACTACGCGCGCTACACCTGCCCGCAGTATGACCAGGGCATGCTGGATCCGGCCGCCGCCAACTACTGGCTGCCGGTCGATCAATATATCGGCGGCATCGAGCACGCCATCATGCACCTGATGTACTTCCGCTTCTTCCACAAGCTGATGCGCGATGCGGGCCTGGTGGATTCCGATGAGCCGGCCAAGCGCCTGCTGTGTCAGGGCATGGTGCTGGCCGACGCCTTCTACTACACCGGCAACAGCGGCGAGCGCGTCTGGGTATCCCCGGTTGACGCCACCGTCGAGCGCGACGACAAGGGCCGCATCATCAAGGCTACGGATCCGCAAGGCCGTGAACTGGTCTATGCTGGCATGAGCAAAATGTCGAAGTCGAAGAACAACGGCATCGACCCGCAGGAGATGGTGGAAAAATACGGCGCGGACACCGTGCGTCTGTTCATGATGTTCGCTTCACCGGCAGAAATGACGCTGGAGTGGCAGGAATCCGGCGTGGAAGGGGCTAACCGCTTCCTGAAACGCGTGTGGAAACTGGCCTATGATCACGTGGAAAAAGGCGCGGTGCAGCCGCTGAACGTGGCGTCGCTGAACGAAGATCAGAAAGCGCTGCGCCGCGATCTGCACAAAACCATCGCCAAGGTGACCGACGATATCGGCCGCCGTCAGACCTTCAACACCGCAATCGCCGCCGTGATGGAGCTGATGAACAAGCTGGCCCGCGCGCCGCAGGAGAGCGAGCAGGATCGCGCGCTGCTGCAAGAAGCGCTGCTGGCCGTGGTGCGCATGCTGTATCCGTTCACCCCTCACGTGTGCTTCACCCTGTGGCAGGCACTGGGTGGCGAAGGCGACGTGGACACCGCGCCATGGCCGGTTGCCGACGAACAGGCGATGGTCGAGGACTCCAAGCTGGTGGTGGTGCAAGTGAACGGCAAGGTTCGCGCTAAAATCACCGTATCTGCCGATGCGACCGAAGAGCAAGTGCGCGCGCGCGCTGCCGAAGAGCATCTGGTGGCTAAATATCTGGACGGCGTCACGATTCGCAAAGTGATTTACGTTCCGGGCAAACTGCTTAACCTGGTTGTGGGTTAACACAAGGAGGAGTTGTGCGACAACGTATTCTGACGCTGTTGCTGGGGTTGGCGGTGCTGGTCACCGCCGGCTGCGGTTTTCACCTGCGTGGCACCACGCAGGTGCCTAATGAAATGAAAACGCTGATCCTGGACAGTTCGGATCCTTACGGGCCATTGACGCGCGCGGTGCGTGAGCAGCTGCGTTTGAACGCCGTGACCATCGTCAGCGATCCGAAGCGTAAAGACGTGCCTTCCCTGCGCATCGTCGGCGCGACGGAAAGCCAGGATACCGCCTCGATCTTCCAGGACGGTAAAACCGCCGAGTACCAGCTGGTGCTGACCGTGCAGGCGCAGGTGCTGCTCCCGGGCCACGACCTGTATCCGCTGTCGGTGAAAGTGTTCCGTTCGTTCTTCGACAACCCGCTGACCGCGCTGGCCAAGGACTCCGAGCAGGAGATCATTCGCCAGGAAATGCGTGAGCAGGCGGCGCAGCAACTGGTGCGTAAACTGCTGACCGTGCATGCGGCGGAAGAAGAGAACCGGCAGAAAGCCGCTGCCGTCGGCGAACGAGCGGCAAGCCAAACCGCACAATGATCCGCATTTATCCGGAACAACTTGCCGCGCAGCTCCGAGAGGGGCTGCGCGCTTGTTATTTATTGAGCGGCAATGAACCGCTGCTGCTGCAGGAAAGCCAGGATTTACTCCGGCAGGCCGCGCAACAGCAGCAGTTCAGCGAGCACTACAGCATTTCCCTCGACGCCCATACTGACTGGGACGCCATCTTCGGCATCTGCCAGGCGATGAGCCTGTTCGCCAGCCGCCAGACGCTGCTGCTGATCTTCCCGGAAAACGGCCCGACGGCGCCGATCGGCGAACAGCTGACCAAGCTCGCCACGCTGCTGCACGAGGATATTTTGCTGATCCTGCGCGGCCCGCGCCTCACCAAAGCGCAGGAAAACAGCGCCTGGTTCAAGGCGCTCAGCCCGCACGGCGCTCTCGTCAGTTGCCAGACGCCTGAACAGGCGCAGCTGCCGCGCTGGGTCGCCGCGCGCGCCAAAGCGATGAAGCTGGAGTTGGACGACGCGGCCAATCAGCTGCTGTGTTACTGCTACGAAGGCAACCTGCTGGCGCTGTCGCAGGCGCTGGAGCGGCTGTCGCTGCTGCACCCGGACGGCAAGCTCACGCTGCCGCGCGTCGAGCAGGCGGTGAACGACGCCGCCCACTTCACGCCGTTCCACTGGCTGGATGCCCTGCTGGCCGGCAAGAGCAAGCGCGCCTGGCATATTTTGCAGCAGTTGCAGCAAGAGGACGTGGAGCCGGTGATCCTGCTGCGCACCCTGCAGCGCGAACTGCTGCTGCTGCTGACGCTGCAGCGCCGCATGGCTTCCGCGCCGCTGCGCTCGCTGTTCGATCAGCACAAAGTCTGGCAGAACCGCCGCCCGTTGGTGACCCAGGCGTTGCAACGCCTGTCCGGCCCCCAGCTGCAGCAGGCGGTACAGCTGCTGACGCAAATCGAGCTGACCCTCAAGCAGGACTATGGCCAGTCGGTCTGGCCGGAACTGGAAACCCTGTCGATGCTGCTGTGCGGCAAACCCCTGGCCACGAGTTTTAGCGATGCCCACTAACCCGGAACACCCCACCGTTTTGCACGCGCTGTTCGGCGGCACCTTTGATCCGATCCACTATGGCCACCTGCGGCCGGTGGAGGCTCTGGCCGCCGAAGTGGGCCTGAATCGCGTCACGCTGCTGCCTAACCATGTGCCGCCGCACCGCCCGCAGCCGGAGGCCAATGCGCAACAGCGCCTGAAGATGGTCGAGCTGGCGATCGCCGGCAACCCGCTGTTTGCGGTCGACGATCGCGAACTGCACCGCACCACGCCCTCCTACACCATCGAGACGTTGGAAACGATTCGTAAAGAGCGTGGCGCCGCCCAGCCGCTGGCGTTTATTATTGGCCAGGACTCGCTGCTGACGCTGCATAAGTGGCACCGCTGGCAGGCGCTGTTGGACGTCTGCCACCTGCTGGTGCTGGCGCGCCCGGGCTATAACGATCGCATGGACACGCCGGAACTGCAGCAGTGGCTGGAACGCCATCGCACCGCCGACCCGGCGCTGCTCAGCCGTCGCCCGCACGGCCATATCTATCTGGCCGATACGCCGGAGCTGGAAATTTCCGCCACCGAGATCCGCCAGCGCCGCCATCAGGGCCTCAACTGCGACGACCTGCTGCCGCGCCCGGTGCAGCGCTATATCGAGTTGCAGGGTTTATATCGCTAGTGAAAGGTGCGTGATATACTGCGCCGCTATTTTTCAGGTATCCGCTGAAAACCCCGGAAACCTTAGCTGGCCGGGCAGTCACCAGTTAGCTGGCTTTCAGCGGCAGCCTGCCGAAACCATTATCCGGTTACGCCGCGACGCGCGCATTTTGCCCGCCGCAGCCGACTGAACAGAACACACCCGAGGGGGAACCTTTGCAAGGTAAAGCGCTCCAAGATTTCGTCATCGATAAAATCGATGATCTGAAAGGCCAAGACATTGTCGCTCTGGACGTCCAGGGCAAATCCAGCATCACCGATTGCATGATCATCTGCACCGGCACCTCAACGCGCCACGTGATGTCGATCGCCAGCCACGTGGTGCAGGAATCCCGCGCCGCGGGCATGGAGCTGTACGGCATGAAAGGCCAGGAAGCCTCCGACTGGATCGTGGTCGATCTGGGCGAAGTGATCGTGCACGTGATGCAGGAAGAGAGCCGTCGCCTGTACGAGCTGGAAAAACTCTGGAGCTAAGCGGTGAAACTGCAATTGGTGGCGGTCGGCACCAAAATGCCAGACTGGGTGCAAACCGGCTTTATGGATTACCTGCACCGCTTTCCCAAAGACATGCCGTTTGAGTTGACCGAGATCCCGGCCGGCAAACGCGGCAAAAACGCCGACATCAAGCGCATTCTGGACAAGGAAGGCGAACAGATGCTGGCGGCGGTGGGCAAAGGCAACCGCATCGTTACGCTGGATATCCCAGGCACGCCGTGGGAAACGCCGCAGCTGGCGCAGCAGCTTGAGCGCTGGAAGCAGGATGGCCGCAATGTCAGCTTGCTGATCGGCGGCCCGGAAGGGCTGGCGCCCGCCTGCAAAGCCGCTGCCGAGCAGAGCTGGTCGCTTTCTCCGTTGACGCTGCCGCATCCTTTGGTGCGCGTCCTGGTGGCCGAAAGCCTCTACCGCGCCTGGAGTATTACAACAAATCATCCTTACCACCGGGAATAGCCGGTGGTGACCGTGACAGAGTGAAATAAAGCAGCGGGATGAAAATAGAACGTAACCCTTTTCGCGACTATACGGCTGAATCCGCCCTGTTTGTACGCCGCGCCCTGGTGGCGTTCCTGGTCATCCTGGTGCTGTCCGGCATCCTGATCGCCAACCTGTATAATCTGCAAGTGGTCCGCGTCGAGGATTACCGCACCCGCTCCAACGAAAACCGCATCAAGCTGGTGCCCATCGCGCCCAGCCGCGGCATTATCTACGATCGCAACGGCACCCCGCTGGCGCTCAACCGCACCATTTATCAGCTGGAGCTGATGCCGGAGAAGGTCGACGATCTCAAGGCCACGCTGCAGGCGCTGCGCACGGTGGTCGATCTGACTGACGACGACATCGCCAATTTCGAAAAAGAGCGCAAGCGCTCGCGCCGTTTCGTCTCCATTCCGGTGAAAACCGCGCTGACCGAGGTGCAGGTCGCCCGCTTTGCGGTCAATCAGTTCCGCTTCCCCGGCGTGGAAGTGAAAGGCTACCAGCGCCGCTACTATCCTTACGGATCCGCCCTCACCCATGTCACCGGCTATGTGTCGAAGATCAACGATCGCGACGTTGAACGTCTGGATAAAGACGGCAAGCTGGCCAACTACGCCGCCACCCACGATATCGGCAAGCTGGGCATCGAACGCTATTACGAAGACACGCTGCACGGTAAAACCGGTTACGAAGAGGTTGAAGTCAACAACCGCGGCCGGGTGATCCGCCAATTGCACGAGCAGCCGCCTTCCGCCGGCCAGGACGTCTATCTGACGCTCGATCTTGATCTGCAGCGCTATATCGAACAGCTGCTGGTTGGCAGCCGCGCCGCGGTGGTGGTGAGCGATCCGCGCACCGGCGCCATCCTGGCGATGGTGTCCAATCCGAGCTACGATCCGAACCTGTTCGTGGACGGCATTTCCAGCAAGGACTATCAGGGTCTGCTGAACGATCCGAATCGCCCGCTGATCAACCGCGCCACGCAGGGGGTTTATCCGCCCGCGTCAACGGTGAAACCTTATATCGCCGTGTCGGCACTCAGCGCCGGCGTGATCACCAAGAACACCGTAGTGTTCGATCCCGGCTGGTGGCAACTGCCCGGCTCGGAAAAACGCTTTCGCGACTGGAAAAAATGGGGTCACGGCCGCCTGAACGTCACCAAAGCGCTGGAAGAATCCGCGGATACCTACTTCTATCAGGTCGCCTATGATATGGGGATCGATCGGCTGTCGAGCTGGCTGACCAAATTCGGTTACGGCCAGTACACCGGCATCGATCTGGCCGAAGAGCGCTCCGGCCTGATGCCGACGCGTGAATGGAAGCTGAAACGCTATAAAAAACCGTGGTATCAGGGCGACACCATTCCGGTGGGCATCGGCCAGGGTTACTGGACCGCCACGCCGATCCAGATGGCCAAGGCGCTGAATACCCTGATCAACGACGGTACCGTCAAAACGCCGCACCTGCTGCAGAGCACCCGCGTCAACGGCGCGCTGGTGCCGTTCAAACAGGAAGAGAGCACGCAGATCGGCGATATTCACTCCGGCTTCTGGGAAATCGCCAAAGACGGCATGTACGGTGTGGCCAACCGTCCGAACGGGACGGCGCGCAAGTACTTTGCGGACGCATCTTATAAAGCCGCGGCGAAATCGGGCACCGCACAGGTCTTCGGTTACGAAACCTACAACGCCCATAAACTGGCGGAGCACCTGCGCGATCACAAGCTGATGACCGCCTTTGCGCCGTTCAATAACCCGACGGTGTCGGTCGCCATCATTCTGGAAAACGGCGGCTCCGGTCCGGCGGTGGGCACCATCACCCGCCAGATCCTCGACCATATTCTGCTGGGCGACAACAATACGCAATTGCCAAGCGAGGCCCCGCTGCCGCCTGGCGTAGAAGGTGACTAAGGTAGAACATGACTGAAAGCCAACAAAAAGGCTCGATCTGGACCAAAATCCACATCGATCCGACGTTCCTGCTGCTGATCCTGGCTCTGCTGGTCTACAGCGCCTTCGTGATGTGGAGCGCCAGCGGCCAGGACATCGGCATGATGGAGCGCAAGATCGGGCAGATCGTCATGGGGCTGATCGTGATGGCCGTCATGGCGCAGATCCCGCCGCGCGTATACGAAAGCTGGGCGCCCTATCTGTATATTTTCTGCGTGATTTTGCTGATCCTGGTGGACGCCTTCGGGCAGATCAGTAAAGGCGCGCAGCGCTGGCTGGATCTCGGCGTGGTGCGCTTCCAGCCGTCGGAAATCGCCAAGATCGCCGTGCCGCTGATGGTGGCGCGCTTTATGAACCGCGATGTCTGCCCGCCTTCGCTGAAAAACACCGCCATCGCGCTGGTGCTGATCTTCCTGCCGACGCTGCTGGTGGCCGCGCAGCCGGATCTCGGCACGTCGATCCTGATCGCCGCCTCCGGCCTGTTCGTGCTGTTTCTGTCGGGCATGAGCTGGAAACTGATCGCCGTCGCCGCCGTCGCGCTGGCGGCCTTTATCCCGGTGCTGTGGTTCTTCCTGATGCACGGTTATCAACGCGACCGCGTGATGATGCTGCTCGATCCGGAAAGCGACCCGCTCGGCGCCGGTTATCACATCATTCAATCCAAGATCGCCATCGGCTCCGGCGGCCTGTCCGGCAAGGGCTGGCTGCACGGCACCCAGTCGCAGCTGGAGTTCCTGCCGGAGCGCCATACCGACTTTATCTTCGCCGTGTTGGCCGAAGAGCTGGGGCTGATCGGGGTGTTGGTGCTGCTGGCGCTCTACCTGCTGGTGATCATTCGCGGGCTGATGATCGCCGCCAAGGCGCAAACCACCTTCGGCCGCGTGATGGTCGGCGGCTTGATGCTGATTTTGTTCGTTTATGTCTTTGTTAACATCGGTATGGTCAGTGGCATTTTGCCGGTAGTTGGCGTACCTTTGCCTCTGGTCAGTTACGGGGGTTCGGCGCTGATAGTGTTGATGGCCGGTTTCGGCATCATCATGTCGATCCACACGCATCGGAAAATGCTGTCTAAAAGTTTATAAGAGGTGAGTAATGCGTAAGGAATGGCTTTGGATCGGCGTCGCGGCGGTGTTGCTCTCCGCCTGTACCGCCCCGACCACGGAACAGCAAGCCCCTCCGCAGCCGTACAACGGCCCGGTGGTGGAAATCGGCGGCGTCGAGCCTCAATATGAACCCTATAACCCTAATAACATGCAGGATTATAAGGTTAATGGCGATACTTACCGCATCGTAAAAGATCCGCAGAACTTCTCGCAGACCGGCCTGGCGGCCTGGTATGGCGAAGAAGCCAACGGCAACACCACCGCGCTGGGCGAGCAGTTCGATCCTAATGGCCTGACTGCGGCCCACCCAACGCTGCCGATCCCAAGCTACGTGCGCGTCACCAACCTGGCCAACGGCCGTCAGTTGGTGGTGCGCGTCAACGATCGCGGGCCTTACACCAAGGGCCGTATCATCGATCTGTCGAAAGCCGCCGCCGATCGCCTCAACCTGTCCAACAACACCAAGGTCAAAGTCGATTTCATCAACGTGGCGCCGGACGGCACGCTGAGCGGCCCTGGCACCATCGGCACCATCGTGGCGAAACAGAGCTACGCATTGCCGGCGCGCCCGGATCTTGGCTCCAGCGGCATGGGCACCCCGATCCAACAGGAGGCGCCGATCGCCAGCGGCGCGGCGGTGCGCCCTATTGATAACAGCACCCTGCGCACCGATGACGACGCGCCTGCGAACGCCGGCAACGCCGCCAACGGCCGCAGTGGTTTCCTCGGCGCGCCAAGCGCATTACCGGCCGGCGTGCTGGAAAGTGCCGAGCCTGAAGCCGCCGCAGTAGCCGCACCGGTCGCGGCCGGCGCTGCCGCTGCCGGCATGGCTGCCGCTTCCTCCTCCGGCGGCTACGTGGTGCAGGTCGGTGCGTTGAGCAGCGCCGAGCGCGCCCAGAGCTGGCAGCAAAGCCTGAGCCAACAGTTTGGCGTACCGGGCAAAGTAGCGGCCAACGGCAACGTTTACCGCGTCCAGCTCGGCCCGTTCAGCAGCCGTCAACAGGCGGCCCAGCTGCAACAACGTCTGGCCAGCGAAGCGCAACAACAGTCTTTCGTTACTGCTGCACCCTGAGCGTTAAACCCGGCGGGCATTCACGGCTGTTAAGCGGTTATTTAGCTGAAACATTTTCTTGCAGCTAAAAGGGCACTAACCGCAATTAGTCAGATGAATGGATAATGCCTGCCGGGATCGCATCTGCTATAGTGTGGCTCGTTTTTTAACTTTACTTTCACGGATGTTGTAGTCCCGATCATGAAACAAGTAACTTCTTTTCGCTTAATCAAAAGCATCGCACTCGGCACCGTTATCGCAATGAGCGCAGCCTCCGTTGCACATGCCGATGACGTTAACATCAAAACCATGATCCCAGGTGTCCCGCAGATCGATGCGGAAGCGTACATCCTGATTGATTACAACTCCGGCAAGGTGCTGGCCGAGATGAACGCCGATGCGCGTCGCGATCCGGCCAGCCTGACCAAAATGATGACCAGCTACGTCATCGGCCAGGCGCTGAAAGCGGGTAAAATCGGCCAGGACGATCTGGTGACCGTCGGCCAGGACGCCTGGGCGACCGGCAACCCGGTGTTCAAAGGTTCCTCGCTGATGTTCCTGAAGCCGGGCGATCGCGTGCCGGTCTCCAAACTGACCCGCGGCATCAACCTGCAGTCCGGTAACGACGCCTGCGTGGCGATGGCCGACTACGTCGCCGGCAGCCAGGACGCGTTCGTCAACCTGATGAACACCTACGTCAGCAAGCTGGGTCTGCAGAATACCCACTTCCAGACGGTACACGGCCTGGATGCCCAGGGCCAGTACAGCTCGGCGCGCGACATGGCGCTGATCGGCCAGGCGCTGATCCGCGACGTGCCGGAAGAGTACGCGATTTACAAAGAAAAAGAGTTCACTTTCAACAATATCCGCCAGATGAACCGCAACGGTCTGCTGTGGGATAACAGCCTGAACGTCGACGGCATCAAAACCGGCCACACCGACGCGGCGGGTTACAACCTGGTGGCTTCGGCGACCGAAGGCCAGATGCGTCTGATCTCCGCCGTGATGGGCGGCCGCACCTACAAAGGCCGCGAAGCCGAGAGCAAGAAACTGCTGACCTGGGGCTTCCGCTTCTTCGAAACCGTGGCGCCGCTGAAAGTCGGTAAAGAGTTCGCCTCCGAGCCGGTCTGGTTCGGCGATGCCGATCGCGTTGAGCTGGGCGTGGATAAAGACGTCTACCTGACCATCCCGCGCGGCCGCATGAAAGATCTGAAGGCCAGCTATGTGCTGAACACGCCGGAAATTCACGCGCCGCTGGCGAAAAACCAGGTGGTGGGCAGCATCAACTTCCAGCTGGACGGCAAAACCATCGACCAGCGTCCGCTGGTGGTGATGAACGAAGTGAAAGAAGGTGGTTTCTTCAGCCGCATCGTGGACTACATCAAACTGATGTTCCACCACTGGTTCGGTTAACGGTTGAAACGGGCGAAATTGCCCCCATATACTGAATAACATTAACTCCCGCCCCGGCGGGAGTTATAATTTATAGATTAGCTAGCACTCTGGAGCGCACGCACATGCAAAAAACTAAACTGAACGAACTGCTCGAATTCCCTTGCTCGTTTACCTACAAGGTGATGGGCCTGGCGCAGCCTGAGCTGGTTGACCAGGTAGTTGAAGTGGTGCAGCGCCATGCGCCGGGCGATTACAACCCGCAGGTTAAGCCAAGCAGCAAAGGCAACTACCACTCGGTCTCCATCACCATCAACGCCACTCACATCGAGCAGGTCGAAACCCTGTACGAGGAGTTGGGCAACATTGAAATTGTTCGCATGGTGCTGTAATTCCAGCATAAAACCCTGCTGATCAACCCGGGATGGCGCAGTGTCTTCCCGGGTTGCGCATTTTTGGTCAGCGAAAGGCTGGCCGCCAGCCGGAGCGCCCGGTATAATGGCTTTACCACTTCTGTAACCTGACGATGACTCTTTTGCAACCAGACAAGATCATTTTGCGTCAGCTGGGGTTGCAGCCCTACGCGCCTGTATCCCAAGCCATGCATAACTTCACCGACAGTCGTACCGAGACTACGCCGGACGAGCTGTGGCTGGTGCAGCATCACCCGGTATTCACCCAGGGCCAGGCCGGCAAAGCCGAACACGTGCTGATGCCCGGCGATATCCCGGTTGTCCAGAGCGATCGCGGCGGCCAGGTGACCTACCACGGGCCGGGCCAGCAGGTGATGTACGTGATGGTCGATCTGAAGCGCAATAAGGTCGGCGTACGCCAATTGGTCACGGCGATAGAAGATACGGTTATCAACACCCTCGCCCACTTCCGCCTCGCATCGCGCGCTCGTCCGGATGCGCCCGGCGTGTACGTGGGGGAGCAGAAAATCTGTTCGTTGGGTTTGCGGATCCGCAAAGGCAGCTCATTCCACGGCCTGGCCCTGAATGTGGCGATGGATCTCAGCCCCTTCCAACGCATCAACCCTTGCGGTTACGCCGGCATGCAGATGACGCAGGTCAGCGCGCTGGCGCCCGCCGTTGGCATTGAAGACATACACCCAATCCTGGTACAGGAATTTGTTCATTTACTCGGCTACCAGACGGTCGAGCTTCGTAACTGGAACCTGCACGATTATGAGTAAACCAATTCAGATGGAACGCGGCGTCAAATACCGCGATGCTGACAAAATGGCGCTGATCCCGGTCAAAACGGTGGTCACCGAACGGCAGGAGCTGTTGCGTAAACCCGAGTGGATGAAGATCAAACTGCCTGCCGACTCTACGCGCATTCAGGGCATCAAGGCCGCCATGCGTAAAAACGGCCTGCACTCCGTCTGTGAGGAAGCCTCGTGCCCTAACCTGTCCGAGTGTTTCAACCACGGTACCGCCACCTTTATGATCCTCGGCGCCATCTGTACCCGTCGCTGCCCGTTCTGCGACGTGGCCCACGGCCGCCCGATCGCGCCGGACGCCAACGAGCCGGAAAAGCTGGCGCAAACCATCGCCGACATGGCGCTGCGTTATGTAGTGATCACCTCGGTTGACCGCGACGATCTGCGCGACGGCGGCGCCCAGCACTTTGCCGACTGCATCTCGGCCATCCGCGCCAAGAGCCCGAACATCAAAATTGAAACGCTGGTGCCGGACTTCCGCGGCCGTATGGATCGCGCGCTGGAGATCCTCACCGCCACGCCGCCGGACGTGTTCAACCACAACCTGGAAAACGTGCCGCGCGTCTACCGCCAGGTGCGCCCGGGCGCCAACTACGAGTGGTCGTTGAAGCTGCTGGAGCGCTTTAAAGAAGCGCACCCGGATATCCCGACCAAATCCGGCCTGATGGTTGGCCTGGGCGAAACCAACGCGGAAATCATTGAAGTGATGCGCGATCTGCGTCGCCACGGCGTGACCATGCTAACGCTGGGCCAGTACCTGCAGCCGAGCCGTCACCACCTGCCGGTGCAGCGCTACGTCAGCCCGGCCGAGTTTGACGAAATGAAAGAAGAAGCGATGGCGATGGGCTTCACCCATGCCGCCTGTGGCCCGTTCGTGCGTTCGTCTTACCACGCCGATCTGCAGGCCAAAGGGATGGAAGTGAAATAACGCGTAATAGTTTGTTACGCTAAAGACGGCGAAAACGCCAAAAAACGGATGTCCGCAAGGCATCCGTTTTTTATTGTGCGCCATCAGACGGGATTAAACGTCTTTCTTCTCGACGCTCTGCTGCGCGGACTGGCTTTCGGCGGCATTGTTGCCGGCGGCCGGCGGCGTACTGTCGTCGCCTACGGCTTTTTTAAAGCCTTTCAGCGCCGCGCCAAGATCGGCGCCGAGCGTGCGCAGTTTGCTGGTGCCGAACAGTAAAATCACCAACACCGCAATCACCAGAAGTTTGGTAATGCTGATACCTTCCATACTCACCTTCTTATCATAGAGCGCTGCGTGAACAGCGAGAAAAACTGACCTTGCCTGCGAATATTTAGCGACTTTCCTTCAGCTCGCACAACCGCAACATGTAACAGAGTGAGATCCGTCGCAGGAATGCCACGCGCCCCTGAGGCGTGAATCCCAGACTATTCTTACTGTGCCTGCCGATGATCTACCTTTATCCGACGCTGCTCGGGCTGGTGACCTACCGCACCGCCAAACGGTTGGCGGAAAAGAAACAGGAGTTGCAGCGCATCAGCACCCGCGATGGGCTGACCGGCTTATATAACCGCCGCCACTGGGAGCACCTGCTGCATCGCCAGTTCGACAGCTGCCGCCGCTACCAGGACAACGCCACGCTGATCCTGATGGATATCGATCGCTTCAAAACCATCAACGATACTTTCGGCCATGCGCTGGGGGATGAGGCCCTGGCGGCGCTGGCGGAAGAGCTGCTGATTGGCTTGCGCAACGTGGATATCGTTGGGCGCTACGGCGGCGACGAGTTTGGCGCAGTGCTGCCGAACACCAGTGCTGAGCAGGCGGAAATCGTTCTGCGCCGCATCCAGCAGCGGCTGGACGCGGTCAGCTTCAAGGAGGCGCCGCAGCTGCGGCTGCAGATCAGCGCCGGCATCGCTAACTACCACCCCGCGCAGGGCGGTTATCTGGACTGGCTGAAAGCGGCCGACGGCGCGCTCTATCGGGCGAAGCAGAATGGCCGCAACCGGCTGGAAACGGCGGCGCCGCCAGGGGAGTAACTTACTGACTTAATAACTTGGCAAAATACTTCGGCGCTTCGACAAAGCCTTCACGCCGGTAAAACGCATGCGCCCGCTCGCGGCGGCTGTGGCAATGGACTTCCAGCCGATCGCAGCCGCGACGGTGCGCCAGCGCCTCGCCTGCCGCCAGCAACCGCCGCCCTACGCCCGCGCCGCGCGCCCGATCGTCGACGCAAAAATAGCTGATGCGGCCAATGTCGCCGGCCAACGCCAACTGCGGCAGAAAATGCAACGACAACACGCCCAGCACTTGTTCGCCCTGCTCCGCCACCAGCAACGCCTCGTCCGGGTGCGCCAGAAGTTGGTGCATCCGCTGTGTCAGAAACGCCTCGGTGCCGGGATAATCCAGCGCCGCCATTAATTCAGCGATAGCGTGCCGGTCGCTCAGACGCGCCGTTCTGATTTCCATCGGTTTTACCTCGCAGAGTGTCGATACTACAAAATAGGCGGCATTAGGTGTAACATCCACCGGGTGCGGCGAAAAAGGCCGTGCGGCACGCTGGAGATGACATTCCTCCCTAACCGCCTTCACAGGCTGATGATGTCTACGTAACCTCTCGGAGAGAGGCGCGTAGCGTTACGCCTGTCCCTTTCCGAGCCTCGTGAATTTCTCTGATTGAAAGGTAGTTGCCCCATGTTGAGCTCTTTACTGGCCGTATTTATCGGCGGCGGCGTCGGCAGCGTTTTGCGCTGGGCGGTAAGTATGAAAATGAATCCGCTGAACGCCCACATTCCGCTCGGTACGCTGATGGTCAATCTGATCGGCGGTTTTATCATCGGCCTGGCGATGGCGATTTTCACCCGCATGACGCATCTGGATCCCACCTGGAAATTACTGATCACCACCGGATTCTGCGGCGGCCTGACCACCTTCTCCACCTTTTCGCTGGAGGTGGTGTATCTGATGCAGGATGGCCGCTTCGGCTGGGCGCTGGCCAACATGCTGCTCAACCTGGCCGGCTCGCTGGCGATGACGCTGCTGGCCTTTATGCTGGTGATGTGGGTCAACGGGCGATAAGGCCTTAATGTTTCCTTAATCTTGCATGCGCATAATCTCATCCAGAACTCCTGACTGGATGAGAAATCGCTATGTTTAGCCTGCCGAAAACCACCGCCGAAACGATCGCCGTTGCGCTGTGCGTGCTGATCGTCGCCGCCTTTATCAAATCCTACCTGTTCGCTTAAACGCCTTTTATCGCAGCGCGCGTTCATCTTGCGTCTTTCCGGTCGGTTACACTACAATTGAGAATGAACGTTCACACCCAAAAATGTGAACCCGGCTCACGCGTAGCAAAGGATCGGGCAGATGCTCCCCCCCAACGACAGTAAACAGGCCAAGGTGCAGGCGCGCCGCGATCAGATCGTCGAAGCGGCGAAAACCAGCTTTCGCCGCCACGGCTTCCACGCCGCCAGCATGGCGGAGATCGCCCAAGGCTCGCAGCTTAGCGTCGGGCAAATCTATCGCTATTTCGCCAATAAAGACGCGATCATCGAAGAGATCGTCAACCGCATCATCACCAACAAGATGCAGCGCCTGGAAAACCTTGGCGATCACATCAACCTGATCGCCGGCACGTTGGCGGCGCGCACGCTGTTTCAGCAGCCGGGCGAGAGCGAAACCGATCACATGCTGATGCTGGAAGTGACCGCCGAGGCCACGCGCAACCCGGTGGTGGCCAAAATGCTCAGCGATGCGGAAGCGCGGCTGTTTCGCCACGTCTGCCACAATCTGCAGCGGCTGTACCCCCATTTCAGCGCGGAAGAGATCGCCGCCCGGGTGGAGTTTATCGCCGTCATGAGCGAAGGCACCGGTTACCGTATCCTTACCACGCAAAAAGCCGATGCGTCCCTGCTGCGCGATCTGTATCAGCAGGCCATTTCTCACCTGTTCAGGAAACTCTAATCTCCCATGACCAAACACTTAGCCAGACAACGTCTGGTGTACGCCGTCGTGCTTGGCCTGCTGGCCGCGCTGGGGCCGCTGTGCACCGATCTCTATCTGCCCGCCCTGCCGGAAATGGCGGGCGAGCTGAATACCTCCACCGCCGCCGCGCAGCTCAGCCTGACCGCCGGGCTGCTCGGTCTGGGCGTCGGCCAGCTGATTTTCGGCCCTTACAGCGACAAGCTGGGCCGCATGCGCCCGCTGCTGCTGTCGCTGATCCTGCTGCTGGGCGCTTCGCTGTGGTGCGCGCTGGCGCCCACCATCGACCAGTTGCTGATCGCTCGCCTGCTGCAGGGCATCGCCGGCGCCGGCGGCGCGGTGATTTCCCGCGCCATTGCCCGCGATCTGTACGCCGGCCATGAGCTGACCCGTTTCTTCGCCTTGCTGATGCTGGTCAACGGCCTGGCGCCGATCGTCGCGCCGGTGCTGGGCGGCGTGATGCTGCAGGTGATGAACTGGCGCGGCATCTTCGGCGTGCTGGCGGCCATCGCCGTGCTGCTGTTCAGCCTGTCGGCGCTGAAGCTGCGCGAATCCCTGCCGGTAGAGCGCCGCAGCCAGGGCGGTATCCTGGCGATGCTGATGTCGCTCGGCGGGTTGCTGACCCAGCGCTATTTTATGGGGCTGTGCCTGACGCAGGGCTTCGTAATGGCCGGCATGTTCGCCTATATCGGCGCTTCGCCTTTCGTCTTGCAGCAGATCTACGGCCTCAGCCCGCAGATGTTCAGCCTGTGCTTCGCCATTAACGGCGTCGGGCTGATCATTGCGGCGCAGCTGGCCAGCCGTCTCAGTTCACGTTGGGGGGAACGCCGGGTGTTGAGGGGCGGGTTAACGCTGGCGGCCGTCGCGTCGCTGCTGCTGCTGTTGGCCGCCGCGCTACATGCGCCGTTGGTCGTGTTGCTGGTGCCGCTGTTCTTCTCGGTGGCGGTGATCGGCATCGTCGGCCCGACCGCCTCGTCGCTGGCGATGCAAAGCCAGGGGGACAAAGCCGGCAGCGCGTCGGCCTTGATCGGCGTGTGCATGTTCGCGCTCGGCGCCTGCGCCGTGCCGCTCACCGGGCTGGGCGGCACCTCAGGCCTGTCGATGGCGCTGACCATCGTCGGCTGCTACGCCGTCGCCATCCTGCTGTTCAGCCTGTTGGCCCGCCGCAGCGAAGCATAGCGCGCCCAATAAAAAACCCGCTCAATGAGCGGGTTTTAAGAAATTCAGCTACGCAGCTTAGATAGCAGTAACGTTAGCGGCAGATGGGCCTTTGGCACCGTTCGTGATTTCAAATTCTACACGCTGGCCTTCAGCAAGCGTTTTGAAACCGTTGCTAACGATGGCAGAGAAGTGAACGAAAACGTCCTTGCTACCATCTTCCGGAGTAATGAAACCGAAGCCCTTGGATTCATTAAACCACTTAACGCTACCTTTAATCTTAGACATCAAACTTACCTTTAACGTGAATGAAAGACACAAAACCTGTGTCGATTACAGTACAGCAAGCAGGCAGGATTTTGTCCACCACCGCGATCACAGAAATCCGATAAAGAGTGAAAAAATCCGTGTTGCCCGGTGTAAATGCATTGCACCGGTTGCGATACGTTACCGTTCCAGGCCAATCCTCTCCCTGCGCCGGCGAACAACGCGCGAACGCCTAAACCTGCCCCTTCCCCCCCATCGTTGACGCGTCGTGCAGACACAATCGCTATGAAATATAACCAGATGGTCTTTTTGCTTCGGCGGCCCCTGCACTAGGGTTAGGGTTTATTTCCCACTGTGAGCCAAGCCTATGACCAGCCAGTTGGCAGACAAGATCATCGCCTATCGGCGTGAACTGCACCAAAACCCGGAGCTTTCCAATCACGAATTCGCCACCACCGCTCGGCTGACCCGCTGGCTGCAAGAGGCGGGCATTCGTATTCTGCCGTTGGCGCTGAAAACCGGCGTCGTGGCGGAGATCGGCAGTGGCAAGGGACCGATCATCGCCCTGCGCGGCGACATCGACGCCCTGCCAATCGACGAAATCGCCGACGTGCCCTTCAGCTCGCAAAACAGCGGCGTAATGCACGCCTGCGGCCACGACTTTCACACCTCGGTGATGCTCGGCGCCGCGCACCTGCTCAAAGCGCGTGAAGCCGAGCTGCCCGGCACGGTGCGCATCTTCTTCCAGCCGGCGGAAGAGACCTTCAACGGCGCCCGTCACCTGATCGACGCCGGCGCGCTGGATAACGTCGCGGCAGTATTTGGTCTGCATAACGCGCCGGAGCTGCCCACCGGCACCTTCGCTACCCGCGCCGGGCCGTTCTACGCCAACGTCGATCGCTTCCAGATCCGCATCACCGGCAAAGGCGCCCACGCCGCCAAACCGGAACAGGGCGTCGATACCATCGTCACCGCCAGCCAGATCGTCGGCGCGCTGCAGACGCTGCCCAGCCGCAGCTTCAGCTCGCTGGAATCGCTGGTGGTGAGCGTGACGCGCATCGAAGGCGGCAATACCTGGAACGTGCTGCCGCAAACCGTGGAGCTGGAAGGCACGGTGCGCACCCACAGCGACGCGGTGCGCCGCCAGGTGCCGGACAAGATTCGTCAGGTGATCGACGGCGTCGCCGCCGCGCTGGGCGCCCAGGCTAAACTGCACTGGCAGCCGGGGCCGCCGGCGGTGATCAACGACGCCCATTGGGCGGCATTCAGCAAAACCGTCGCCGCCGAGGCCGGCTACCGGGTCGAAGAGGCGGAGCTGCAGATGGGCGGCGAAGATTTCGCACTGTATCTGCATCACGTGCCGGGCGCGTTCGTCAGCATCGGCTCCGCCAGCGAATTCGGCCTGCACCATCCGCGTTTCAATCCCGATGAGCGCGCCCTCTTCCCTGCCGCCCACTATTTTTCGCTGCTGGCGGAGCGCACGCTGCAACAATTAACCACCGCAGCGAAAAAAGCCCTCAGCAACGCCTGAATAACGTGAAGTAGTATTTCCCCGACGCCGCTGATGCCGCGTCGGGGATTATTATTTTCGCTCGCCGTGATATTTGCAGTTTTCAACATTTGAATATGCTGTTTTGTTGTTTTACATCCCGTTGCCGCTCATCAATAGTGGACGCATCAGACACCGCGCGCCTTTGCGGCGCATGACAGGATAATCACGATGAGCGACAACGCGAATAATCAACGGCAATTACGGCTGGGCGCCATTCTGCATGGCGCATCGGGAAATATGTCCGCCTGGCGCCACCCGGATGCCACCGCCGACGCCAGCATTAACCTCGAATTTAATATCGCCTCGGCGAAAAAAGCCGAACAGGGGAAATTCGATTTCGTGTTTGTCGCCGATGGGTTATATATCAACGAAAAGTCCATTCCGCATTTTCTTAATCGTTTCGAACCGCTCACCCTGCTGGCCGCGCTGTCCGCCGCCACCGACAAAATAGGCCTGGTGGGCACGCTCTCCACCTCCTACAGCGATCCGTTCACCGTCGCCCGCCAGTTCGCCAGTCTCGATCACCTGAGCGGCGGGCGCGCGGGCTGGAACGTGGTGACATCGCCGCTGGAAGGTTCGGCAAAAAACTTCTCGCGCAAAGAACACCCGGAGCACAGCCTGCGTTACCGCATTGCCGGCGAGTTTCTCGACGTCGCCAAAGGACTGTGGGACTCCTGGGAAGACGATGCCTTCGTGCGCAATAAGGCCAGCGGCGAATTTTTCAGGGCCGGGAAACTGCACCCCCTCAATCACCAGGGGGAGTTCTTCTCGGTGCAGGGGCCGTTGAACATCGGCCGCACGCCGCAGGGCCGCCCGATCCTGTTCCAGGCCGGCGCCTCTGAAGACGGCAAACGGCTGGCGGCCAAGCACGCCGATGCGATCTTCACCCATCACGACACGCTGGAGCAGGCGCAGGATTTCTACCAGGACGTGAAGCGGCAACTGGTGGAACAGGGGCGCGAGCCGGACGGTCTGCGCATCTTCCAGGGCGTCAGCGTGATCGTCGGCGACGACGATGCGGACGTCGAGCGTCAGTACCAGGAGACCGCCCGTCTGGTCAGCATCGAGAACGCCCTCAACTACCTTGGCCGCTACTTCGAACATTACGACTTTTCCCGCCATCCGTTGGACGCCCCCTTCCCGGACATCGGCGATCTGGGGCAAAACAGCTTCCGCAGCACCACCGACGCCATCAAGCGCAACGCCCGCGAGCGGAACCTCACGCTGCGCCAGGTGGCGCTGGAAGCCGCCTCGCCGCGCCCGGTGTTCAGCGGCACGCCGGAAGCGGTGGCGGACGGCCTGCAACGCTGGTTCGACGGCGAAGCCGCCGACGGCTTCATCATCAGCGGCGGTACGCCCAACGCCTTCGGGCACTTCGTCGATCGGGTGGTGCCCATCCTGCAACAACGTGGCCTGTTCCGCCGGGCGTACCACGGCGATACGCTGCGCGAACACCTGGGCCTCACGCGCCCGTTGAACAGATTCACCCAATAATAAGATCGTTTTCAGGGATACCCGCTATGCAGAAAACCGTTACCGCCGCTCTCGTGGCGGCCTTGCTGAGCCTGACCGGCGCCGCGCAGGCGGGCACCGGCATCGATTTACAGGCCAATGAAACCCCGATCCACGCGCCGAAAAACCCGCAGGCGATCGCCAAACTGCCGGCCGATTTCCACTTCGTGAAGCCGGGCCAATTCACCGTTGCAATCGCCGCGCTCAACACGCCGCCGCTGGCGCTGTTCGCTGCCGACAACCGGCGGCTTATCGGCAGCGAAGTGGATATCGCGCAGCTGGTGGCCGACAGCCTGGGCCTGGAGCTGAACGTAGTGCAAACGTCGTGGGAAGACTGGCCGCTGGGGGTGGTTTCCGGCAAGTATGACGCGGCCATCACCAACGTCACCGTGACCAAAGAGCGCAAAACCCGCTTCGACTTCGCCACCTACCGCATCGACTCGCTCGGCTTTTACGTCAAAACCGGCGGCAAGATCGCAACGATCAAACAGCCTGCCGATATCGCCGGATTAAAGATCATCGTCGGCTCCGGCACCAATCAGGAAGCCATCTTGCTGGCGTGGGACAAACAGAACCGGCAGCAGGGGCTCAAACCCTTCCAGCCGATCTACGTGACCGACGATGCGGCCGCCACGCTGGCGATCCAGTCCGGCCGGGCCGACGCCTATTTCGGGCCGAACGTGCTGGGCGCCTATAAAGCGGCGCTGAACGGCCGTACCCGGCTGGCGGGCACGGTGGAAGGCGGTTGGCCCAAGGCGGCGCACATCGCCGTCACCACCCGTAAAGGCAACGGACTGGTGCAGGCGGTGAATGAAGCGCTGAACGGCGCGATCCGCGGCGAACAGTACGATCAGGTGCTCAATCGCTGGGGCGAGAGCGTCGAACGCCTTGCGCAGTCGGAAATCAACCCGCCCGGCCTGGGCGATTAGGAGCGCGCAATGACGCAAGACACCTTCATTCAGACGTTGCCGACCGACCCGCTGATCGCCCCGGTGATCGAGGGGTTGTTCGGTGAATATCGCCAGCGTTACGGCGACTATTTTGGTGACCAGGAACCGGAACCGCTGGACCTGTATGCACCGCCGCAAGGGGCCTTCATCGTGCTGTTGCGCGCCGGTGCGCCGATCGCCATGGGCGCCTTCAAACGCTATGACGCGCAAACCGCCGAGCTGAAGCGCATCTGGACCCGGGGCGATCTGCGCCGCCAGGGCCTGGCGCAGCGGGTGTTGCAGCAGTTGGAAACGCTGGCGCTGGCGCAGGGGTATCGCCGGCTCTACCTGACCACCGGCTTTCGCCAGCCCGAAGCGGTAGGCCTGTACCTGAGCAACGGTTATCAGCCGCAGTTCGATCCCACCGTTGACAGCGAGGTTTACAGCCACCCGCCCTACGATGGCCGCCTGCCGTTCCGCAAAAGCCTGATTGCAGAGGACGCGTGTTGTTGCGCGTCGGAAAGGAAAATCGCCTAACCCCCCTTTATCTGTAGTCAGGAGACATGACATGTCCAAACAAGAAGTCTTGAAAGTGGTGCCCGCCCGCTATCCGCTGCGGCTGATCGGCGCCCTGTTCTCGCTGTTTATTCTGGCCGCCATCGTGCAATCGGTGGCGGGCAACGCGCGCTGGGAATGGGGCGTGTTCGCCGAGTGGTTCTTCGCCCCGGCGGTGCTGGCGGGTCTGGGGCAGACCCTGCTGCTGACGCTGCTCGGCACGTTGTTCAGCATCCTGTTCGGCACCCTGCTGGCGCTGGCGCGGCTGTCGCGCTCTTACCTGCTGGCGTCGCTGGCCTGGGGGTATATCTGGCTGTTTCGCTCGCTGCCGCTGATCCTGGTGCTGATCATCCTGTATAACTTTTCCTATCTGTACGACGCCATCTCGCTGGGCATTCCCTTTACCTCGGTGGTGTTCGCCAGCTACCCGACCATCGATATCCTCGGCCAGTTCGCCGTGGCGGTGCTGGGCCTGACGCTGGTGCAGTCAGCCTACACCGCCGAGATCATCCGCGGCGGCATTCTGGGCGTGGATTACGGCCAGCATGAGGCGGCGGCGGCGCTGGGCCTGCCGGGCTATCGCCGCACCTTCCGCATCATTCTACCGCAGGCGCTGCGCTCCATTATTCCGACCGGCTTCAACGAGATCATCAGCCTGGCGAAAGGCACCTCGATCGTGTACGTGCTGGCGCTGCCGGAGCTGTTTTACACCATCCAGGTGATCTATAACCGCACCCAGCAGGTGATACCGCTGCTGATGGTGGCCACCGTCTGGTATCTGTTCATCACCACCGCCCTGTCGGTGATCCAATACTACATCGAGCGCTATTTCGCCCGGGGCGCGGTGCGCGAACTGCCGCCGACGCCCTGGCAGAAACTGGCCGGCTGGCTAAAACGTTAGGAGACCCGCATGTCTGAAGCCATTGATTATTACGCCTTGCCCGAACAGCCGGCACGCAACCTCACCCCGGTGCCGGCGCGCGGCCTGATCGAAATCAGCAACGTCAGCAAGTTTTTCGGTAAACACAAGGCGCTGGACGACGTCAGCCTGACGCTGCAGCCGGGCACCGTAACCGTGATCCTCGGCCCTTCCGGCTCGGGCAAATCGACGCTGCTGCGGGCGATCAACCACCTGGAGCGCGTGGACGAGGGCTTTATCCGCATCGACGGCGACTACGTCGGTTACCGCCGCAAGGGCAACCGGCTGTACGAGCTGAAGGAAAAGGCCATTCTCCGGCAGCGCATCAACGTCGGCTACGTGTTCCAAAACTTCAACCTGTTCCCGCACCTGACGGTGCTGGAAAACATCATCGAAGCGCCGGTGGTGCACAAAATTCACTCCCGCGAACGGGCGAAGGCGGTGGCTTATGAGCTGCTGGATACCGTCGGGCTGCGCCACAAGGCGGATGCCTATCCGCGCCACCTCTCCGGTGGCCAGCAGCAGCGCATCGCCATCGCGCGCGCGCTGGCGCTGAACCCCAAGGTGATCCTGTTCGATGAGCCGACCTCCGCGCTCGATCCCGAGCTGGTCGGCGAAGTGCTGGACGTGATTAAGGGATTGGCGGATCTGGGCGTCACGCTGGTGGTCGTCACGCATGAAATCGGCTTTGCGCGCGAAGCGGCGGATCGGGTGGTGTTTATGGTCGACGGGCAGATCGTCGAACAGGGCGACGCCAGGCAGGTACTGGCTCAGCCGCAGCACCCTCGCACCGTTAACTTCCTCAACAAAGTGCTGTGATCGTCGGGGCGCCGCGGCGCCCCACACCTGATCAGCTTACAGGCCGGCGAAACGCCGCTTCTCGGCGGCGAAATCCAGCGGACGGATCCCCTGCTGGTTTTTATCCTCTTCGGTCAGCAGCGCCGGCGGAATAAACCAGGTCACCTCAAACAGCAGCCCGTCCGGATCGTGGCCATAAATGCTTTTGTGCACACCGTGATCCTCTTCCAGCCCGAGAATGCCGCGTTCGGCCAGCTGGTGACGAATGCGCTCCAGCTCTTCCAGGCTGTCCACTTCCCAGGCCAGATGGTACAGCCCGGCCGGTGGCTCATGCTCTGCCGGCGGCTCGTTGTTGGCGCGAAACACCCCGGCGCGCTGCTGGCCCAGATTCTTGCTGAACAGCGCCAAATCGTGATCGTTGTCCGAATCGGCGGCCTGGGTAAATACCGCCCGGTCGGGGCTGTCGGACGGCTTCAGCTTGAAGCCCAATACCTGATGATAAAAGTCGGCGCTCTGCCGCACGTCGCTGACATACAGCACGGCGTGATTGAGACGTTTGATGCCCATCGATATTCCTTTTTCGCATTGAATGAAGTCAGCATGAACATAGCATGTGGGGGGAAAGCCGCTAAATGCCGTTATCGCATGACTAAATGCCGCCCGCGCAATCTGTCGCTGCAAGGCATTCCGCGCTATCATAAGCGCTGTATTGATCCCTTTTGTGAGAATAACGATGAACGGCAAGATAACGACTTTTTTTGAAGACAAAGGCTTCGGCTTTATTACCGACGAGAACGGAGAAAATCGTTATTTTCACGTGATTAAAGTGCAGAATCCGGAGCTGATTAAGAAAAACGCGGCGGTGACCTTCGAACCGACCAACAACACCAAAGGCCCGTCGGCTTATGCAGTCAAAGTGTTGGCGCCTAGCAAATACATCATCATCGCCAATGAAAGAATCAAGATCGCCAGCATCAAGTCTTTCAATACCTTCACCAAGGAAGTGCCGGTCAAAGCCGACGTGGATAAAGAGAACACCGTGCTGTCGGTCGGCCTGCTGATGAACCGCATTCGCCCGCAGTCCGAAGACCAGGCGCAGGCCATGCAAACGCTGCGCATGCTGACCATCACCACCTTCCAGAACACCACCCATACCTTCTCCGAGCACGAGATCGACATGGATGAAACCATCAAGGCGTTGAAAAGCCTGTAAGCCTCTGCGTACAGAAAATAACCAACGAAATTTGTCGTCGCCTGTGTTAGCGTGAGTTTTCACCTGACACAGGCTATTGATATGTCCGATTCCAGCAGCGTCAAAGGTTTTATCAACCGCTCCACCCAAATCGTCTGCCCTAAATGCGGCTATGTTACCCGGCAAAAATGCGCGGCAATGCTGCAAGACGTGATACTGATTTGCCCTAATTGCGAAACCCGCTTCGAGCCCAGGCAAGGCTGAAAGCGGTTAGCGAAACAGAATATGCTCGACGCTGTTGCCGTTCACCACGTTGAACGACTCCACCCGATTCCGCCCCTGCGATTTGGCGCGATACAGCGCGATATCCGCCATATTCATCAGCTGCTCCAGCGATTTCACTTCGTTCATCGCCAGGCTGGCGACGCCGACGCTGATGGTGATTTTCAGCGTCTGTTTGCCTTCCGCCTGCAGTTCCGCCTGCTCCACCAACCGGCGCAGATGCTCCCCCAGCGCCACGCCCTGCGCCGCCAGCGCGCGCGGCAGCATGATGGCGAACTCTTCCCCGCCCAGGCGGCCGAACAGCTGATCGTGCCGCAGCTCGCGCCGCACGATATGCGCGAACGACGCCAACACCTGATCGCCGGCGCTGTGGCCGTGCGTATCGTTGATCTGCTTGAAATGATCGATGTCGATCAGCAGTAGCGACACCGCCTCTTTCGAGCGGTGCTTGTGCTCAAGCAGCTCGCCCGCTTTGCGCGTCATCGCGCTGCGCGCCAGCACCCCGGTCAGGAAATCGTGGTTGGCGCTGTGCTCCAGACGCCGCATCAGCTTGCGATTGGCGGCGATAGAGCTGGCGAGGATCAGCGGCCCCATCACCAGCATGGCGATGCCCAAGCGGGCAGACATCAGGGTGTCGAGGAAGGCGTTGTGATTGTTCGGCGTTTCATACAGCACCAAGTTGGCTGAAATGTTGCTGATCTCGGTCATGCCGGTCAACAGCGTCAACAGCGTCACGGGGAACAACTGGTAGCGCACCGCGCACCACAGCAGCGCCGGGATCGGGAAGGCGATGGCGCCCGGCCCGCCGATATAGACGCTGAACGCCAGCGACAGCAGTAGCGCCAATAGCGGCAGGCAGCCTTTCAGGCGCCAACGCACCTGCATGCGAAACAGCTGTTTCAACCGCGGCGCCGCCATCAGCACCGGCAACAACAGCAAGGTCGTCGAGAACTGCTCACTGAACCAGGCCAACCAGGCGACCACCACCGTATTGTTGTACAGGCTGTCGTTACGCAGCACCGACAGCGTCGACGCCACCGCCGCACCGGCCAGGCTGGCGCTGAACATATAGAGTATCGCCTGGGGTTTGCCCATGCGCCGTTGAGATTGCGGCAACATCAGCATGATGCTGTAACCGACGACGATCAGCGACATGTTGCAGGCGTTCAGCCACAGCGCCAAAGACCAGCCCTCGCCGGTGCTGAGATCGGCGGCAACCATGCCCAGGTAGGTCGTGAGCCAGCCGAGCGGCGTGGCGTAAGCGGGTTTGCGCAGCAGCAGGCCGAGCAAAATCGCATTCACCGGCCAAAATAAAGAAAGCGAGCCAATCGGCCGGCTAAGAATACCCACCAGGGAGAGTAAAAAGGCCAGCATGAAAAGATTGATCAGCTGCACCGTTAGCGGCAGGCCATGCCTGGCGTTTATTCTGGCGCTCATCGCCTCGCCCATATTTTGCTAATAACCAGAATAATAATATGCATACTCTCTCGCCCGGCCAGTGAGGGATAGTCAATCCGAATTTCAACCAAAAAAGCCAGACAAATCAATAATAAAAATCATTAACATTTAATTAACAGACTTTTCTTAGCCTGATGCGGCCGCGCCGTAATTCCCCGCACAGCGTCAGCAAATAATGCCCGCTCTGCTGTCAGCATAGCGCATAGCGTAATAGGCCGCCGAGAGCGTTAATTACATTAATAAACTTGTGGTTATTGGTCATTAAATGATGTTTGAATCACTGTGCGATTATTTTCCTGCAACTGGGCCGCCTGTGCAATAACAACCCAAAAAAAGCCCGCATGAAGCGGGCTTGCTTGAACAACAGCAAATCGACAGTTACGACACGGCCATGCATTGCATGACCGTGCTGACGCGCAGTATAGCGGTGAAAGCTTAAGCAGACCTTAGCAACAAAAAACCCGGCCTAGGAACCGGGAATATTTGTACGAAATGCAGTGTTAGCCCAAGCAGGCTAATAACATTTCGCAGATTACACGCCAATTGTGCAGAGAAAATGAACGCGGCATCCGTTCAACCGCACCGCCGTCCCATCTACACGATAGGTCTTACGCCAGTTTGGCGGCAAAGCCCGCTACGCGCTGACCATAGAGCTTGGCGGTCGCCAGATCGCCCGACAACATCTCATCCACGCCGGCATCCGCCGGGGTCTGCACCAGCAGCCCCACCGAACCGCCCAGGTTATTGACGTCGGTGCGCTGCGCCGATTTGGTGTTGGCCGGCAGCAGCCCCAGGCTGACCCACAGGCCGCCATGTTGCGAAGCCAGCGTCTGCAGCGCGATCAGCGTCACCTGTTTGTCGCCGTTCAGGCTGGCGCTGTTGGTAAAACCGCCGAACACTTTATCCTGCCACTTGCGGCCGAACCAGGCTTTGGAGCTGGCGTCGGCGAATTTCTTGAACTGCCAGGATGGGCCGCCCATATAGGTCGGCGAACCAAAGATGATGGCGTCCGCCTCATCCAGCGTCTGCCAGGCTTCGTCGCTGATATCGCCGTTCTGATCGATAGCGATCAGTTCCGCCCCGGCGCCTTCCGCCACCACTTTCGCCAAACGCTCGGTATGGCCGTAGCCGGAATGAAACACCACTACTGTCTTCGCCATAGAAATTCTCCACTCATTGCACAAAGGCGCCGACGGCGCCCCTCTCGCGTTCAATCTAATCAAGCGCACAGCGACTGAATACCGAATAAAACTGACGGTGTTATTCAAAAAAATCGCGTTGCGCGCCAGGCATGCACAGATAAAAAAATCCCGCACAAGGCGGGATAAACTTAACAGGGATGGGGTAATACACTACAGGGAATGGATAACACACAACATCATCGGGTAGAGCTACAGTACCAATCTCAATGTATAGAACTGTCATCCCCGCGTAAGTTTGCTCGGCCAGATGTAACGCCGAATGGGAAATATGACATTTTGCTCAACGCACCACGAACAGGCGCGACTCAAAGCCGCCGCTCTTGAAGGTGCCGGTATTGACCCACCCCGGCGGCGAACGGCCGAAGTCCTGATTGAAATCGCCGCCGCTGACCAGCCAGACCCGGCGATGGCCTTTCGATAAAACGCTGAGCTTATCGACGTAAGTCTGCGCCGCCCGATCGTGGAAAAAGGTGCCGAAGCCATAGGCGTTGGGCTTGCCTGAAATGCCGTTGGGCCTGGCCGGGGTATACAGCAAGGCGCGGTAGCCCTGCTTGTTGTAATACACATAGCTCAGGTAGTTGAACATGTTGCTGACCACCACCGCATCGTTAGGCTGATAGTGGCTGTTGATATAGTGCACCATCACCTTGAACTCATCTTTTTCGACCGGGTAGTCGTTACGTACGCCGTAGCCGAACAGCAGGCTGAAGAACAGCAGCAAAGAGATCCCGCGCACCCGGTTTTTCGTTCCGGCGATCAGCACGCCCAACACCAGCGGAATGCCGAGCGCGGCGGAATAAAGATAGCGATCGACAAACAGCGGCGAGCGCCAGGAAATGGCGAATACCAACGTTACCGGGATCAGAATGCCGCAGAGCAGCAGCAGAGAGAATTTTCTCGGCATCTGGCGCCGCCACAGCAGCAGTGAACATAAAGCGACAAACATCGCCGGCAACAGCCAGAGAATGATCGTGGGATAGTTGCTGCCATCATGGCCGGTGAGAAAACGCCAGAACATCGCCGGCAGATCGCTCCAGGAAACCTGAGGGATCCAACCGACGTCGCCGCCGACCCTCAGCTCGGCGATATGCGCCAGCAGATTGAACAACACCAGCAGCCAGGGAATGTAGGCCACCCCGATCGCCGCATTGGCCAGCCACCATGCCGGTTGCTTGATATAACACTCGCCTTCGCGGCGGCACGACAGCGCCAACACCACCAGCCAATGCGCGATCAGCGTGAAAATCGTGAAGTAATGGGTATAAAAGCTCAGCGTCATCAACAGCGCATACAGCGCCAGATAACGGCGGTTATCCGGCGTTTTCAGCCACTTCGCCAACGCCATCGCGCCGGCGATCGCCAGCAGCCCCATCAGCGCATACATGCGCGCCTCCTGGCTGTAGCGCACCGCCATCGGCATGATCGCCATCAGCCAGCCCGCGATCAGCGCCGCCCGTTCATTGGCCAGCCAACGGATAAAGCGCATCGCCAGCGCCACCGTCACCACACCGAACACCAGGCTCAACGAGCGGGCCGCCAGAATGCCGTCGCCGAACAGCGCCATCCAGCCATGCAGCAGCAGGTAATAAAGCGGCGGGTGAACATCGAAGGAAGCGTGATAGAGCAACGCGCCCACATCGTAACGGCTGGTCAGCACGCTGGAGGCTTCATCGCACCAAAAATACCTGTCGGTTAAGGATATAGACCGTACGAGCGCCGAAAACGCCACGATCGCCAACGCATAATGTTTGTAACCGATGCCCTTTAAGCCGTTGTTGCTCAAAGAAACATTCGATACCTGCTGCAGTGACATAACCGCATTCCGCCCAAGAGAACCACACAATGTGGAGACGCAGCGTCATCATTGCCGACGGCGGGTAAATGGCGGGTAAATCAGTGCGAAAAAGTCGGCGCAGTCCCCTTCAGGCCGCACGGCTCTCAGCGAATTTCAACGCTGATATCCGGGTAGGCCTTCTCGCCGTCACTGAGGTAATGCCCCAGCGCCCGATATGCCATCACGTACAGCACGGCAGCGGCGCACAGGCACAGCAAGGTCACGAGAAAGAATCTGGATTTGCGCACGATAGGCTCCATGGGGAAATTTTCACCTATTGTAACGCGACAAACTAAACGAAGGTTCAATTGGCGGCGGGTCGAGAGCCTCGCGCTCATTCAGAGAGACGGCAGCATAACGGCTAAAGTAATTCGACTTTCAAGCAAACGCCTTCTTTTCAAAGCGATTCATCTCTCATTGGTCAATATATCGCGATCCCAAAAAGGCTCATCACTGAAATTAGCAAGTAAAAAATCAATGAATGCGCGCATTTTCGCAGGCATGTTTTGTGATGAAGGAAAAACCGCATACATACCAATGGGAGGACGCATATACTCACGTAATACAACTTCGAGCTCACCTTTTCTGATCGCCTCATGCGCGATGAAAGTGGGCAACATAGCGATCCCCAAACCCGCGATGGCGGCCTCACGAACAGCATCACCGTTGGAAAAACAGAGCCGCGATTTCACCATTGGCGTATGACCGCCAGCAAAGCGCCAATAATAACTTTCTTCAACGTTGCTATAGCGAATGCCCGGCAATGCCGCCAAGTCTTCCACTCTATTTGGACGACCGTACCGATCTAGCAAAGACGGGCTCGCGCAACAGACATGGCGAATGGTTGTGATCCGCCTGGCTACCAAGGAAGAGTCGCGCAATTTAGAAATCCTGATGGCGAGATCAAATCCATCACGAATGATGTCAACCATCTTGTCGTCGGCATCAAACTCCAGTGCCAGATTCGGATTCGCCTCGATAAATTGACCAACCACCCGGCTAAGGCAATGTACGGTCAGCGAAACGGGAGCGGCGATTCGCAACCGCCCTTGTAAATCGTTATGTCGCCCTCCAACGGCATTTTCAGCCTCATTCAACTCAGTCAGTATGCGTTTGGCTTGCTCATAAAACTTCAGCCCTGTGTCCGTCAGATGGATCTGTCGGGTGCTCCGGTTCAGCAACGGGGCACCAAGCCGAATTTCCAAATCTCGTATGCGGCGACTGATCGCAGATTTAGCCAAGGCCAAGCGCTTTGAAGCCGCCGCAAAACCGCCAGCCTCAACAACAGCAATATAAGTTTTCAGTTCCTCAAAGCGATCGGCCATGCTTCCGCAACCTTTTCAATTCCAAATATGTCAATCACAATGATACGGCATCACTTAGCGACCGCTATTCCTCTCGAGGAACGGCATCGAGACGCACGCTTTCCGCCCCCCACGTCAGACGATGCCGAAAAATGTATTATGCGCAGGCGCTGCTGGATCCAGGGTAGCGCGATACTCTCTAACGGATGGAAGGCTCGTTCGAACGAATAAACTCCACGAACCCACTCAAGAATCCCTCCAAGCGAAGACGCGTCGACTCGTCGGTCAGATTGCCATCGACGTCGAATTGTTGGTTGGCGTGGGAAACGAGAAGCCGTCCGCCGAACCAAGGTCGGGTTCCAAGTGCTCGCAACACGGGTAGCCAAGCTTCCTGAGATAGGATTGTGCCAAATCCCCCCGGCGATGCACCAATCAAGGCGAAAGGTTTTCCGCCGAAAACGCGTCGTATATCGCTGTCTGGACGCGAAACCCAATCAATGGCGTTTTTGAATACCCCTGGAATACCATTATTGTACTCAGGGGTGGCAAGGAGCACGCCATCGGCTACCGCGATCGCCTCCTTCAATTCGACAACAGAAGCGGGAATGCCAGATTTAACTTCAACATCAGCATCATAAAGCGGTATCCCATTGATTCGACGAACATCCAGAGTCACGCTCTCGGGTGCCAATTGCACAGCAGCCTGAAGAAGTGAATGGTTAAAGGAAGCGCTGCGAAGACTTCCTGAAATTCCAATGATATGGGTCATGATCTACTCGCTTTTTGCAATGGAATGACTGTCGTTACTGCAGATGACAATGTTCGTTTGTGCTGACGGTTCTTTCTCCCCACAAAGGACAAACATTACCTCCTCTACAAAAATTAGAAAGCCTCAATAAAAGAACACTGTGTTCTCTTATTTAAGTACAGCGATAGGACTGGGTGAATGACGAGGACTTAAACCCACCCAACTAAAGTTACGATCTACTCTCACAGCCCAAAAATGAGAACAATATGTTCTCCGGAATTGGGATTGTCGGGTCCGCTGTATCGACTTAGCATGATATCTCACAATTACATGACCCAATTAAGATTGCTTTCATTGAAGGCGATGTTGAGATCCCTTCTTTGGCCTATCGCGATTGCGATGAGTCTAACCTAATCTGTAACGTGAAAGAGAGTTATCTAATGACCAGTGAATCTATCCGTGATCCTAAGGCTGACCACCTCCTGACCCCTGAGAACTGCGTGTTCATCGTGATCGACTATCAACCCATTCAGGTGAGTTCGATCCGTTCGATGGACCAAAAGGAATTGGTTTTCAACATCACCCATAGCATTAAAGCTGTGAAGAATTATAACGTACCTATTATTCATTCGGCGGTAAATATTGCGACGGGCTTAAACAAACCGCCAATTAAAGAGATCATGGCGCTACTCCCTAATGACCCCGTTATTGATCGTACGACGGTTAATGCCTGGGAAGACGTCGAATTCAAGCAGGCAGTGCAGGCAACTGGACGGCGGAAGTTGATCATGACGGCACTCTGGACCGAAGTCTGCCTGGCCTTCCCCGCTCTGGATGCACTCAGGGAAGGGTACGAGGTCTATGTCGTCGCCGACGCCATCGGCGGAACTTCAGTAGCGGCTCATGAGTTGGCTCTACGCCGCGTCGAACAAGCGGGTGGCAAACTGATTTCCAAGACACAGCTCTGGTGCGAGCTGCAGCGAGACTGGGCTCGCCAAGAGACCGTTCCTGGTTTCATGGACGTATTCGAGAACTGGGACGGCTTTAATCCAGAGAAAGATTTCAAAGGCTAAAATGCGGTTGGCAAATTGCTGGTTGAAGAATCCTCTGGCCGTCGTGTCAACACTGTCCGGCCTGCCAACCATACTCGGCGATTCAGCGCACCATATTGGAAAAGACAAGAGAATTGTCTTAGCAGAAGATTGATTATTGAAGGGAACGGCACACTTCAGCGTGCCGTTCCCGGAATAAGGGGAGACCATGTCAAACGTCTACAAGAAAATCGCTAACATAAAAGAAGCGCAGGCTGCTAGCCTCGCGAAACCGGCCACGTTCAGCAGCCCTTTGTCTCTCCTGCTGGACCTTCTGAAAAAACCCGCGGATCTCGAGCATGTCCGCCAATTTACGGCGGACAATTTCATCTATGTTTCACTCAATTATGAACATCCGGAACTAAAAGCCATCATGCCTTGGGCAGGGACGACAGCAGGAACCGAAGGCTTGGTCCAGACCTTCAAGGATGTGAACGCCTACTGGTCTACACTGGCATTCGAATTACAGGACACTTTTGAGAATGCCGACGGTGCTGCCGTCTTCGGTTATTTTACTTATCGCTCTACTGTTTTGGGTAAGACTGTCACCTCCCCCCTCTCGATTTTGGCTCGCGCCAAGGGCGGTAAGTTAACTTTCGTACAGTTCATGGAAGATACCTTCGCCACAGTACGAAGTTTTCGCGAGAGTGGAACCTACCATATCAAAGCCGATCCCAGTGGTTCGACAGTGGAAATTTGATACAGGGAGAGCGATATAACGATTGAGGATATAACCTGATTAAAAACTATATCCTCAGTCACATCATTGCATCATCAAAAAAAACCAGCGAACACAGGACGTTTTTCAATCGGATTGTTTTTGTCAGAAATAATTAGCCATACTTCCAGACTCATATAATACATTTAAAACACTAGCAACAAAAGAAAATATATTTATTACACTACCCAGCCAGAGTTTTAAAAAGCAGTGAGTGGTAAATAGGAATGCCGTCAACAGTTGATGATCGATAATTAACAAACTTGAGGTATCATGACAATGCAGAAAAAAGACTTATCTTCCTGGTTCGCCAAAGGGGGGGCTATTGCTTATTTCATCTGGGCTCTTCTACATTTTCAAGCTGCCTGGGGAGTTTATAAATTAGGCGATAGCATGCCACCAGGAATGGCAAGTGGGCGAGTAGAACAAGATGCATGGAATTTATTTTGCTTTGCACTTTGCGCTGCCTTGACGTCTATTTTCTTGAATTGGCGCAATGACATAAGAGGATGGTGGATAAATTTAGCCGTTGTCAGCGCCACTGATATTGGCTTTATTATTTACATTCTAATTCCTGGTTACACGCCTATTTGGCCAGGGATTTTAGGGCCTCTTTTTTGGGCGGTTGGATTTATTTTTTCAACCTGCGCACTTGTTTTATCATATAAAGAAACAATGCGCTAAGCATGATGACATCACAAAGGGCAGCATATGCTAAGCCCTTTAATCCAACTTCCTTAAAAAAAACTCAATTGCAATAATTAGATTTAAAATAAATTAATTAAAAAAAACGCATAATCAATTGAAAATATGACTCAGGCATATCATGAAAGAAAACACTTGCTTTCAAAAAAAAATCACCACAGAGATCATGAGTTGGATAGAAAACAACCTTGAACATCGCATCAGTCTTGCAGACATTTCCAAGGTATCAGGCTATTCAAACTGGCACTTTCAAAGGTTATTCAAGAAACATACGGGAAAAAACCTTGGTGACTATATTCTTGAAAGAAAATTAAAAAAATCTTATAACTTGCTTTCTACAACAAAATTATCCGTATTTGCTGTTTCTTGTGCTGTAGGATTCAAGACTCAACAATCCTTTATTAGGAGCTTCAAAAAATGCTATGGCATCTCTCCCGGAAAAATAAAAATGAAGCACAATGACAAAAATAATATAACAAGTTAATCATCATGGAAAAATTCTTCCCATTCATATCGTGTACTGAGTTAATCCTTCTCTCGTCTAAATGATCGGGTGTCTAAGTAGAGTCAGGTCGAAAAATCACGAAATAAAATACTGACATTATTCTTGTCATATTTGAGATAAGAGTTAGGCCTCTCTACGCGTCGATTATTTAGGACATCTGTACGTCATATACCTGATAACAATATCCCAATACAATAAAATAAGAAGTGCTATCAATAAATGCGAGCAGACATAGGAATAATCGAGAACTTGCAGAAATACGGGGGATTTATGGACTGTAGTAGACATCAGGAGAAGTGTTAATGGCACGCCCTATAGGATTCGAACCTATGACCTACGGCTTAGAAGGCCGTTGCTCTATCCAACTGAGCTAAGGGCGCATTGAGATGCGGCAACCTGCGGCTGCGGGTTGCGATTATACGGTCAGAGGTTAGCGAGTCAATGCCTTTTCATGACGTTACGGCGGCGGCCGTGCTTTATGGCGTTTTTTCCACCAGCGCCCGCGCGGCGAGGGTTCTCGTCAACGGGCGCCGTTACGCTGAGCCAGCCCGGCGCCTACGTAAATCGGCGCGTGCTCACGCCCTTGCCGCCCGTTGTCCCGCCGCTGGCAGAGGCGAGCAGACATAACCACTGCGGCAATGTCCCCCCAATCGGCATGCTCAATCACCCGTGTGTTGCAAGTCGCCGCCACGTTTTCAACCCATGCGGCGTCAGCGCGTGCGCTGTTTAAAGAAGCCTGGCTCCCCGATGCCCAAACCAGCAACAGCGTGCAGCCTGCCCAGGCGCAGCCCTTCATACGCATAACTTCCGCCACAGCGCATTCAGGCGTGCCCGCCACAACGGCGCCGCCTCATGCTTGCCGAGCTGATGCAGCGCGGTGAGTTGCTCACTGTCCACCGGATGCAGCGAAGAATCGAACACCGTCTCGCCCACATGTTTAGGCTGCGCCGGTTGCTCGCCAGGCTGGTGATGCAACGGATAAAGCCGGGTTATCGCTCTCATGATCCTGCCCTCTTTCGCCCTGTGTATGGCCCCAGCGTATGCAAATGCCGGTAAAAATGGCGTAGAGGTTCCTGAAGCCGGCATAAAAAAAGCGTAAATCGGCCTCGCCAACGGCGGCGAGGGTGATTCTGCGCCTGACAGCGCGCTCAGCTTCTGCCAGAATAGCGGCATCCCCGCTTTTCTTAATTGATGGATTTCCACACTGATGTCAGCAAAGATTATTGATGGTAAAACGATTGCGCAGCAGGTTAGAAACGAAGTGGCTGAGCAAGTGAAACAACGTCTGGCGGCCGGCAAACGCGCCCCAGGCCTGGCGGTTGTGCTGGTCGGCGAGAACCCGGCTTCGCAAATTTACGTCGCCAGCAAGCGCCGCGCCTGCGATGAAGTCGGCTTCCTTTCCCGCTCCTACGATCTGCCCGCTGCCACCAGTGAGGCCGAACTGCTGGCGCTGATCGACCAGCTGAACGCCGATGAGGAAATCGACGGCATTCTGGTGCAGCTGCCGCTGCCGGCCGGCATCGATAACGTCAAGGTGCTGGAACGCATCCATCCGGACAAAGACGTCGACGGCTTCCACCCGTACAACGTCGGCCGCCTGTGCCAGCGCGCGCCCAAGCTGCGCCCATGCACGCCGCGCGGCATCGTCACCCTGCTGGAGCGTTATAACATCGATACCTACGGCCTGAACGCCGTGGTGGTCGGCGCCTCCAACATCGTCGGCCGCCCGATGAGCATGGAGCTGCTGCTGGCCGGCTGCACCACCACCGTCACCCACCGTTTCACCAAAAATCTGCGTCACCACGTCGAGAACGCCGATCTGCTGGTGGTGGCGGTCGGTAAACCGGGCTTCATCCCGGGCGACTGGATCAAACCGGGCGCCATCGTGGTGGACGTCGGCATCAACCGTCTGGAAAGCGGTAAAGTGGTGGGCGATGTCGATTTCGACGCCGCCAGCGAGCGCGCCGCCTACATCACCCCGGTGCCGGGTGGCGTTGGCCCGATGACCGTGGCTACACTGATCCAAAATACCTTGCAGGCCTGCGAGGAATATCACGACGTTCAACCTAAATAAGTAAGGCAGTATGGAAATTTTCAATCTGGACAATCATCCCCACGTCGAACTGTGCGATCTGCTGAAGTTCCAGGGCTGGTGTGAAAGCGGCGGCGCCGCCAAAGAAGTCATCGCCGAAGGGCTGGTGAAAGTCGACGGCAAGGTCGAAACCCGCAAGCGCTGCAAGATCGTCGCCGATCAGGTGGTGGAGTTCAACGGCGGCAAGGTCATGGTTAAACCCTAACCTGCAGCCATAGAAAAAGGCGCTGAATTCAGCGCCTTTTTTGTTTTCACTTCGGCCGGCTTACTTACGGCGCCAGGTGGTGCCCTGCGGCCCGTCTTCCAGCACGATGTTCATCTCGTTCAAGCGATCGCGAGCGGCGTCCGCCAGCGCCCAGTCCTTGGCGGCACGCGCTTCGTTACGCTGTTTGATCAGCGCTTCGATCTCCGCCACTTCACCGTCGTCAACCTGTGCGCCCCCTTGCAGGAACTGCTCCGGCTCCTGCTGCAGCAGGCCGAGCACTTTCGCCAGCTTGCGCAGCTCCGCCGCCATGCCGTTGGCCGCCGCCATGTCTTCGCTCTTCAGGCGGTTAACTTCGCGCGCCAGATCGAACAGCGCCGAGTAGGCTTCCGGAGTGTTGAAGTCGTCGTCCATCGCTTCGCGGAAGCGGGCTTCGAACGCTTCACCGCCGGTCGGCGCGGCATCGGCGTCGGTGCCACGCAGCGCGGTATAGAGGCGCTCCAGCGCGGTGCGCGCCTGCTTAAGGTTCTCTTCGCTGTAGTTCAGCTGGCTGCGATAGTGCCCGGACATCAGGAAGTAACGCACCGTCTCCGCATCGTAATGGCCGAGCACGTCGCGGATGGTGAAGAAGTTATCCAGCGATTTGGACATCTTCTCTTTGTCGATCATCACCATGCCGGAGTGCATCCAGTAATTGACGTACGGGCCGTCGTGGGCGCAGCTCGACTGCGCGATCTCGTTCTCGTGGTGCGGGAACATCAGATCGGAACCGCCGCCGTGGATGTCGAAGTGGGTGCCCAGCTGTTTGCAGTTCATGGCGGAGCATTCGATATGCCAGCCCGGACGACCCGGCCCCCACGGCGACTGCCAGCTCGGCTCGCCCGGCTTGGACATTTTCCACAGCACGAAGTCCATCGGGTTACGCTTCACGTCGTCGATCTCCACGCGCGCGCCGGCCTGCAGCTGATCCAGATCCTGACGCGACAGCAGGCCGTATTGCGGATCGCTGTCGATGGAGAACATCACGTCGCCGTTGCTGGCCACGTAAGCGTGATCGCGATCGATAAGACGCTGCGTGATCTCGATGATCTCGGCGATGTGCTGGGTTGCGCGCGGCTCTTGATCCGGGCGATCGATCAGCAGCGCGTCGAAGTCGGCATGCATTTCCGCCAGCATGCGTTCGGTCAGCTGGTCGCAGGTCTCATGATTTTCCGCCGCGCGGCGAATGATTTTGTCGTCTACGTCGGTGACGTTGCGCACGTAGTTCAGCGAATAGCCGAGATAGCGCAGATAACGCGCCACCACGTCGAAAGCGACAAAGGTACGACCGTGGCCGATGTGACACAGGTCATAGATGGTTACCCCGCACACGTACATGCCCACTTTCCCGGCATGAATGGGTTTGAATTCCTCTTTTTGACGACTCAGGGTATTAAAAATCTTTAGCATCGGGAGATTCCGTGGTGTGCGTGATAACAAAAAAGATAACCGGGCTTCAGGTTTTACGCCCGGTAGCGTATTGAAACCTGAAGCCTGATCTATTGCAAGGTTAAGGCCAAGCTTTGCTGACTTCACGCGAATAAAATGCGCGAAATTCGCCGGTTGGCACAATTGTTATAATATAACACAAATGCAATTACCACAGACAGTGCGCGGTTGAGCCGCTGCTGACTCGCTGGGGCGGATATGTTATAAGGGCGGTCTGAATGTTCACTCGCTTTACGTGACGTCTCACTTCACCTTGTTAGGATTAAAACTATGGTTACTTTCCACACCAATCACGGCGATATCGTTATCAGGACCTTTGCTGACAAAGCGCCGGTTACCGTTGAAAACTTCCTGAACTACTGCCGCGCCGGTTTCTACGACAACACCATCTTCCACCGTGTGATCAACGGCTTCATGATCCAGGGCGGCGGTTTCGAACCGGGCATGAACCAGAAAGCGACTAACGCGACCATCAAGAACGAAGCCAACAACGGTCTGAAAAACACCATCGGCACCCTGGCAATGGCGCGCACCAACGATCCGCACTCCGCCACCGCACAGTTCTTCATCAACGTGGCTGACAACGACTTCCTGAACTTCCGCGGCGAAAACGTGCAGGGCTGGGGCTACTGCGTGTTCGCTGAAGTGGTTGAAGGAATGGACGTGGTCAACAAGATCAAAGGCGTGAAAACCGGCCGCAGCGGCATGCACCAGGACGTACCGGTAGAAGACGTCGTCATCAACAGCGTGACCGTCAGCGAGTAATCGCGGCTGCATGAGTACGCTGTTCATCGCAGATCTGCACTTGTGCGCACAGGAACCGGCAATCACTGCCGGTTTTCTGCGTTTTTTACGGCGCGAAGCGGTGCACGCCGACGCGCTGTACATCCTCGGCGACCTGTTTGAAGCCTGGATCGGCGACGACGATCCCGAGCCGCTGCACGCGGAGATCGCCGCGGCGCTCAAAGCGCTGCAACAGGCCGGCGTGCCCTGCTATTTCATCCACGGCAACCGCGATTTTCTGCTCGGCAAGCGCTTCGCCCGCGCCAGCGGCATGCAGCTGCTGCCGGAAGAAAAAGTGCTGGAGCTGTACGGCCGCAGGATCCTGATCCTGCACGGCGACACCCTGTGCACCGACGATCAAGCCTATCAGCAATTCCGCCGTAAAGTGCACAACCCGCTGATTCAAAAATTGTTCCTCGCGCTGCCGCTGCGCTGGCGACTGAAGATCGCCGCCAACATGCGCGCCCGCAGCCAGCAATCCAACCAGTACAAGTCGGAAGCCATCATGGACGTCAACCCGCAGGCGGTCGAGCAAACGATGCTGCGCCACGACGTGCACTGGATGATCCACGGCCATACCCATCGCCCAGCGGTGCACCGGCTGGCGCTGAGCAACGGCGAAGCCCATCGCGCGGTGCTGGGCGCCTGGCACGTCGAAGGATCGATGATCAAAGTCAGCGCCGACGCCGTCGAGCTGATCCAATTCCCATTCTGAGTTCCGCGCAGGCGCGCGAGTGAAAATTCGCGCTTTCGCCGGTGAAAACCGGCGACGCAACCGTTTTCCTCGCCGTGCGCTCATGGTATGCTCTACGCCCTCATTCGGCCCTCAGCCGACGCCAGACAAATCACAGGAGCCTTACACCCATGGGAGCCAACGCCGCTTCAGCCGCCAATGCCGGGGCTAAAATCGCAATTGTAATGGGATCGAAAAGTGACTGGGCCACCATGCAGTTCGCCGCCGAAGTCCTGACCCAACTCGATGTCCCCTTCCATGTCGAAGTCGTTTCCGCTCACCGCACGCCGGACAAGCTGTTCAGCTTCGCCGAGCAGGCTGCCGCCAACGGCTTTGACGTGATCATCGCCGGCGCCGGCGGTGCGGCGCATCTGCCGGGCATGCTGGCGGCGAAAACCCTGGTGCCGGTGCTGGGTGTGCCGGTGCAAAGTGCCGCGCTGAGCGGCGTAGACAGCCTCTACTCCATCGTGCAGATGCCGCGCGGCATTCCGGTGGGGACGCTGGCGATCGGCAAAGCCGGCGCCGCCAACGCCGGGCTGCTGGCGATGCAGATCCTGGCGCTGCACGACGCCGCGCTGGCGCAGCGTTTGGCAGACTGGCGTCAGGCGCAGACTGAAGACGTTTTGAACCACCCCGATCCGCGGGAGGACGCATGAAGCCGGTTTGCGTACTGGGCAACGGCCAGCTGGGGCGCATGCTGCGCCAGGCCGGCGAACCACTGGGCATCGCCGTCTATCCTGTCGGCATCGATGCCGAACCCGAGGCAGTGCCGTATCAGAACAGCGTCATTACCGCCGAGATCGAACGCTGGCCGGAAACCGCGCTGACGCGCGAACTGGCGACCCACAGCGCCTTCGTCAACCGCGACATTTTCCCGCGTCTGGCCGATCGCCTGACGCAAAAACAGCTGCTCGATCAGCTCGGCCTGGCGACCTCGCCGTGGCAATTGCTGGCGGGCGCCGCCGAATGGCCGCAAGTGTTCGCTTCGCTGGGCGAACTGGCGATCGTCAAACGCCGGGTCGGTGGCTATGACGGCCGCGGCCAGTGGCGCTTGCGCCCGGGCCAGGAAGCCGAACTGCCGGCCGACGCCTATGGCGAGTGCATCGTCGAGCAAGGCATCAATTTCTCCGGCGAAGTGTCGCTGGTGGGCGCGCGCGGCCACGACGGCCGTTCGGTATTCTACCCGCTGACCCACAACCTGCATGAAGACGGCATCCTGCGCACCAGTGTGGCGCTGCCGCAGCCCAACCCGGCGCTGCAGCAACAGGCCGAGCAGATGCTGGCGGCGATCCTGAACGAGCTGAACTACGTCGGCGTGATGGCGATGGAGTGCTTTATCGTCGGCGATCGGCTGCTGATCAACGAACTGGCGCCGCGCGTGCACAACAGCGGCCACTGGACGCAAAACGGCGCGTCCATCAGCCAGTTCGAGCTGCACCTGCGCGCCATCCTCGGCCTGCCGCTGCCGCAGCCGGTAGTGAGCACGCCGTCGGTGATGGTCAACCTGATCGGCACCGCCGTCAACGAACAGTGGCTGTCGCTGCCGCTGGTGCACCTGCACTGGTATGAGAAAGAGGTGCGCCCGGGCCGCAAGGTCGGCCACCTCAATCTGAACGACCCGAACGCCGCCGATCTGCGCCAGGCGCTGCAGGCGCTGGCACCGCTGCTGCCGGGCGAATACCAAAGCGGGCTGGCCTGGGCACAGCAGAAGCTGGCCTAAACATCCAATAAAAATCAGGGTTCAACCCCGTGAACCCTGATTTTTAATATCACAGCCTAGCGGCTTGTCCTGATCGTTCCCTTCGACAACGCCTCAACATTGTTACCCGCATCATCGACCAGTTTCATGTCAGCACCTTTATTGCTTAACTCACGCAGCAACTCTTTCCGTTGGAACAAAGCAGCGTACATTGCCGCGGTTTGTCCTGCCTGATTGCGTTGATTGACATTGCAATCAGCGCGGATCAAGCGGCGAGCCACGGTTAACTCACCTTTGAATACCGCGCCCATCAAGGCGCTATTGCCACGCTTGTCGCGCAGGCAGGGATCTGCCCCGGCCGCAAGCAGGGCTTGCACCACATCATCATGGCCATGGTAGGCCGCCAGAATGATGGCCGTGTACCCCTTCTCATCGGCGGTATCGAGATTAAATCCGCCATCGATTAGGGTGTTAATCACTGCAATGTCGCCTTTTCTGGCTCCCTCCCAGAGATAATGATTGAGTTGTGAAAGCGTCGGATCGGTATCGTCGGCATGTGCAGGCCATGAAAAAAACAGTACGGCACTCAGCCAGAATAAAATGGCCTTTTTGATGATAAACATTTTCACCTCTTTACATGAACGCCCGGTGAGCCTATTAACCGGGCGCTCGAAGGTCGTCTGATCAGTCCGACAACTTGTCCGCCAGTTTTTTCACCTCGGCCAAATTACCTTTAGCAACCGCGGCCAAGCGCGATCCGTAATCCTTATCGGCTTTGTAAAAGTAGGAAAGCATAATATTTTTACTCTCCGCATCGGCCGATGCCAGTGACGTCCCGAGACTGTTCACCAGATCATCCTTCTCTTTTGCGCTATAGGACCGATAAAGTTCCCCTGCCTGCCGGAAGTTCTGCTCACGCTGGATTTTGCTTTGCGTCGTCACACCACTGAGCGGCGCGCTGCTGTATCGTGCGGATGCCAACTCTTCTCGCGGATAACGTCGGCTCGGCTGATAATTCACGCCTAAATCCTGGGTATCGCCATAATTCAAGTTACCGTCCTGGTTGCCGTTATTGACCGCGACCCTCGGCTGGTTGATCGGCAAACTTAAACCGTTCGCGCCAAGACGATACATTTGAGTGTCCGCATAAGCGAATAGCCTCCCCTGCAAGAGCTTATCTTCCGACGGTTCAATCCCCGGCACCAGGTTCGACGGCGCCATGGCGACTTGCTCCGTTTGCTGGAAAACGTTGTTTGGATTCCTGTTCAACACCATCTGGCCGATTTTACGCTCGGGAACGTCCGGCCATATCTTGGTTGCATCAAGCGGGTCGAAATCGAAGTTTTTCAGCTCCTCGGGCTTTAATACCTGGATATAGAGATCCCATTTCGGGTAGTCGCCCCGATTGATTGCCGTTACCAAATCCTGTGTCAGATGACTGTAATCCTTACCCTGTACCGCTTCGACCTGAGCGGGATCGAGATTTTTGATCCCTTGCAACGTTTTCCAGTGGAACTTCACATAATGAACCTCTCCGTTGCCATTAACGAATTTATAAGCATGAACGCCGTTGCCATCCATATTTCTATACGAGGCAGGAGTTCCTTCATTTGAATACAACAGCGTTAAGGTCCGGGTCGCTTCCGGCACGTGGGAGAAAAAGTCGAAGCGTCGCGAGTCATCGTCAAGATTGGTGCGTGGATCCGGTTTAAAGGCATGTACCATATCCGGGAATTTTATGGCGTCGCGAATGAAGAACGTTGGGAAGTTATTACCCACCAAATCCCAATTTCCCTGCGCAGTATAAAATTTGGTAGCAAAACCATGCGGATCGCGCAATGTTTCCGGCGAGTGATTGCCATGCACCACGCTGGAAAAACGCACGAATACCGGCGTCGTCGAGCCCATTTTAAACACTTCAGCGACGGTAAGATCGGAAATATCAGCGGTTGGCGTGAACACGCCAAAAGCACCGGTCCCCCGTGCATGCACGACCCGTTCTGGGATACGTTCACGATCAAAGCGTTGCAATTTTTGCAGCAGCTGAACATCCTGCAATAATACCGGCCCATTAGAGCCTGCTGTTTGCGAGTTTTGGTTATCGCCTACCGGTGCACCATTATCTCTGGTCAGCGTTTCCGCCATCACCGAAGAACTTAAAAGAAACGATGTCAAAGCAATGCACAGCGACTTCCTGGCAAAACGGAAATTATAATCATTGGTCACATAGCTATTTATCATTACATTATCCTTTTTAATGATAATACAGTACCAGAAGAGGGTTTATCCCATCCTCATTAAGAGTTAAATTACAGATTCAGAAAGCCAATAAAATATGGAAGAAATATAACAAAGACATTAAAAGCCAGCCAAAACTGAATCAATCAGACCATACCAATTAATAAAAAATTTGGAAGTGCACGCCAGCTATCATAATGATAGGTTAAATTTAACTCAAAATTTCCGTTCAAAAATCACAAATAAATAATGCCCATTACCGACGAAAAAATAGTGGGTTCAACATCCTGAACCCACTATTTCTATCCCTTCACAACCTGACTATCACCCCTCATAACTGCGGAACAGCGCCTTGCCGCGCAGCAGGCGCACGCCCAGCCAGCCGCCGCACAGCGACAGCAGCAGCGCGCTGGCCAGCGGCAGCGCCCACCACAGCACCGGCGTCGGCGTCCACGGGAAGTCAAACACCCGGCTCTGCAGCAGCCACAGTGCCGCCTCGGCGCCCACCGCCGCCGCGATGCCCGCCACCAGCCCCAGCAGAGCAAACTCGCACCACAGCGTGCGGCGCAGCAGCCGTTTGCCGGCCCCCAGCGTACGGTACACCACCAGCTCCTGACGGCGCTGACGCATGCCGACCTGCACCTGCGCCAGCAGCAATAGGCCGCCACACAGCACCACCAGCACCACCATCACCTCCAGCGCGCGGCTGACCTGCTGCAGCACGCCGCCCACCTGTTTCAGGATCGCGCCGATGTCCAGCAGACTGAGCGTCGGGAACTGACGGTTGAGCTGGGTCAGCATCTGGCCGTCGCCGTCGTAGCGGAAGCTGGTGAGCCAGGTCTGCGGCTGGCCGTCCAATGCGCCCGGCGGGAAGATAAAGTAAAAGTTCGGCTTCAGGCTTTCCCAATCCACCTGGCGCAGGCTGGTGACTTTGGCGCTGAACGCCTGGGTATCGCCGCTGAAGGTCAGCGTGTCGCCCAGCTTGATCTTCAGCCGCCCGGCGATGCCTTCATCCATTGAAACCTCACCGGTTTTCGGCGGCCAATTGCCCGCCACCAGCGGATTGTGATCCGGCAGTTCAGCCAGCCAGGTCAGGTTCAGCTCACGGTTCACCGCCTCGCCGCCCGGATCGTCTTCATGCACCCGCTCGGTCGCCACCTGCTGGTTTATCTCGGTCAGGCGCACCCGGACGATCGGATAATAAGTTTCCGGCTTGATCTGGTGCTGCTGCAGGAAGGTTTTCACCTGCGGCACCTGCGCCTCGGTCATATTGAGCAGGAAATAGTTCGGGCTGTCCGGCGGCAGCTGTTGCTGCCAGCGTTCGAGCAGATCGCCGCGCAGCACCAGCAACAGCGCCAACAGCATGAACGACAGCGAGAACGCCGCCAGCTGGCTGATGGTCACCCACGGCTGGTGCAGCAGGCGGTTGACCGCCAGCCGCAGCGCCAGGCTCTTGAGCGTGATGCGGCGCAGCAACAGCAGGCTGCCCCAGCCGATGCCGCCCAGCAGCAGCGCCAGCACCGCCATGCCAGCCAGGATCGCCCACAGCAGCGTGCTGGCCCCCATCAGCGCCACCAACAGCGCCACCACGATCGCCGCCGTCACCGGCAGGAAGTAGCGCAGTGGCCAGACGTTGGCCGTCACGTCGCGGCGCAGCACCCGCAGCGGCTGGGTGGCCAACAGCTGGCGATACGGCCGCAGCCCGACCAGCAGCGAGATCAGCACCAGCGCGCCGAGCGCCCACAGCCACGGCCAGGCGCCGGCGGCAGGCAATGCAGCCGGTAATACCGGCTTCAGCAGGCGGATCAGCAACGCCTCAAACGCCAGCCCGATCGCCCCGCCGCACGCCGCCGCCAGCGTCATCACCGCCAGCCACTGGCCGACGATCAATTTGCGCAGCGCGCCGCGCCCGGCGCCGAGGGTTTTCAGCACCGCAATCAGATCGTAACGGCTGCGGCAATAGTGGCTCATCGCCACCGCCACGGCGGCGATCGACAACAGCAGCGTCAGCAGCGCCGACAGCAGCAGGAACTGTTGGGATCGCTGCAGCGACTTGCCGAGCGCGCTGCCGGATTCCTGCAGCCCGAACCAGCGCTGATCCGGCGTCAACTGCGGCGTCAGCCGCGCTTCGTAACGCTGAATATCCGGCTCGGCGCCGGCGAACATATAACGGTAGGTCAGGCGGCTGCCCGGCTGTACTGCGCCGGTCTTATCGACGTCCGCCAGGTTGATCATGATGCGCGGCGCGGTCTGGAACGGATTGAAGCCGGCGTCCGGCTCCTGAACGATTTCACCGGCGATGCGCAGCGTAGTGTCGCCCACCTCCAGCGAATCCCCCACTTTCACGTTCAGCAGCGCCAGCAAGCGCGGCGCCACCAGCACGCTGCCCGGTTCGGGTTTGATGTTGGCCGGGCGCGTTTCCAGCTTGCCGTACAGCGGATAGACCATATCGGTGGCTTTCACGTCCGCCAGCTGCGGCCGATCGCCGGCATAGGTCATGGTGGTGAACGACAGCTGACGGCTCACCTTCAGCCCCTGCTGCTGCGCGTCCAGCAGCCAGCCGTCCGGCACAGGATGCGCGCTGCGCAGCACCCGATCGCCGGCGATAAAATCGCGGCTCTGCTGGCTGAGCCCTTTGTCCATGCGATCGCTGATGCTGCCCAGCGCCAGCACGCAGGCGACGGAGAGCGTCAGCGCCAGCCACACGATCAGCAGCGACGGCGAGCGCCATTCGCGCCAGAACCAGCGCCAGATCATGCTTCCTCCCACAGTTTGCCTTCACGCAGCCGCAGCCGCCGCTGGCAGCGCGCCGCCAGGGTTTCGTCATGGGTCACCAGGATCAGGGTGGTATCGAAATCGCGGTTGAGAGAGAACAGCAGGTCGGCGATGCGATCGCCGGTCTGACGATCGAGGTTGCCGGTCGGTTCATCGGCGAACAGCACCCGCGGCCGGCCGCTGAAGGCGCGCGCCAGCGCCACGCGCTGCTGCTCGCCGCCGGACAGCTGCGCCGGCAGGTGATCGAGACGTTTGCCCAGCCCCAACTGTTCCAGTAACTGCACCGCCTGCTCGCGACTCTGCCTGTCGCTCTCGCCGCGCAGCAGCGCCGGCAGCTGCACGTTCTCCAGCGCGTTCAGCGTCGGCACCAACATGAACGACTGAAACACGAAGCCGACGTTCCTGGCGCGCAGCGCGGCGCGGCCTTCTTCGTCCAGCGCGGTCAGCGACTCGCCGAGCAAACGCACCTCGCCCTCGCTGCCGTCGTCCAGCCCGGCCAAAATGCCCAGCAAGGTCGATTTCCCCGATCCGGATTCGCCGATCAGGGCGATCGTCTGCGCGGGTTTGACAAGCAGCTCGACTCCGGTAAGGATGGTGAGCTGATGCTCACCTTGACCAACGTGTTTACTAAGATGATGAACTTCAAGAACGTTTTCCGCTGGCATCTTCCCTTCCTTTTGCTGTTGGGATTATTCAGTTTACGCGCTGCCGCCGCCGATACCTTATTGATTTTGGGCGACAGTTTAAGCGCCGGCTATCGCCTGCCGATCGAGCGGGCCTGGCCGACGCTGTTGGCCGAACAGTGGCAGAAAAAACCGGGCGCGCCGCAACTGGTCAACGCCAGCATCAGCGGCGACACCGCCGCGCAGGGGCTGGCGCGTCTGCCCGCGCTGCTGAAACAGCATCAGCCGCGCTGGGTGCTGATCGAGCTGGGCGCCAACGACGGCCTGCGCGGCTTCCCGGCGCAGGACGTACAGCGCGATCTCGGCCAAATCATCACGCGGGTGCAGCAGGCCGGCGCGCAGCCGCTGCTGATGCAGATCCGCATCCCGCCTAACTACGGCCGCCGCTACACCGAGGCGTTCAGCGCCGTCTACCCGGCGCTGGCCAAGCAGTTCAACATTCCGCTGCTGCCGTTCTATATGGAACAGGTGGTGGTGAAGCCGGAATGGATGCAGGATGACGGATTGCACCCCAATGGGGACGCTCAGCCGTTTATCGCCACCTGGATGGCGGAGCGCCTGGAACCGCTAGTAAAGCATGAGTCTCACTAAATTAGGGTCGTACACTAGGTAAAGTTATGCAAAAAGCGGTATTGATAACCGGCTGTTCCAGCGGGATTGGATTGATTGCGGCGCAGGATCTGCGCAACCGCGGCTACCGGGTGCTGGCCGCCTGCCGTAAGCCGCAGGACGTGGAAAACATGCGCCAGCTCGGGCTGGAAGGCATCGAGCTGGATCTGGACGACAGCGCCAGCGTCGAGCGCGCCGCCGCCGAGGTGATCGCGCTGACCGACGGCCGCCTGTACGGCCTGTTCAATAACGGCGGTTTCGGCGTTTACGGCCCGCTCAGCCGCATTTCGCGCAGCCAGCTGGAGCGGCAGTTCGCCACCAACCTGTTCGGCACCCATCAGCTAACCCAGCTGCTGTTGCCGGCGATGTTGCCGCACGGCGAAGGGCGTATTATTCAGACCAGCTCGGTGATGGGCCTGGTCTCCAGCGCCGGGCGCGGCGCTTACGCCGCCAGCAAGTTCGCGCTGGAAGCCTGGTCGGACGCGCTGCGCATGGAGCTGCACGGCAGCGGCATTCAGGTCAGCCTGATCGAACCGGGGCCGATCTCCACCCACTTTAGCCAGAACGTCAACCAGGCGCAGAGCGACAAGCCGGTGCACAACCCCGGCATCGCCAAGCGCCTGACGCTGCCGCCGGAGGCCATCCTGCCCAAACTGCGCCACGCGCTGGAAAGCCCACGCGCCAAACTGCGCTATCCGGTCACCCTGCTGGCGCACGCGATGAGCGTGCTGCGCCGCATTTTGCCGGGCCGCTGTCTGGATTGGCTGCTGCGCAGCAACGCTTAATTCGCCCGACGGGGTTGAAGAATGGCGGCGCGCCCCCATTTACACCCCATGGCTCCGCACGATCAGAGAGAAAAAAGATGCTAGCTCAAGCTGTTGTTGATATTAACGAAACTAACCTGCACCAGACGCTGGAACAATCGATGTCCACACCGGTGCTGTTCTACTTCTGGTCCGAGCGCAGCCAACACTGCCTGCAGCTCACGCCGGTGCTGGACAAGCTGGCGGCGGAATACGCCGGTCAGTTCATTCTGGCCAAGGTGGACTGCGACGCCGAGCAGATGATCGCCTCCCAGTTCGGGCTGCGTTCCATTCCGACGGTCTACCTGTTTAAAGATGGCCAGCCGGTCGACGGCTTCCAGGGCCCGCAGCCGGAAGAAGCGATCCGCGACCTGCTGCAGCGTTTCCTGCCGAAGGAAGAAGATCTGAAACTGGCGCAGGCGCAGGAACTGCTGGCCGCCGGCAACGCCGCCGAAGCGCTGCCGCTGCTGAAAGACGCCTGGCAGAGCAGCCAGCAGCGCAGCGACATCGGCCTGACGCTGGCCGAAACGCAGATCGCCCTCAGCCGCAGCGAAGACGCCGAAGCGGTGCTGGCGACCATCCCGCTGCAGGATCGCGATACGCGCTATCAGGGCCTGGTGGCGCAGATTGAACTGTTGAAGCAGGCAGCGGACACGCCGGAAATCCAACAGCTGCAACAGCAGGTGCAGCAAGAGCCGGACAACGTCGAGCTGGCGGTGCAGCTGGCGCTGCAACTGCATCAGGTCGGGCGTAACGAAGAAGCGCTGGAACTGCTGATGGGGCATCTGAAGAAAGATCTGGCCGCCGCCAACGGCAACGCGCGCAAGACCCTGATGGACATTCTGGCCGCGCTCGGCACCGGCGACGCGCTGGCCGCCAAGTATCGCCGCCAGCTGTACTCCCTGCTGTACTGATATCCGTCATACCTGAAGCTGCATCCAGGCGGCAAACGTGAGAAGCCCTGGGAGCTTAGATAACTAAGTGACCAGGGGATCGAACGTGCAGCCAACAACGATGCGGCGGAAAAGACGAAGGGATATCAACGATAGACCCGCACCCCGCCCTCCACGCCCGCCGGGCTGAACAACACCTGCCACAGCTGAATGTTGCGCGAACGGAACGCGCCGGCGCAGGCGTTCAGGTAATAAGTGAACATGCGCTCGAAGCGCTCGGAATAACCGCCCGCCAATTCCGGCCACGCCCGTTTGAAATTCTCCAGCCAGGCCATCAGCGTGCGATCGTAATCGGCGCCGAAGTTGTGCCAATCCTCCATCACGAAACGCCCTTCGCTGGCCTCGGCGATATGCCGCACCGAAGGCAGGCAGCCGTTGGGGAAGATGTATTTGTCTATCCAGGCGTCGACGTTAAGGTCGGTTTGATTGGAACCGATGGTGTGCAGCAAAAACAGGCCATCGGGCTTCAGGTTGCGCGCCGCGACGCTGAAATAGGTCTCGTAGTTTTTCGGCCCGACGTGCTCGAACATGCCGACCGACACGATGCGATCAAACTGACGATCCAGATCGCGGTAATCCTGCAGCAAGATCTCGACGTCCAGCCCGGCGCAGCGTGCCTGCGCCAGCTTCTGCTGCTCGGCTGAAATGGTCACGCCGTGCACCGAGACGCCGTAGTTTTGCGCCGCAAACTGCGCCAACCCGCCCCAGCCGCAGCCGATATCCAGCAGCGTCATGCCCGGTTTCAGCTGCAGCTTCTCGCAGATCATCCTGAGCTTGGCCTGCTGCGCCTGCTCCAACGTTTGCGCTTCTTTCCAGTAGCCGCAGGAGTATTGCATGTAAGGATCGAGCATCGCCCGGAACAGGTCGTTGCCAATGTCGTAATGCTCTTTGCCCACCTGCCAGGCGCGCTTGCGCGATTGGCGGTTGAACAGCCGGGCATAGGCGATGCGCGCGATGTCGCTCAGGCTTTTCGGCAACCGCTCATCGACGCCGGCCTGCAGAATGCGGGTAAACAGCATGTCCAGCCGTTCGCATTCCCACCAGCCGTCCATATAGCTCTCGCCGAAGCCGAGCGAGCCTTCCTGCAAAATGCGTTTGAACAGCGCCGGGTTATGCACCCGGATATCCCAGGCGCGCGGGCCGTTGATGGCGACGCCGGCTTCGGCCAGCATCTCCTCTACAATGCGATACCAGCGGTCTTTCTTCTGGGCGAGTTCATCAACACTGAGCGAATCCATAACAATCCTTGGCCGAAATGTCATTTCAAAAAGCATAGTCGCAAATAAAAATGACAAATTTTTGACGGTAAACACGGGGGTGTTTTTACTCTAGCCAAGGCGAGCAACATCATGAAATGAATAAAAATTATTGAAATCATGCCATTTAGGCATACTTATCCGCGCCAACGCGGGCGCGGATAAACCGAAGGCAGCTAAGGTAAAATAGAGGTGCCGGCCTGGCCCGCCAGCACCGCGTCGATATCCTGCAGGCCACCGATATGCGCCGTCCGCCCGGTGCGATCGACGAAGCGGCTGACCGCCATGATCTTCGGCCCCATGGCGCCGTCCGCCACCGCCATCGGCGCCAGCTCCTGCGTGGTGGCGCGACGAATGGCGCGCTGGCGCGGCGTGCCCCACTCCTGGTACACCGCGTCGGCGTCGGTGAGGATCACCAGATGATCGGCCTCCACCTGTTCCGCCAACAGCGCCGCCGCCAGATCTTTGTCGATCACCGCTTCGCTGCCCGTCAGCCCATGCTCGCCGGCGATCATCGGGATGCCGCCGCCGCCGTTGCAGATCACGATATGCCGCTGCGACAGCAGCAAGGTGATCGCCTCGATGTCGAGGATCTTTTGCGGCGCCGGCGAAGGCACCACCCGGCGGATATAGTTGCCGTCCGCCTTCAGCGTCCAGCCGAACTTGGCCTCCAGCGCCTGCCGCTGTTCCGGCGCATACACCGGCCCGATGAACTTGCTCGGCGCCTGATAATCCGCATCCTGCGCATCCACCAGCACCCGCGTCAGCAGCGTGGACACCGGCTGCTGCGGATGGCTGGCATTCAGCTGCTGCGCCAGCATATAGCCGATCATGCCCTGGCTTTCGGCCACCAGAATATCCAGCGGATAGGGCGGCACATCGCGGTACGCCAGATTTTGCAACGCCAGCAACCCCACCTGCGGGCCGTTGCCGTGCACGATGGCGATGCGGTATTTCTGCGCCAGCTTGCCGATGGCGTCGGCGATGAGGGCGATGCTCTTATACTGATTTTCCGCAGAGAGCACGGCTCCGCGTTGCAACAAGGCGTTGCCGCCCAACGCAATGACCAAGGTTTTCATGGTTTGCACCCGTAGTTGAAATCATACCGTCCCGGCCGGATCCGCGATCCGGCCCTCATGTTCACACCGCGCGCCGCACAGTGCGTTAATCGTCGTCACCCCCAGCCACACGCCCAGCAGCGTGTCCGCCCCCGAGAAATGCCCCAGGTTCAGCACCGCCGCCACCGCCGCCGATACACCGTTAGGTACCTGCAGCCCCTGCGCCAGCATATGCAGCGGCGTGGCGAACACGCCCCGCTCGGCGTAGTGCAGGTAGTGCGCGCTCACCAGCGTGGTCAACGCTTCCAGCGGTGGCGTCTGGGCGAAAAACGGCGTCAGCCCGGCGACCTGGATGCGGCTGTCGAGGTGCGCGCTCAGCAACAGACCGAGCAAGGTGTCGTCGTTGCTCGGCGTCAGCCCCGGCCCTTTGCCCAGCGTATGGCGCCAGTCGACCGCGCCGCCCCGCAGCCAACGGGAGAAATCCCGCGCCAGCCTGGCCAGCTCCGGCGTTAACGGCCGCTTCACCAGCCGACCGATTTCGCCGTGCAACCCGCACTGCGCCGTGCAGCGCTGCAATACCGCCGCCAGCGGCCGATCGGCAATGGCCGCCCGCTGCGCCAGCGCCAGCTCCCGCGCCATCGCGGCGGGCCGAACAAGGAGCGCATCCAACGTGATGCCTGCGGCGGAGAAAGTGCAGCGTCGTACAGACGGCACCGCACGCCGCACGCGATCGAAATCCCGCGCGCCGAGCTGCCACCCCATCGGGCTCAGGCCGCTGCCGGCGCGGTGCAGCGTCAGCAGCCGCGCGTTTTCCGTCAGGAAATTGATCGCGTTGGTGAAGCTGCCGACGCAGCGCAGCGCGCCATAGTCCCGCGTCACATGGCGGCTGCCTGCCAGCGCGACAATGTCCATACGCCCCTCCGTTCACTTACGCCGTGATGCCGAGCTTATCGGCCAGCGCTTCGATCGCCTTCTCGAAACAACCGAGCGGCGCACGCACCGTGCCTGCGCCGATCTGCCCGACCCCGGCTTCGCGGTGAGCAATGCCGGTGTTGATCAGCGGCGTGATGCCGGTTTCCACCACCCGCCGGGCATCCAGCCCCAGGCAGGCGCCCTGGAAGTCCCAGGTCGGGATCTGCAGCATCATGTTGCGCTCAAGATAGATCTCCGCCATTTCCTCGGAGATGTCGGTGGCGGCGCTCATGCCGCCGGAAGCCCCGACGAAACGCGTCACGCCCGGGGCCGCGACCATCGCCGCCCCACCGATGCCGAAGGTTTCGGTGATCGCGCTGTCGCCGATGTCCGGGTTGGCGTCCGCCTGGCTGAAGCCGGAGAAGAACAGCCCTTCCGGCGTATTGACCGGCGCGGTGAACCAACGATCGCCCATGCCGCTGATCTTGACGCCAAAGTTCTTGCCGTTGCGGGTCATTACCGTGACGATAGTGCCCTGCTCAATTTCTGCTCCCGCATCCATCGCCGCCTTGCAGTAAGCCATCGCCAGATTGAGGAAGAACTGATCGGTGATGCTGAGGAACTGCATCACCTGCGCCAGCTCCGCCTTATCGCGAGGCAGCAGGCTAATCTCCGGCGCCAATCTGCGCATCAATAGCGCTGAGGCTGCGATATTGCGCTGGTGGAATTCGTCCCCCATGCTGATCGCCTGCGCCATCAGCGCGGTCAGATCGATCCCCTCCTCCAGCGTCGCCAGCACCGCTTTCAGCACCGGAGCCAAAGAGTCGCGCATCCAGCGCAGACGCTGCTGCACATCCTCGCCATAGGCGCCGAAGCGCATCACCTTACCGATGCCTTCGTTCATGTTGCAGTAGGCGTAGTTGCCGTGGACGGTGTTCCTGACCACCACCATCGGCATGTGGGCCGAGGTGATGCCGCCCATCGGCCCCACCGCGCTCACGCTGTGGCATGGGATGAACTCGATTTCCCCTTGCTCCAGCAGCGCCAGCGCCTGCTGTTCATCCTGCGCCCAGCCTTCGAACAGGCAGGCGCCAATGCAGGCACCGCGCACCGGACCGCTCATCTCTTGCCAGGTGACCGGCGGCCCGGCGTGCAGCAGCTTGCGTCCTTCAGCCAGCTGCGGGATCAACCGATGCGCCAGATCCACATCCTGCCAGTGCGGGCGCGCCTCGCGGATACGGGCGATAACGGCGGCGTTTGCTTGCTCAATCGTTGCGTACATAGCGGTTCCTTACTTTAATTTTTTCAAGATGTTGGCTAATCGTTGATCGCCGCCGGCCACCGGCGCCCACTGGTAATGCACCACCGGGATGTCGCTGGTTTGCAGGTCATCGGCGAAGCTGCGCAGCCCGGCGTTGATCACCGCGACGCCGTCCAGCAAGGCCGGCCGTTCACGTTCAGGTGCGGGTAAGACGGGGGTAATCAGCTGATGTGCCAACGCGACCGCCGCCGGCAGCGACGGCATCACCGCGATGCCGGCCTCCTGCAGGGTGGCGATTTGCCGCGAGCGCTGCTGCGGATCCTGTTCGGTGCCGGTGACAGTAGCGATCGCCGCCAGCGGGTGGGCCGCGCCGCGCGCCGCGCGCACGTTGGCCACCTCGTCCGCCAGCGACGCCGCCGGATCGTCCTGGGCGCCAAAGCCGATCACCACGTCCAGCAGCAACACGCCGGTCTGCGGCTGCTGCGCCAGGCGGGCGATCTCTTGATTGCGGGCGGTCGGATCAATCATCGGGTGCGGGCGCCCCTGGGTATAAAAGTCATCGCCCATGTCGATGATGCGATGGCCGTCGGTCACCAGCATGGCGCCGCGCGGGTGTTCGCTATCCACCGGCAAGCGCAGTTTTTCCGCCAGCAACATCGCGCATTCGGCCGCCAGCGTGCCGCCGGCGTACAGTCCGGCGATTTTTCCGCCGGGCACCGCGGGCTGTTGCGCCGCCTGTTGCTGCACGCAGCCCAGCATCGCCGCCAGCCGCGCCGCTTCATCCAGCGTGGCGGCGAACGTGATGTTGCCATCCTGACGCACGGCGGACTGCGCGCCGAGGAACAGCGCCACCACCGGCTTGCCGAGCGCTTTCATTTCGTCGATCACCCGCTGACGCACCTCGGGCGCCGGCGGTTTGGACACGAACGCCAGCACCTGGCTCTGCGGATCCGCCGCCAGCATGCGCAGCGCGCTGATGGCGCTGATGCCGCCGATCTCCGCCGTCAGATCCCGCCCGCCCAGGCCGATAGCGTGCGAGATGCCCTGTCCCGCCAGGGTAATTTGCGAGATCAGCTCCTGAATGCCGGTACCGGAGGCGCCGACCACGCCGATGGATCCGGCGGGCGCCACGTTGGCGAACGCCAGCGGCGCGCCGGCGATGCAGGCAGTGCCGCAGTCCGGCCCCATCACGATCAGCCCACGCTCGCGCGCCTTGGTTTTCAGCGCCACTTCCTGCGCCGGGCTGACGTTGTCGGAGAACATCATCACGTTGCAGCCGTCTTCCAGCGCCCGATCCGCCAACTCCGCCGCGTATTCGCCGGCGATCGAGATCAGTGCCAGATTGGCGGCCGGCAGCTTCTGCCGGGCGGTGCGCCAGCTGCGCGCCCGCAGCAGTTTTTTACCGCCCTGGCCGCCCTGCGCAATCGCCTTGAGCGCCGCCTCCAGCGCCGCGCCGATCTCCTCGGCGATCGACTCGTCGGCGGACTCCGCTTTGATCGCCACGCAAATATCGTTCGGCGTCGCTTCGCTAAACTGCGGATGCCAGAAACCGGTCACCTCCAATAAGGATTTATTGGCCGGCGTCCCCATCATGACGGATATTTCCTCAACCTTGGGAGACTCACTGAGTTTGCGGGAGATCAACATCAGGCTGACGGAATCCTGAAAGCTCCCCTTTTTAATAAAAGCATGGATCATGGTGATATCCTTACGACAGCATTTAATAATATCGGCAATATTTCCCGCACCGGCGGCGCGGCGATGCATTGAATCCAGCGAAAAGGTTAATTATCAAGCTACAAATTAAAATCACGCCCAGAGGTGAGTGCGGTCACACTTTTTTCATTGTTAGAAAAAATAACTTAATCGTCTGAATATTAGTTAATCCAGACGCGAGAAAATCATTTATAAAAAACTTCTAACAATGACGATTTAATTCAACGAATTTTTAATTCAATAGAGTAAAACGCATCTGGATCACATTATTCCCCCCCGGTATTTATACATTACAACGCAGAGGCGAATTAAATAAACCGTAGTGATAAAAGGACTGTATATGAAGGTCTCTAAACAACAATTGCATCAGCTTATCCAGCAAAAAATTCACGCCGCCGGCCTGAGCCAGGAGCACGCCGGCATCGTCGCCGACGTGCTGGTTCATGCCGATGCGCGCGGCATCCACTCCCACGGCGCGGTCAGGGTCGAATACTATTCCGAACGCATCAGCAAGGGCGGCACCAACAATCATCCCCATTTCACCTTTGAAAAAACCGGCCCCTGCAGCGCCATTTTCGACGGCGACAACGGCGCCGGGCACGTGGCGGCCAAGCTGAGCATGGATCGCGCCATCGAGATGGCGAAAGAGAACGGCGTTGCGGTGGTGGGCGTTCGCCGCATCGGCCACAGCGGCGCGCTGTCGTACTTCGTGCAGCAGGCGGCGCGCGCCGGCATGGTCGGCATCTCGCTGTGCCAATCCGATCCGATGGTGGTGCCGTACGGCGGCGCCGAAGTCTACTACGGCACCAACCCTATCGCCTTCTCTGCGCCGGGCGAAGGCGACGAGCTGATTACCTTCGATATGGCCACCACCGTGCAGGCCTGGGGGAAAGTGCTGGACGCCCGCTCGCGCAACGCCGCCATTCCCGACACCTGGGCGGTGGACGCCGAGGGCAAGCACACCACCGATCCGTTCGCCGTCAGCGGGCTGCTGCCGATCGCCGGGCCGAAAGGCTACGGCCTGATGATGATGGTCGACGTGCTGTCGGGCATTTTGCTCGGCCTGCCGTTCGGCAAACACGTCAGCTCGATGTATCACGATCTTAGCGCCGGCCGGGAATTGGGCCAATTGCATATCGTCCTGAACCCAGGTTATTTCACCAACGAATCGGCGTTCCGTAAAAATATCAGCCAGGTCATGAAAGAGTTGAACGCCGTTAAACCGGCGCCGGGCGTCAGTAAAGTGCTTTACCCGGGACAGAACAGCCATGCGCGTGAAATGGAAAGCGAGAAAAACGGTATCGAAATCGTCGACGATATTTATCAATACTTAATTTCAAATGCTATTTACCAGCGTTCTTACGATCACAAAGACCCCTTCGCCAGTTAACGCAATCTTATTATCGTGGGCTTTTTACGCCGCGGCTCGCGGTTGATATTTCAGAGCCGGGGAGAAAAAAGAAAACCTTCATCAGCGCGCTCAGCGCAATAGGTCGGCCGGCGGCGAATATCATCCGCCCTGGCCGCATCGCCGCTGAGACATAACATGCGGGCAGGTAAACATGAAAGACTTCCAACAAGAAATCCGTGATATTTCCGGCTGGTTATCGAAAATCGGCGCCGACCCCAGCGGCGGCATGACGCGTCTGCTTTATACCCCGGAATGGATCGAGGCGCAGCACGCGTTGAAAAACGCCTTCGAGGCCGCCGGGCTGAGCACCCATTTTGATGCGGTCGGCAACCTGTTCGGGCGGCTGGAGGGCAGCAAATACCCCGACCAGGTGATTCTCTCCGGTTCGCACATCGATACGGTGGTCAACGGCGGCAACCTCGACGGCCAGTTCGGCATCGAAGCCGCCTTTATGGCGATCAAATACCTCAAGGATACCTACGGCCCGCCGCTGCGCAGTCTGGAAGTCATCGCGCTGGCGGAAGAAGAAGGCAGCCGCTTCCCCTATGTGTTCTGGGGCAGCAAGAACATCGTCGGCCTGGCCCGGCGGGAGGACGTGCAGCACATTACGGACGCCAAGGGCGTCGGCTTCGTCAACGCCATGCGCGACGCCGGTTTCGATTTCCCGCCGCCGCATCAGCCGCTGCGCAGTGATATCGCGGCCTTCGTCGAGATCCATATCGAGCAGGGCAAAGTGCTGGAAACCGAAGGCAAAACCCTCGGCGTGGTGACCAGCATCGTCGGCCAACGGCGCTATGACGTGCGGCTGCAGGGCGAAGCCAACCACGCCGGCACCACCCCGATGAGCTACCGCCGGGATACCGTGCACGCCTTCAGCCGCATCTGCTGCGAATCGATCGCCAAGGCGCGCGCCGAGGGCGATCCGCTGGTGCTGACCTTCGGCAAGGTGGAGCCGAAGCCGAACACCGTCAACGTGGTGCCGGGCTTCACCCACTTCACCCTCGACTGCCGCCATACCGATCAGGCCGCGCTGCTGCGCTTCACGCAGGAGATCGAGCAGGATATCCAGCGCATCTGCGCCGAGATGGGCATCGAGGCCGAGATCGATCTGTGGATGGACGAAGCGCCGATCCCGATGAACGAACAGCTGGTGGCCTGCGTCAGCCGCCTGTGTGAAACGCAGCGGCTGAATTACCGCATGATGCACAGTGGCGCCGGGCACGACTCGCAAATTTTCGCCCCGCGCGTGCCGACGGTGATGATGTTCGTGCCGAGCATCGCCGGCATCAGCCATAACCCGGCGGAAAAAACCGCCGTCGCCGATCTGAACGAAGGGGTGAAAATCCTGGCGCAGACGCTGTATCAGCTGGCCTACACCGAACAGGGGGCCGAGGCATGAGCAACGACATCGACCCGCGCTACTGGAAAAAGATCGTCGTCGTGCTCTGCCTGGGCTGGGCGGTGATCTGGATCTACCGCACCGTTCTGACGCCGATCTTTCCCGAGATCCAACAGACCATCGGCGCGCACTCCAATGCGGAAATGGGGCTGATCGCCAGCTTCTACTTCTTCGCCTATACCGGCATGCAGATCCCGGCGGGCATCCTGGTGGACAAATTCGGCAAGAAGGTGGTGTTGATCCCGGGCTTCTGCCTGTTCATCATCGCCACCTTGCTGATCGGCAACGCCACCAGCCTGACCATGGTCTATGCCGGCAGCCTGCTGGCGGGCATGGGCTGCGGCTCTTATTACGGCTCGGCTTACTCCCTGTCGTCGGAGAATATCCCGCTGGAGCGTCGTGGCCTGGCGACCGCGGTGATCAACAGCGGCTCGGCGCTCGGCATGGCCATCGGCCTGATCGCCTCCAGCCTGCTGGTGAAAAGCTTCAACATGAACTGGCAGATCATGCTGTTCATCATCACCGGCCTGCTGGTGGTGATGACGCTGGTGTTCGCCGTGGTCATCAAAGGCTCGCAGCCTCAAACGCCGGCAGCCGTCAGCCAGACCGTTGCGCCGGCGGCGCTCGCGCCCGAAGAAGACGGTCAGGCCAGCGGCCTGTTCAGCCTGCGCATGATCTCCGCCTACGCGATGTACTTCGCCACCTGCTACGGCTACTACATGATAGTCACCTGGCTGCCCTCGTTCCTGCAGCAAGAGCGCGGCTTTGAAGGGGTAGCCATCGGCTTCTCCTCCGCCCTGGTGGCCTTCGCGTCGGTGCCGGGCGCGCTGTTCTTCAGCCGCATGTCCGACCGTTTCCGCAACAAGAAGGTGCAGTTGATCATCTTCCTCGAGCTGTGCGCGGCGGTAATGCTGGTCTGCACCGTCATTTCGCCGGACTCCACCATGCTGCTGATCAGCCTGATCCTGTACGGGCTGTTGGGTAAGCTGGCGGTCGATCCGATCATGATCTCCTTCGTCGCCGACAACGCGCCGAAGAAAGGCTATGGCACCAGCTTCGGCGTGTTCAACTTCTTCGGCATGTCCTCGTCGGTGATCGCCCCCTTCCTCACCGGCGTGATCTCCGACAGCACCGGCTCCAAGGTGATGGGCTTTTACATCTCCGCCGCCATCCTGCTGGTGGGCACCGCCATTTTCTTCACCGTCAATGTCTTGATGAAACGCACTACGCCAACCCGAACGGCCACCGAGGCCTGACGGCGCTTTTTTACCGGGCGCCGCCGCGGCGCCCTTTCAACGATCAGGAGAATCAACGTGGGTTACTTCAACAATCAAACCGGTTATCCAACCGACATTCTGTCAACGCGCGCCATCATCAAACGCGGCAACTATGCGCTGATCCCGCCGAACGGCCTGGTGCGCAACGTCATTCCCGGTTTTGAAAACTGCGACGTCACCATCTTGTCGACGCCGAAACTGGGCGCCACCTTCGTCGATTATCTGGTGACGCTGCACGACTGCGGCCGCAACACCAAAGGCTTTGGCGGCGAAGAGATCGAAACCTTCGTGTACGTCATCGACGGCGCCATCACCGCTTCCGCCGACGCCACCGATTACCCGCTGAGCGCCGGCGGCTACCTTTACTGCCCGGCGGGCGTCACGATGCGGCTGGAAAACGCCAACGGCGGCCAATCCAGCCGCCTGTTCCTCTACAAGCGCCGCTACCAGCGCATCAAGGGCTACGAGGCGCACGTGGTCAGCAACAACGTCGCCAACCTGGAGCAGATCCACTACGAGGGCATGAGCGAGGTGATCCTGCAGGATCTGCTGCCGAAAGATCTGGGCTTCGACATGAATATGCACATCCTCTCCTTCGCCCCCGGCGCCAGCCACGGCTACATCGAGACCCACGTGCAGGAGCATGGTGCCTATATTCTCAGCGGCGCCGGCGTGTACAACCTGGACAATGAATGGATGCCGGTGAAGCAAGGCGACTACATCTTCATGGGCGCCTATGTGCAGCAGGCGGGTTATGCGGTGGGCCAGGAAACCTTCAGCTACATCTACTCCAAGGATTGCAACCGCGACGTCGAGCCATAAGCACTTCGCCGCCAAAACCCAGGCCACCTGCCCGCGCAGCGTGGCCTTCTTTTTTATCCCAATCGCTGGCCGACGCGCATCGCGCGGGCGACGTTGGCGGCGCTGAGCTGCAGGTTAAGCTCGCCTTGCGACAGCGCAACCTCCAGCGTACTCAGACGCGGCAAAATGCTGAACATCGCGTCGATCCCCTGCGCGTGCAGCGCCTCCGCCCCTTCCTCCACCACGCCGGCCAATGCGATAACCGGCAGGCCGCGCGCCCGCGCCAGACGGGCGACGCCGGACAGCGCCTTGCCGCCCAGCGTTTGGCTGTCGATGCGCCCTTCGCCGGTGACCAGCAGATCGGCCTCCGCCAACGCCAGCTCCAGCCCCAGCGCCGCCATCACGATCTCGATGCCCGGCTTCAGCGTTGCACCGAGAAACACCAGGCAGGCGATCCCCATGCCGCCCGCCGCACCGCCGCCGGCGACATGCTGCACGTCGCGGCCGGTGCTCTGACGGATCACCTCGGCGTACTGCGCCAGGCCCTGCTCCAACTGCGCCACCATCGCCGCCGTCGCGCCCTTCTGCGGGCCGAACACCGTCGCCGCGCCGCGCGGCCCCACCAGCGGGTTGTCTACGTCACAGGCGACCTCAATCCGACACTGCCGCAGGCGCACGTCCAGCCTGCTGAGATCGATACCGTTCAGCGTCGCCAGCTCGCCGCCGCCCCACGGCAGTGCCCTGCCGTCCGGACGATAAAAGCGGCCGCCCAACGCCTGCACCATGCCGACGCCGCCATCCACCGTGGCGCTGCCGCCGATGCCGAGGATCAGGTGGCGAATGCCCTGATCCAGCGCATGCAGGATCAGTTCGCCGGTGCCGTAGCTGGTGGCCAGCAGCGGGTTACGGCGTTCCGCCGGCGTCAGCATCAATCCGCTGGCCGCCGCCATCTCGATCACCGCCGTCTTGCCGTCGCCGCTGACGCCGTAAAACGCCGCCACCCGTTCCCCCTGAGGTCCCGTTGCAGTCACGCTCACCTTGCGCCCGCCGGTGGCGGCCACCAGCGCATCCACCGTGCCTTCGCCGCCGTCGGCGATCGGCAGGCAAACGCACTCGGCATCGGGATAAACCTCGTGAAAGCCGCGCGCGATCGCCCGCGCCGCCAATTCCGCGCTGACGCTTTCTTTAAATGAATCCGGTGCAATAACAATTTTCATGACGCATCCTTTATTCGAACGGAAATAAAAACGGCCATGCCTTCCCCCGCTGAATTAATCAGATGAAGAACGCATGGCGGAATAAAATAAAACTGTTGCCGATTATTTAATTAAGATGAAGAAAAGCGTTATTTATTGACCCATTTCGCCGGCACGCTGTAGGTCAATAATGCGCCCACGATCATCATCGCCGACAAAACGCACATCGCCGCCAAGTTACTGTGGGTCAGCTGTTTGAAATATCCGATAATGTAAGGTGAAATAAATCCGCCGATATTGGCGATGGAATTGATGAGCGCAATGCCCGCTGCGGCGCAGGTGCCGGTAAAGATGGCATTCGGCAGGCTCCAGAACAGCGGCGACGGCACCAGGCTCGACGCCACCGCCACGCACAGCGCCGCCATCACCACGTGCTTGTTGTCCGGGAACAGGCCGATAAAGATCAGCGACACCGCCGCGATGCAGAACGGCACGATAATGTGCCAGCGCCGCTCGCGATGCTTGTCCGAACTGCGCGCGGCCACCAGCATCGCCACCACCGCCAGCATGTACGGCAGCATGGTCAGCAGCCCAATATCCATCACCGAGGTCACGCCGGTGTCGCGAATGATGGTGGGCACCCAAAACGCCAGCCCGCCTTGCCCCATCACGGTACAGAAGCAAATCAGCCACATTTTGGTGAACGCGGACGACCTCAGCATGCTTTTCATCGTCCACTCCTGCCCGCCGGCGGCGCCCTGACGCGGCGCGCTCTGCGCCATATCCTCTTTGATCAGCGCCTTCTCCTGCGGGCTGAGCCACTTGGCGCTCTGATAGGTATTATCCAGGAAGCAAAAAATGACGATGGCGATCAACAGCGCACGCGGGCCGCTGATAAAGAACAGCCATTGCCAGCCGGAGAGGTTCATCAGGCCGTTCATGTGTTCGATGATCCAGCCGCATAGTGGGCCGCCGATGATGTTGCTGACCGGGATGCCGCACACGAACAGCGCCGTCATCTTGGCGCGCTGGCTGGAGGGGAACCACAGCGTCAGGTAGAGGATCACGCCGGGGTAAAAGCCGGCTTCCGCCAGCCCCAGCAGAAAACGCGCCAGGTAGAATTGCCAGGGGTTGGTGATGAAGATGCTCAGCATCGAAATCGCCCCCCACACCACCATCAGCAGCGCGATGATCTTTCTGGCGCCGTAGCGGCTCAGCAGAATATTGCTGGGCACCCCGGCGATGATATAGCCGATGAAAAATACCCCGGCCCCCAGCCCGTAAACGGCTTCGGCCATCGAGACATTGCCGTTCAGAATATCGGGCATCATTTGGAATTTCGAAAACGAAATCCCCACCCGATCGAGATAACCGACGATATAGCTCACTAATAGAATGGGCATAATACGCCAGGCGATTTTTCGATATAAACGATTTTTGTCAGGGGCGGTAAGAATATCTTTGTCAATAACAGCATTATCGGTTGCCATATTCAGTGTCTCCTTGGGTTGGCATCCTGCTTTTTACTTTTTATTGTGCTGAATCATTTTTTATTGGATTGGCGGGGACCCTCTTTATTTATCATAAAGAGGGCGTTATTAATGTCGAACATCTCTGATTCTAATGATAAGCCGGCGAATGAAACGCCGGCGGGCGCCTTAGCCGGCTACCCGGTGGTTGCCCATGATTTCCAGCGCCCGCACCAGCGCGGAGTGATCCAGTTCGCCGTCGCCATTGGCGGCGCAGACGTTGAACAACTCCTGGCAGGTGGCGGTATTCGGCAGGCTGAGCGCCAGCGCCTTCGCACCCTGCAGCGCCAGATTGAGATCCTTCTGGTGCAGCGAGATGCGGAACCCCGGCGCGAACGCCCGCTTGATCATCCGCTCGCCGTGCACCTCGAGGATGCGCGACGAGGCGAAGCCGCCCATCAGGGCTTCACGCACCCGGGCCGGATCGGCGCCGGCGCGCGAGGCGAACACCAACGCTTCACTGACCGCTTCGATGGTCAACGCCACGATGATCTGATTGGCGACCTTGCAGGTTTGCCCGTCGCCGTTGCCGCCGATCAACGTGATGTTCTTGCCCATCAGCGCCAGCAGCGGTTGCACCCGTTCGAAGGTCGCTTGCTCGCCGCCCACCATGATGGTCAGCGTGCCCTGTTTGGCGCCCACTTCGCCGCCGGAAACCGGCGCGTCCAGGTACTGGGCGCCCAGCTGGTTGATGCGCTGCGCAAACGCTTTGGTCTCCAGCGGTGAAATGGAGCTCATGTCCACCACTACTTTGCCGTTCAGCTTGCCGGCGGCGCAGCCGCGTTCACCAAACAGCACCTCCTCCACCTGCGGCGTATCCGGCACCATGATGAAGATCACGTCCGCCTCATCCGCCACCTGCTGCGGATCGCGGCAGGCGATGGCCCCCTGTTGCAGTAACGTTGCCGGCACCTCATGTCGGGTGTGGGCGTAAAGCGTGTGCCCGCCTGCCAGCAGCTTTTCCGCCATCGGCGCGCCCATGATGCCCAGACCGATAAATCCCACTTTCATTTTCATCTCCTCAAGACAGGTATTTTTTAATCCATGACAGGCCGCTTTCCGTGGTGGTGAGCGGTTTGTATTCACAGCCGATCCAGCCGCGATACCCCATGCGATCCAGCTGCGCGAAGATAAACTCGCAGTTGATTTCGCCGGTGCCGGGCTCGTGCCGCCCCGGGTTATCGGCGACCTGGATGTGGTCGATCCTCGCCAGCAGGCGCTCGAGGGTCTGCGTCAGCTCTCCTTCCATGCGCTGCATGTGGTAGAGGTCGTACTGCAGATACAGGTTGGGGCTGCCGATCGCCTCGATCAGTTCGATCGCCTGCCGGGAGGTTTGCAGGTAGAACTGCGGCATGTCGTAGCGGTTGATCGGTTCGATCAGCAGGCGAATATTTTGCCGCGCCAGGGTGTCGGCGGCGTAGCTCAGGTTCTCCTTCACCCGTTCGTCGGTGGCGTGGCGGCCGACGGCGGGATCCGGATTGCCGATCAGACAGTTGATGCGATCGCAGCCCAGCGCCTGCGCATACTCAATCGCGCGCCCGACGCCGTCGCGGAACTCCGCTTCGCGCCCCGGCAAGCAGGCGATGCCCCGTTCGCCCGCTGCCCAGTCGCCGGCCGGCAGGTTGAACAGCACCTGGCTCAGACGGTGCGCCTCCAGTTCGCTGCGCAGCGCCGCGATCGGATAGTCGTAAGGGAACATGTATTCCACCGCGCTGAAGCCCTGCTCCTTCGCCCGGCGGAAACGCTGCATAAAATCGACTTCAGTGAACAGCATCGACAGGTTGGCTGAAAATTTCGGCATAGTAAGGCTCCTCAGCGGTAATCAAAGAAGTTGACCGAGGTCGGCGCGTCTTCCGGCGTTGCCGCCACCGGCTCGAACTCGTTGACGTTATCCAGCTCGGTGCCCATGGAAATATTGGTGACGCGCTCCAGGATGATTTCCACCACCACCGGCACCCGGTGCTGCCGCATCAGTTCCTGGGCCTGACGGAACGCCGGCGCGATCTCTTCCGGTTTGAACACCCGCAGCGCCTTGCAACCCAGGCCTTCCGCCACCTTGACGTGATCGACGCCGTACTCGCCAATTTCCGCGTTGTTGATGTTTTCAAACGACAGCTGCACGCAGTAATCCATATCGAACCCGCGCTGTGCCTGACGGATCAGCCCCAGATAGGCGTTGTTCACCAGCACATGGATATACGGCAGCTTGAACTGCGCGCCGACCGCCAGCTCTTCGATCATGAACTGGAAATCATAGTCGCCCGACAGCGCGACCACCTTGCGCTGCGGATCGGCGGCGCATACGCCCAGCGCCGCAGGCAGCGTCCAACCCAGTGGGCCGGCCTGACCGGCATTGATCCAGTGACGCGGTTCGAAAACGTGCAGCATTTGCGCGGCGGCGATCTGCGACAGCCCGATGGTGGTGACGTAGCAGGCGTCGCGGCCGAAGGCGCGGTTCATCTCTTCATACACCCGCTGCGGCTTGACCGGTACGTTGTCGAAATGGGTCTTGCGCAGCAGCGTTTGCTTGCGCTGCAGGCAGGCGGCGCACCAGGCGTCGCGATTCGGCAACTCGCCGCGTTCGAAACGGCGCTGCGCCGTGTCCACCAGCATTTGCAGCGCGATGCGCGCGTCGGAAACGATGCCCAGGTCCGGGCAGATCACCCGGCCAATCTGCGTCGGCTCGATATCAATATGCACCACCTTGCGCCCGGCGGTGTACTTATCCACCGAACCGGTGTGGCGGTTGGCCCAGCGGTTGCCGATGCCGAACACCAGATCCGAGTCCAGCAGGTTGGCGTTGCCGTAGCGGTGCGAGGTTTGCAGGCCCGCCATGCCCGCCATCAGCGGGTGATCGTCCGGAATGGCGCCCCAGCCCATCAGCGTCGGGATCACCGGCACATTGCAGATCTCCGCCAGCCGTTGCAGCAGATCCGCCGCATCGGCGTTGTGAATGCCGCCGCCGGCGATGATCAACGGCTTTTTCGCCGCGCACAACAGATCCAGCGCTTTGTCGATCTGCGCCTGGGTGGCCGCCGGCTTATAGGCGGGCAGCGACGAGTAGGTGTCCGGATCGAACTCGATCTCCGCCATCTGCACGTCGAAAGGCAGGTCGATCAACACCGGGCCCGGCCGGCCGGAGCGCATCAGGTGAAACGCCTGCTGTAGCACCCGCGGCACCAGCGCCGGTTCCTGCACGGTGACCGCCATCTTGGTCACCGGCTTGGCGATCGACTCGATGTCCACCGCCTGAAAATCTTCCTTGTGCAAACGCGCGCGCGGCGCCTGGCCGGTAATGCACAGGATCGGAATCGAATCGGCGGAGGCGGAGTAAAGGCCGGTGATCATGTCAGTGCCCGCCGGGCCGGAGGTGCCAATGCACACGCCGATATTGCCGGCGGCGGCGCGGGTATAACCTTCCGCCATGTGCGAGGCCCCTTCCACGTGCCGCGCCAGGTAGTGTTTGATGCCGCCGTGTCGCCGCATCGCATCGTAGAACGGGTTAATCGCCGCGCCGGGCACGCCGAACGCGGTGGTGATCCCTTCTTTTTCCAGCACGTACATTGCCGCGTCTACCGCTCGCATAATTGCCATGTGATGCTCTCCTTAATTTATTGGAAAATTTTTCCAACTTTGAAATACCGTCAAAAAAACCCGTCTGCTCATCAAACGGGGAGTCTTGTTCCGCGCCGGCTCACCCCGGCACGCGACGATTACGCCTTGCTGCGCGATTCACCCAGCGCGGCGCTGATATCTCTGGCCACTTCCCCCACCAGTTCACCCAGCTCTTTGAACCGCTCCTTGCCGACCCGCGAACTGGGCCCGGAAATGGAAATAGCGGCGATCACGTTGTTGTTGCGATCGAAAATCGCCGAAGCCAGGCAGTTCAGGCCCAGCGCGTGCTCTTCATCGTCGATGGTGTAGCCCTGCTCCAGCGACTGATGCAGATCCTTGCGCAGCAGGTTCACGCTGGTCAGGGTTTTCGGCGTATAGGATTGCAGCCCCGAACGCACGATCAGATCCAGCATCTCTTCTTCCGCCAGCGGATACAGCAGCGCCTTGCCGGCGCCCGATGCGTGCAGCGGCAAGCGGCTGCCCAGCGGCGCGCACATGCGCACCATCGCCTGGCATTCGCATTGGCGAATCAGCACCGCATCGAAATTGTTGCGGATCGCCAGGTTGGCGGTCTCGCCGGACAACAGCATCAGCCGCCGCATGAACGGCCCGGCTACCGATACCACGTCGCGATCGTTCATGTAAGCGGAGCCGACGGTGAACGACTGAATGCCGATATGCCACCAGCCCAGCTGCGGATCCTGAAAGACGAATTCCGATTTCTCCAGCACTTTCAACAATCTGAAGGTGGTGGACAGCGGCAACTCCAGCTTTTCGGACAGCACGGAAACCGACGAGCTTCCCCCGGCGTTGGCCAAATACTGGAGGATCTCCAGCCCGCGATCCAACGCCTGCGCCCCTTTGGTCGCGCCGGCTTCGGTGGCGGGTCGTCCTTTCCTGCGTAATTCGGTCATTCAAGCTTCCTTTGTCAGTGACGGCATGGGTGACGCTATGATAAACGCCCTGCGCGGCGTGCGGCCAGCGCTATGCCAAAACTATGCGATACGGCTCCGGCAAGCGGCTGACTACGCAGTTGTCGGCGCCTGCACGATCGATGGTGAAAAAGTCGGTGACTTTCGTATAGGCGAACAGCGGGTGATGCCAGACGTTACGATGATAGTTGATCCCCTGTTTGCCGTTGGTGATAAAGGCGCGCAACGTGCCAACAGGGATCGTTTCGCCCGGTTCGGCGACGATCACCACGAAGCGTTCGCCGTTCATCGGCACAAAGGCCTGCGACGAGAGCGGATGCTTTTCCAGCAGGGAAAAGGTCATCGGCAGCTCGCAGGGTTCCGCCCGGTTGATGCTGGCCAGCACCCGGTTGCCGTCCGACACCTCAATCTTGGCGAGATCGTGATAACGCTCGGTTTTTCCGTCATTGATATGAAAGAAACGCGAACCTTCTATCTGCAATACATCGCCATAAGGCGCAAAGGCCGCCGGCGTTAATTCTTCGATGACTAAATCCATGTGATTCTCCAAAGCGCATGACCCAGACGACGATTAAACGGCGATATTTCACCCAACGCCTTCACTCTAGACAGCGCATGGCAAATTTGACAGCAATTTTTTGGAAAATTTTTCCATAACAAGATCGTCCGCACATTTCACGATCGGAATCCCATATTAATTGCTTGAAATCAATGAATTAAAAAAACACCTAATCCACGATCGACAAGAATAGGGCTGCGTATGCTCATCGCTATCCGGTGATTCTGTGACCGGGATCGTGGGGTTGGGCTTTGCCGCTGCCTATCGTGTCGCAACATCAGTAGATTCTTCTCACCGATAACCGAAAAGGCGGTGTCAGCCAAGGACCCCACATGCTGGATCACGAAACCATTCGTTCGTTTATCAAAGTTGCCGAGTGCCAAAGCTTCTCGCGCGCGGCAGAGTTGCTGCATAAAACCACCGCCACCATCAGCTACCGCATTAAAACGCTGGAAGAGAGCATCGGCACGCAGCTGTTTATCCGCACCACCCGCACCGTCAACCTGACGCCGGCCGGGGAGTATTTGCTGGAGCGCTGCCGCCAGTGGCACACCTGGCTGGACGCCATGCCGGGCGAACTGCGGCAAATCAACGACGGCGTAGAGCATCAGGTGAATATCGTGATCAACAACCTGCTGTACGACGCCGCCGCCGTAGCCGGGCTGTTGACTCACCTGCACGACAAATACCCGTTCACCCAATTCCACATTTCCCGCCAGGTGTACATGGGCGTGTGGGACGCGCTGCTGAATGAGGATTGCCATCTGGCGATCGGCGCGGCGGGCAATGAATCGCTGGAAAACAGCATCAAGGTGCTGCCGCTCGGCAAGATCGATTGGGTGTTCGCCATTTCGCCGACGCATCCGCTGGCCGCTGCCGCCGATCCGTTGAACGAAACGCAGCTGCGCCCTTATGCCGCAATCAACGTCGAAGATACCGCGCGCCATCTGGCCAAGCGTACCGCCTGGTTGCTGTCCGGCCAGCAGGAGATCAAGGTGCCGGATCTGCGCACCAAGCTGGAATGCCATCTGCGCGGTCTCGGGATCGGTTTCCTTCCGCGCCAGCTGTGCCAAACTTATCTTGATAGCGGCGAATTGGTGGCCAAGCAGCTCAGATATCCGCGCCAACCTTCACCCCTGTCGCTAGCCTGGTCCGATGCTCGCGGCGGCGAAGCGGTGCGCACCCTGATCAGCCTGTTCCAGACGCGGGATCCGTTAATCGCGGGTTTGGTCAGCGCCCTGGATTAAGTCGCGGTATCGGTAGGCATTTTTCCTGCGCTGGCGTAATATCTGTTTACATATGTCTGACAGGAGGTTTGCATGCTTACTTTTATTCCCATCGTGATCGTCGTCGCGCTGATTGTGGTGTTCGCCGGCGTCAAAATTGTGCCGCAGGGGTTCCAATGGACGGTAGAACGCTTCGGCCGCTACACCAAAACGCTGATGCCGGGCCTGAACCTGGTGGTGCCGTTCATGGACCGCATCGGCCGTAAAATCAATATGATGGAGCAGGTGCTGGACATCCCTTCGCAGGAAGTGATTTCCCGCGATAACGCCAACGTGGCCATCGATGCGGTGTGCTTTATCCAGGTGGTCGATCCGGCGCGCGCCGCCTACGAGGTCAGCAACCTCGAACAGGCGATCGTCAACCTGACCATGACCAACTTCCGCACCGTGCTCGGCTCGATGGAGCTGGACGAAATGCTGTCGCAGCGCGACAGCATCAACAGCCGCCTGCTGCACATCGTCGATGAAGCGACCAACCCTTGGGGGGTGAAGATCACCCGTATCGAGATCCGCGACGTGCGCCCACCGGCGGAACTGATCGCCTCGATGAACGCCCAGATGAAGGCCGAGCGAACCAAGCGCGCCGACATCCTGGAGGCGGAAGGGGTGCGCCAGGCGGCCATTCTGCGCGCCGAGGGTGAGAAACAATCGCAAATCCTGAAGGCCGAGGGCGAACGCCAGTCGGCGTTCCTGCAGGCGGAAGCGCGTGAGCGCGCCGCCGAGGCCGAGGCGCGCGCCACCCAGCTGGTGTCCGACGCCATCGCCAGCGGCAACATTCAGGCGGTGAACTACTTCGTGGCGCAGAAATACACCGACGCGCTGCAGAAGATCGGTTCCTCCAACAACAGCAAAGTGGTGATGATGCCGCTGGACGCCAGCAGCCTGCTCGGCTCGATCGGCGGCATTACCGAACTGCTGAAAGAAAGCAAAGGCAAATAATCATGCTCGAACTGATCGCGGCGAATCCGCTGTGGTTCTGGCTCTCCCTCGGGGGCGTGTTGCTGGCGGCGGAAATGCTCGGCGCCGGCGGCTACCTGCTGTGGAGCGGCGTGGCGGCGCTGTTGGTCGGCGCCTTGATCTGGCTGCTGCCGGCGCTCGCCTGGGAATGGCAAGGCGTGATCTTCGCCGTCCTGACCGTCGTCGTCGCCTATCTATGGTGGTACTGGCTGCGTCGCCGCCCGGCGGCAGCGTCCGGCGGTTCACCGGTGCTCAACCAGCGCAACCGTCAGCTGATCGGCACCCGCGCCACGCTGACGGAGCCGATGCACAACGGCATGGGGCGCATCAATATCGGCGACAGCAGCTGGCGCGCGCAGGCGGCGGAAGATCTGCCCGCCGGCACCGAAGTGGAAGTGGTGGCGGTGGAAGGGGTCACGCTGGTGATCCGCGCCATCAGCCGTTAATTCGAACGACAGCATCCCGCCAGATTATTGATGATGGGGCACTCGGCCCCCTCATCGCCCGGACATTGTTCCGCCAGCGTCAACAGGCGTTGGCGCATTTCGCCCAGTTCGCTGATGTGCCTTTCGATCTCCGCCACCTTCTGCAGCGTGCGCGCCTTCACGTCGGCGCTGTGGCGGGCCGGATCGTTGAACAACGCCACCAGCTCACGGCACTCGTCCAGGTTGAAGCCCACCTGCCGCGCCTGGCGCAGCAGCGTCAGCTCTTCGACATGCCTGGCGGAATAGTGGCGGTAACCGTTATCGCTGCGGATAGGGGCGGTAATCAGCGCTTTCTCTTCGTAAAAACGAATCGTCTTGCTGGTTAAACCGGTTTTTTTCGCGACGTCGCTAATATTCATTTTCCCTCCTTGACCTTACCCTTGCTGGAAGGTTTAAGCTCCATTCTTAGTGAAAACAGGTCAGGCGGTCAACCTTTAAACACCGCCCTTAAGCAAGGAGTCCAATCATGTCACACACCACTATGCTGGCATTACAGGGGTTGTCCTGCATGAACTGCGCGCAGCGGGTGAAAAAAGCCCTGGAAAGCCGCAGCGATGTCGAACAGGCCGAGGTTAACGTCCAATACGCCAAAGTGACCGGTGAAGCGCCGGACAGCGCGCTGATCGACAGCGTGATCGCCGCCGGTTATCAGGCCGAAGTCGCGCCGCACGCCGATACCGAACTGCAGCTGAGCGGCCTGAGCTGCATGCACTGCGTCGGCAGCACCCGCAAGGCGCTGGAAGCGGTACCGGGCGTGTTCGCCGCCGAGGTCGAGATCGACAGCGCGAAAGTGTACGGCGATGCCGATCCACAGGCGCTGATCGCCGCAGTAGAACACGCCGGTTATCACGCCAGCGTGGCGGGCGCCGTCGTCCCAAAAACTGAGCCGTTGACTGACGCAACACCTTCGTTGCCGGACGTTCAGCCAGCGGCGCAACCTTCCCTTCCGGCAACCGACAGCGCGGACGACAGCGTACAGCTGCTGCTCAGCGGCATGACCTGCGCCAGCTGCGTCAATAAAGTGCAGCAGGCGCTGCAAAGCGTCCCCGGCGTGGAGCACGCCCGCGTCAATCTGGCGGAGCGCAGCGCGCTGGTGACCGGCGCCGCCGATGCGCAGGCGCTGGTGGCGGCGGTGGAAAAAGCCGGCTACGGCGCCGAGATGATCCAGGACGAAACCGAACGTCGCGAACGGCAACAGCAGACCGCTCGCGCCAACATGAAGCGCTTTAGCTGGCAGGCGGCGCTCGGTCTGGCCCTGGGGATCCCGCTGATGGCCTGGGGGCTGTTCGGCGGCAGCATGACGCTGACGCCGGAAACCCAGCGCCCCTGGCTGCTGGTCGGCGTCATCACCCTGGCGGTGATGGTGTTCGCCGGCGGGCACTTCTACCGCAACGCCTGGCGCGCGCTGATGAACGGCAGCGCCACCATGGATACTCTGGTGGCGCTCGGCACCGGCGCCGCCTGGCTCTACTCGATCGCCGTCAACATTTGGCCCGATTTCTTCCCGATGGAAGCGCGCCACCTCTATTACGAGGCCAGCGCGATGATCATCGGTTTGATCAACCTCGGCCATGCGCTGGAGCAGCGCGCTCGCCAGCGTTCTTCGCAGGCGCTGGAGCGCTTGTTGGATCTAACGCCGCCCACCGCCCGCCTGGTAACTGACGACGGCGAGCGCGATATCCCGCTGGCGGAGGTGCAGCTCGGCATGACGCTGCGGCTGACTACCGGCGATCGCGTGCCGGTCGACGGCGAAATCGTACAGGGTGAAGTCTGGCTTGATGAAGCGATGCTGACCGGCGAAGCGGTGCCGCAGCAGAAAGGCGCCGGCGACACGGTGCATGCCGGGACGGTGGTCGACGACGGCAGCGTGCTGTTCCGCGCCGCCGCCATCGGCAGCCAAACCACGCTGGCGCGCATCATCAAACTGGTGCGTCAGGCGCAGAGCAGCAAACCGGCGATTGGCCAACTGGCTGACCGCGTCTCGGCGGTGTTCGTGCCGGCGGTAGTGGCGATCGCCCTGTTCAGCGCGGCGATATGGTACTTCTTTGGCCCGCAGCCGCAGCTGGTCTATACGCTGGTGATCGCCACCACGGTGCTGATCATCGCCTGCCCGTGCGCATTGGGTCTGGCGACGCCGATGTCGATCATCTCCGGCGTCGGCCGCGCGGCGGAGTTCGGCGTGCTGGTGCGCGACGCCGACGCCCTGCAGCAGGCCAGCCAGCTGGACACCCTGGTGTTCGACAAAACCGGCACCCTGACCGAAGGGAAACCGCAGGTGGTGGAGATCCTGACCTTCAATCAGGTCAGCGAACAGCAAGCGATCGGCTGGGCCGCCGCGCTGGAACAAGGCTCCAACCACCCGCTGGCGCGCGCCATCATGGAACGCGCCACCGGGCAAATGCTGCCGCAGGTAGCGCAGTTCCGCACCCTGCGCGGCGCCGGCGTCAGCGGGGAGATCGACGGCGTGCAGGTGCTGCTGGGCAACGCCGCGCTGCTGGAACAGCATCAGGTAGCGACCGCCGAACTGGATGCGCCGATGCGCGCCCAGGCCGAACGCGGCGTAACGCCGGTGCTGCTGGCCGTGGACGGTAAACCGGCCGCGCTGTTCGCCATTCGCGATCCGCTGCGCGAGGACAGCGTTGCGGCGCTGCAGCGCCTGCACCAGCAGGGGTATCAGCTGGTGATGCTGACCGGCGACAACCCGGTAACCGCCAACGCCATCGCCAAAGAGGCCGGTATCGATCGGGTGATTGCCGGCGTGCTGCCGGACGGCAAAGCGGAGGCGATCAAACAGTTGCAGGCGCAGGGCCAGCGCGTGGCGATGGTCGGCGACGGCATCAACGACGCCCCGGCGCTGGCGCAGGCCGACGTGGGCATCGCGATGGGCGGCGGCAGCGACATCGCCATCGAGACCGCCGCCATCACCCTGATGCGCCACAGCCTGCACGGCGTGGCGGATGCGGTAGCGCTGTCGAAGGCCACGCTGCGCAACATGAAGCAGAACCTGTTCGGCGCCTTTATCTACAATACGCTGGGCATTCCGATCGCCGCCGGCGTGCTCTACCCGCTGACCGGCACGCTGCTCAGCCCGGTGGTGGCGGGCGCGGCGATGGCGCTGTCGTCCATTACCGTGGTCAGCAACGCCAACCGGCTGCTGCGTTTTAAACCCAGGAAGTGATTGCCGGGGCGCCGTCATGGCGCCCCGCTGTTTTCCGGGCTTTCCTGCGCGGCGGATAGCGTTTAGCATGAATAACGATTTCCCCTCGCCTTTCATGCTGAAACGCGCACCCGTTATTCAGGAGCCACGCCGTATGGGTCAACTGTTACGCCGCCTCGCCGCCTTTCTCGGCCTGATCTCGCCCAAGCGTTACGCTTATCCGGCGTTGGACATCACCCTGCCTGGCGATCGTCGGCTGCATCTGGTGGGCAGCATCCATATGGGCACCGTCGATATGTCGCCGTTGCCGCCCCGGTTGACCGCCCGGCTGCAGCAGGCCGACGCGCTGATCGTCGAAGCCGATATCACCGACTCCGCCTCCCCTTTCGACCACGCCGAGCTGCAGCCGGAGCTGGAACAGCGCCTGTCCGCCGAAGAATATCAACGGTTGCTGGCGCTGTGCCATGAGCTGGGCGCCGACCCGCACGCCTTCGCTACCCTGCCCGGCTGGCAGGTGGCGCTGATGATGCAGGCGCGCCAGGCTCAGCGTTTGGGGCTGCGCGCGGAATATGGCGTGGACTATCAGCTGCTGCAAGCCGCCCGGGCGCAGGACAAACCGGTGATCGAACTGGAAGGCGCGCAGCAGCAGCTGGCGATGCTGGAACAATTGCCGGAAGGCGGCATTGCGCTGCTGCGCGATACGCTGGAACACTGGCATACCAACGCGCGGCTGCTGCAAACCATGGTGAGCTGGTGGCTGGACGCCAAACCGCGCGGTACGCTGGACACGCTGCCCGCCACCTTCAGCGCCGGGCTGTATGACGTGCTGATGCATCAGCGCAATCGCGACTGGCGGCATCAGCTGGAGGCGCTGCCTGCCGGTGACTATGTGGTGGCGGTTGGCGCATTGCACCTGTACGGCGAGGATAACCTGCCGGCGATGCTGCAGCCGCAGGGGTAAAAAAGAGGCCAATATCGCTATTGGCCAGTCAAAGAGGAATTTCTTGTATTCTAGTTATACGCATAGCAACCGTGTTAACGGTTACAGTAAACAGGGTAGCAACCCGGTGAATATCTTGGCAACCCGCTTTATGTAACAGCCGCTCAGGTTGCCGGGCAGGTTGGATTTTTGTATTTTTAAGGCTGGTTATCACCCTTTCCCCGCCGGGGACATTTTGGACAACACATCATGACGCCCGCAGTCGTTCTGCTTGAGAAACAAAAGGTCGCCTTCACCCTCCATCCTTATCACCACGACAGCGACGAAACCAACTTCGGCGACGAGGCGGTGAGAAAGCTGGGGCTGGATGCCGATCGGGTTTACAAAACCTTGCTGGTGGCGCTGAACGGCGACGCCAAACACCTGGCGGTGGCGGTCACCCCGGTCGCGACCCAGTTGGATCTGAAGAAGGTCGCCCGCGCGCTCGGCGCCAAAAAGGCCGAGATGGCCGATCCGCAGTTGGCGCAGCGCGTCACCGGTTATCTGGTGGGCGGCATCAGCCCGCTGGGGCAGAAAAAGCGGCTGCCGACGGTGATCGACAGCCCGGCGCAAGCGTTCGCCACCATCTACGTTTCCGGCGGCAAACGCGGGCTGGACATCGAACTGGCCGCCGCCGATCTGTGCCGCCTGCTGGCCGGCAGCTTCGCCGACATTGCCAAACGCGACTGACGCCGCGCGCTCAGCGGCACGCCACCGTGGCGTCACAGGCCGCCAGCGTCTCCACCAGGCGGTCCTCCAGCGCCTTCACCTGCGCGCCGGGCACCAGATAGTTATTGCTGATGATGGCGAATGCCAGCGGCCGCCCGGTCGCCGAATCGACATAGCCGCTGAGCGACGATACACCGGTCATGGAACCGCTCTTGGCGTGGGCGCGCCCCGCCGCCGCGCTGTTCACCATGCGGCTTTGCAGCGTGCCGCCCACCAGCAACCCCGGCTCGCCCGCGACGGGCAAGGCGTGATACCAGTCGGCGAACCACGGCTGTTTTCTGGCCGCCAGCAGCAGCGTCGTCAGCTGTTGCGGCGTGATCTGGTTCATGCGCGACAGCCCTGAGCCGTCCACCTGGCGATACGCGTCGGCCGCGACGCCCTGGCTTTGCACAAATCCGTTTATCGCCTGAAGGCCGGCGGCCCAATCCCCTTTACCCTGCGTCTTGCGGCCCATCGCCTTGGTCAATATCTCGCCGTAGCCGTTATTGGAGACTTTCAGGAAGGTGACGACCAGGCGGGAGAGCGGCGGCGAGGTTTTTTCCGCCAGCAGCTGTGCGCCGGCCGGCGTCACGCCCTCTTCAACCTTGCCGCGCAGGGTGATGCCGTGCGCGCGCAGAGCATGTTGCAATAAAGCGCCGACGACAAGGGACGGTTGATCGACGGTAATCAATCGCGAGCTGGCCTCCGCCTGCGCGGCGATGGTGCCGCTGACCACGATCCGGTTGCTGCCCGGCCGGCGCTCGTACGTCAGCGCGGTGTCACTACCGGTGGTGGTGCGGTTGACCAGCGTCACCGCGTCATTGGCGGGATAGAAGCTCACCCGTCCCGGCGCGCCGGCGCGGGCGCCCGGCCGCACCGCCACCTGCACCACGTTGATATCGCCGCCGGGAGTAAAGGCGTAGTTCAGCGCCGAGATCGGCGCAGCGAAGGCGAAAGGTTCATCGTCCCAGCTCCAACCGGCGCCGAATGGCGTCTGATCGAAGGCGCCGGCATCCAGCAACAACCGCCCCTGTATATGACGGATGCCGCGCTGCGCCAGCGCTGCGGCGAAGGTGTCGAGATCGTCCGGATGCAGCGTCGGGTCACCGCTGCCCTGTAGATAGAGATCCCCTCGCAAGGTGTCGCCGCGCTGCTCGCCGGCGGTCAACAGCCGGGTTTCAAAGCGGTAATCAGCCCCCAGCACGCCGAACGCCGCCAGAGAGGTGAACATCTTCATGTTGGAAGCCGGCGCCAAACGCTGATCCGCGTGCGCCTGATACAGCACGGCGCCGCTCTCGGCATCGCGCACCATCACGCCGCTCGACGCCCCAACCAGCGCCTTGTCTTGGCCGAGGGCCGCCAGCGCCTGGCTGAGGGTTTGTTCGTGACGTTGGCCGGATGACGAACACCCCGCCAGCGCCACGATGGCGGGCAGCAGCCAGCCTGCGGTTTTCAACATGTCATATTCCTGTTTGCGTTATCAAAACCAAATTGTCGCTCAGGCTATCATTGGAAGGCGGCGGTGGCGAGAATGTCCGGCCCGCTTATCATTCAGATACGCTCAGGCATCGTCAAACGACGCTCGTTGTACACCACCCGCCACGCCAACAGCAGCACGCAGAGGCTGCAGAGCGACAGCACGGCGCCCAGGTGCTGCGAAAGCCCAGCCAACACCAAGCCACCGCCGAGCATCAGGTAATACATCAGGCCAAGGATGGCGCCGGCGGTGCCCATGCAGTCTTTATAATGGCGCAGCGCGCGCGCCAGAATATTGGGAATGGCGATGCCGTACGCCATCACCACCAGCATCATCGGCAGAACGAACCACAAGGTCCCTTCCAGCAGCAGTACCAGTAGGCCGCCGATCAGCGATAATCCGCAGGCCAGCATCAACAGTGCGGGGAACAACCAGTGCTTGCCGATCAAAAACGTGTTGATCGCCGCGCCGATACCCACCCCGGCCGCCAACACCAAACCGGTATAACCGAACCACTGCGCCGGCAGCGCCAACGCCGAGAAGTGGAATGGCGCCAGCTGGTAATAGCTGAACATGCAAATATTGAACAACGCCACCAACAGCGCGCTGAGCCAAATATCCCCGTCCTTGACCATCCGTCCCAGCGTGCCGAAAAATGAATTCTTCACCACCTGTTGCGGACGCGTCTCCGGCAGTTGCCAACCGGCATAGCCCAGCAACAGCGCCGCCAACAGCGCCAAACCGCCGAACACCCCCTGATAGCCCCAATAGTGAGTCAGCACTGCGCCGCTCAACACGCCAATCGCCGGGCCGATCGCCATGGCGATCCCCATCACCGAGAACACCCGCGCCAATTCATAACCGTCGAAGCGATCGCGAATCGCCGTTTGCGTCCCGACCGAACCGACCGCCGCGCCAAAGGCGGCCAGCACCCGCGCGGCCAGCAGCACGCTGAAGCTGCCGCTGAACAACGCAACGAGAGAAGCCAGCAGATAGAGCGTCAGCCCGGCCAAAATGGTGGGACGGCGTCCGATGACGTCGCACATCCGCCCCCATACCACCACGCCCAGCGCAAAGGCGAAAAAGTAGCAAGAGAGCGTTTGCGCCGCCATCTCCGCACTGACCCGGAAACCGTGCGCAATATGCGTCAATGCCGGACTGTAGATGGTCTCTACCACCTGGGGAAACATCATCATCGACGTTGCCAACGTCAGCGTCAGTTTACGTTGCATAACAGATCCTGTAGCCAAGAATAGGCTGCACAAGGTAGCATCTGGTCCCAGCGCCGATTACAATATAAAAGACAATAAATTTACAAAATCGGACAGGCTATGGCGTGGCTTCAGGCGCAGGACAGTTTTAATCCGGATACGCTCGACAACAGCGTACTCGGGATCGCCGCCGAACTGGCGCAGCACGACTCGGGCACGCATTGGCATGACAGGGGGCAGTTGCTGTTCTGTCAGCAAGGCAGCATGCGCATCACGCTCAACCAAAGCATCTGTATGCTGCCGCCGGGCAGAGTCGCCTGGATCCCGCCGCAGGTGGCTCACCGCGTTCAGGTCAACGGCGTCGTCGGCTACCGTTCGCTTTATCTCGACGCCGATCGCTATGCCTGTCTGCCTGCGCAGCTTGCCGTACTGACAGCCTCGCCGCTGCTGCGCGAGGTGTTGGAACGCATCGCGTTCGCCGCCTTCGACACCGACTGGCAGCATGGGCCTTACGCCAATATTCTGGCGGTCTGCCTGGACGAGATCGCCGCCGCGCCGCGCGAACTGACGCTGCTGCCGCTGCCCAGCGACCGCCGCCTGCGCCATCTGGCCAATCTGGACATGCTTCCGCCGCTGCACGAGCTATCGCGCTATAGCGGCGCTTCCGAGAAAACCATCAGCCGGATTTTCCGCCGTGAAACCGGTCTCGGTTATCAACAATGGCGCCAGCAATGGCGCCTGATCAAAGCGATAGAGATGCTGGCCGCAGGGCTGAGCCAATCCGACGTCGCCGGTCGGCTGGCGTTTTCCAGCGACAGCGCCTTCGCCACTTTTTTCAAGAATATGGCAGGCTGCCCGCCGAGGGCGTATATGGAGAGAAGAAAGTAAGACGCCGTTTAAAACGGCAACGCTGACAAAAGGCGTTGATTCAGAGGAGAAAAGCGACGGCGGGAACGGCGCCCCGCGACAAGCGAGAGCGCCGTTCCGCGACGCTTCTAGCGATACACGATTTCGCCCTTCGGTTCGTAAGCCGCCGCATCCAGCGGCGAGTGTTTCTCGATGTATTGCTTCAGCACCTCGGCGTCGATAAAGCCGGTGTTGACGTAGCTCGGCAGCCCGTCCAGCTTCGGATAGCCGTCGCCGCCCAGCGCGTTGAAGTTCAGCGTCGCCATGCGGTAAGTTTTATCCGCCTGCAGCGGCTGGCCATTGATCTTCACCTCGCTGACGCCCTTGCCGTCCGCCACTAGGCTGACGTTGGCGAACTGGGCGTAGGCGCCAGAATCCGGCTTCATGTTGGCCACCACCGCCAGGTACTGCTCAACCTCGCTGCCTTTCATATCGACATGCACCAGGGTGTTGCCGAACGGCTGCACCTTGAGCACATTCTTGTAGGTGATATCGCCGCTTTCAATCGAATCGCGCACCCCGCCGCCGCTCATCACGGCGAAGTCGGCGTCGGCGCGCTCCCTCTGCGCGGCCAGCATCACCCGCGCCAGGTTGGTCTGCACGAAGCGCACCTTGCTGCGGTCGCCTTCAAGCTTGCCGTTGACGCTGCCGATTTTCACTTCCAGCTGCGCCTTGCCCTTATCCTGGAACGGCGTCAGCAGCTTCATCATGGCCGGATCTTCCGCAATCTGCCGGGTGTAGTACACCCGCTCGCTGGTGCCGTCCGCTTTCTCCACTTTCTTCTTCAGGTTCACCGGGATCAGCTGATAATGCACCAGCCTCAGCTCGCCATTGCGGAATTCGAAATCGGCGCGCCCCACGTATTTTCCCCACTCGTGCGCCTGCACGATCCAGGTGCCGTTCTGGCGATCCGGCGAGCACGGCGTGCCCGGCACATAATCCGCCTGTTTGCGGTTGTCGCCGGCCATGCACACCGGATCCTGCGAGTGGCCGCCGACGATCATGTCGAGATATCCGGCCGGCAGGCTGCGCGCCATCTCTACGTCGCCCGGCGCGTTAGAGCCGTGTTCGCCGTTGTCATAGTGCCCCATGTGGGTGGCGGCGATAATCACGTCCGGCTTCTCGTCCTTACGCAGTTGCTCCACCACCTGCTTCGCCTCCTGCGCCGGCACGCGGAACTCCATGTCGGTGAAGTACTCCGGGTTGCCTATCTTGGCGGTATCGTCGGTCGTCAGGCCGATCACCGCGATCTTGATGCCCTGCTTGTCGAACAGGGCGTAAGGCTTGAACAGGCGCTGGCCGGTGCTTTTCTGATAAATGTTGGCGGACAGCAGCGGGAAGGTCGCCCACTTCTCCTGCTGGCGCAGCACGCTCAGCGGGTTGTCGAATTCGTGGTTACCGATCGCCATCGCGTCGTAACCCACCAGGTTCATGCCGCGGAAGTCCGGCTCGGCGTCCTGCAGATCCGATTCCGGCACGCCGGTATTGATATCGCCGCCGGACAACAACAGCAGGCTGCCACCCTGCGCCGCCACTTCCTGACGAATGCCGTCCACCAGCGTTTTCTGCGCGCCCAGGCCATATTCGCCGTGATCGTTCTGCCAGAAGTGACCGTGATGATCGTTGGTGTGCAGAATGGTGATGGCGTAGGTCTTATCCTTTTCCCAGGCGCTGGCGGCCCCCGACAGCAACGTCAGGGAAACGGCCAACGCGCATGCGGTGGTTTTCAGCGAAAAACGCATGGCGGATCTCCGTGTATTAAATGGCTTTTATGATGAGGCCGAAATTGTAGCGCGAATTAATAACAGCTGATTTCAATTTTTTGCGATGTGAGTCTGATTATTTCAGATATGGTAAAAATTGAACGTCCTGCCTAAGATGTCATCTCTGTGCTCAACAACTTATCAGGCTAATAATAATATGACCGACAGTAGCCAAAACGCGATACCGCCCGCCAAAGGCAGTGCGGTGAAAGGCACCGCCTTCTCCATCCTTGGCGCCATCAGCGTGTCTCACCTGCTCAACGATATGATCCAGTCGCTGATCCTGGCGATTTACCCGATCCTGCAAGCCGATTTCCACCTCAGCTTCGTGCAGATCGGCATGATTACCCTGACCTATCAGCTAACGGCCTCGCTGCTGCAACCGCTGATCGGCTATTACACCGATAAACACCCGCAGCCTTACTCGCTGCCGATCGGCATGGGCTTTACCCTGTCCGGCCTGCTGCTGCTGTCGGTGGCGAGCACCTTCCCGCTGGTGCTGCTGGCGGCGGCGCTGGTGGGCACCGGCTCATCGGTCTTCCACCCGGAATCCTCGCGCGTGGCGCGCATGGCCTCCGGCGGGCGGCACGGCCTGGCGCAGTCGCTGTTCCAGGTCGGCGGCAACTTCGGCAGCTCGCTCGGCCCGCTGCTGGCGGCGCTGATCATCGCGCCTTACGGCAAGGGCAACGTCGCCTGGTTCTCGCTGGCGGCGCTGCTGGCGATCGTGGTGTTGCTGCAGGTCAGCAAGTGGTATCAACATCAGCATCGGGCAACTAAAGGGCAGCCGAAAAGCCCGTCGCTGCTGAAACCGCTGCCAAAACGTACCGTGGCCTACTCGCTGGGCATCCTGCTGGTGCTGATTTTCTCCAAATACTTCTATCTGGCCAGCATCAGCAGCTATTACACCTTTTATCTGATACATAAGTTCGGTGTTTCGGTGCAGAATGCCCAAATTCACCTGTTCGCCTTTCTGTTTGCGGTAGCAGCAGGCACCATTATCGGCGGGCCTCTTGGCGACAAGATAGGGCGTAAATACGTAATTTGGGGCTCTATTCTCGGTGCTGCACCGTTTACCCTTGTTTTACCCTATGCATCCCTCTATTGGACCGGCATTTTGACGGTGATCATTGGGGTTATTCTCGCCTCGGCGTTCTCCGCCATTCTGGTCTACGCTCAGGAGCTGATCCCCGGTAAAGTGGGCATGGTTTCCGGCTTATTCTTCGGTTTTGCTTTCGGTATGGGCGGGTTAGGTGCGGCAGTTCTTGGTTATGTCGCCGATTTGACCAGTATCGAACTGGTCTACCAAATCTGTGCTTTCCTGCCACTGATCGGCATTATTACCGCGCTACTGCCCAATATGGAGCATAAAGCGCAATAACCCCGCTGCCTGCCCGGATGAAATTATTTATTCATCCGGGTTATCCTACGGATAAATCAATGTTATTTGGTTTATCTGCCACAAAACCCCCTTATTGCCATGCCTTAAGTGAAATCCTCTGCTTTTTTACAAAAAAGGCCAAATTAGCCAAGCAAGCCGCGAACAAATGCAATAAACTAAATGTATCTTTTCGTAACTTTGTTGCGTTTCTCCCGTGCCGCGATGCATAGCCAGAAGGAGTATGGATGCATAATTCAACACCGCTCATCACCACCATCGTCGGAGGGTTAGTACTCGCCTTCCTCCTCGGCATGCTGGCGAACCGCCTGCGCATCTCCCCTCTGGTGGGGTATCTGGCCGCAGGGGTGCTCGCCGGCCCGTTCACCCCCGGTTTCGTCGCCGACACCTCACTGGCGCCGGAACTGGCGGAAATCGGCGTTATCCTGTTGATGTTCGGTGTTGGCCTGCACTTCTCTTTGAAAGACCTCCTCGCAGTAAAATCTATCGCCATTCCCGGCGCCGTGGCGCAGATAGCCGTCGCTACCCTGCTCGGCATGGGGCTGTCCAAGCTGCTCGGCTGGGATCTGATCTCCGGTCTGGTGTTCGGCCTCTGCCTCTCCACCGCCAGCACCGTGGTGCTGCTGCGCGCCCTGGAGGAACGGCAACTGATCGACAGCCAGCGCGGGCAAATCGCCATCGGCTGGCTGATCGTCGAAGATTTGGCGATGGTGCTGACGCTGGTATTGTTGCCGGCCTTCGGCAATATGCTGGGCAATGACAACGCCAGCAGCAGCCAGCTGCTGATGGAGCTGGCACTGACCATCGGTAAAGTCATCGCCTTCATCGCGCTGATGATCGTGGTCGGCCGCCGCCTGGTGCCGTGGATCCTGTCGAAAACCGCCAGCACCGGCTCGCGCGAGCTGTTCACCCTGGCGGTATTGGCGCTGGCGCTCGGCATCGCCTACGGCGCGGTGAAGCTGTTCGACGTTTCCTTTGCGCTGGGCGCCTTCTTCGCCGGCATGGTGCTGAACGAGTCCGAGCTGAGCCACCGCGCAGCGCACGACACACTGCCGCTGCGCGACGCGTTCGCGGTGCTGTTCTTCGTCTCGGTCGGCATGCTGTTCGATCCGATGATCGTGATTAACGAACCGCTGGCGGTGCTGGCGACGCTGGCGATCATCGTGTTCGGCAAATCCGCCGCCGCGTTCCTGCTGGTGAAAATGTTCGGTCACTCCAAGCGCACCGCGCTGACCATTTCCGCCAGCCTGGCACAGATCGGCGAGTTCGCCTTTATTTTGGCGGGCCTCGGCATCGCGCTCGGCATGATGTCGGAGCACGGCCGCAATCTGGTGCTGGCCGGCGCCATTCTGTCCATCATGCTCAACCCGCTGTTGTTCACCCTGCTGGAACGCTATCTGGCCAAAACCGAAACCATCGAAGAGCAAATCCTCGAAGAGGCGGTGGAAGAAGAGAAACAGATCCCGGTGGATATGTGCAATCACGCGCTGGTGGTCGGTTACGGCCGCGTCGGCAGCCTGCTGGGCGGCAAACTGGCCGAGGCGGGCATTCCGCTGGTGGTGATCGAGAACTCCCGCCCGCGGGTGGAAGCGTTGCGCGAACAGGGTATCAAGACGGTGCTGGGCAACGCCGCCAATCCGGAAGTGATGGATCTGGCTAGGCTCGACTGCGCGCGCTGGCTGCTGCTGACCATCCCGAATGGTTACGAGGCCGGCGAGATCGTCGCCTCGGCGCGCACCAAGCGGCCGAATATCGAGATCATCGCCCGCGCCCACTACGACGATGAAGTGGCCTACATCACCGATCGCGGCGCCAATCAGGTGGTCATGGGCGAACGCGAGATCGCCAACAGCATGCTGAACATCCTGCAGCTGGACACCCTGAGCGAAGAAGAAAAAATGGGCGGCTGCCCGATCTGAGGCCCGCGCATAAAAAAAGGTCCGGCATGCCGGACCTTTTCTTTTTCAGCGAGTTAACGCTCCCAGTAGGACTCTTCCAGGCTGTCTTCCCGCTCCGGCAGGCCGCGCGTGAGGCGTGGCGAATGCTGGTTCAACACCTGGTAGCTGACGCGGTTGGCGTATTTGCACACCTGCGCCAGGGAGGAGTAGGTCAGGTAACTGCGCACATGCTTGCTGGAGTTCGGCACGTTGTGGCGGTGATAGCCGTTGGCGGCGATATCGTGCAGCAACGCCGACAGCGCGCCGTCGCCGGCGCCGTTGGTGTTCATGATCTTCTCCGGCCCGCCCATATACGGCGCGATATGCGAATAAACGCGCAGCGGATTTTCACAGTGCTCGCGGCGCATGGCGCGGCTGAACTCGTAGCGGTTGAACTCGGCGATATGCCCCGGCAGCAGCGGGTGCTGGGTCTGGCGCTTATTGGCTTCTTCGGTGTAGCCCGCCATATACAGGCCATTCGGCCCGGCGGTGCACAGCACCAGATCCACCCACTCCAGCGCCATGTCCGAGGCGGTCAGCGGATCGCTCAGCCCGGTCAGCTCCAGCGCTTCGTCTTCGTTCATCGCCAGAATCGTCACATTTTCCTTCAGGAAGTCGCGCCACCACTGCGGGTTGTCGGCAATGACGTACTTGGTGCCCAGGGTCAGCACCACCGGCACATCGTGTTTTTTGGCGTACTCGATCGCCTGCAGGGTAGCGTCCTTTATCGGCTCCCCTTCCTTGCAGCGCACCAGGTAAGAACTCAGCACCAGCGCCGACGCGCCGGCGATCACCTCTTCAGGAATGCTTTCCGGGCGCAGCTGGTTCATCTGGCCGGGGTTGATGGCGAAGGTGCGCTCGCCGCTTTCGCCGATCAGCGTGAAACAGCGGCCGATGGCGCCATCAACGCCCTGCAAATAGTTAAGATCGGTGCGGCTGGAGGTATTGCACAGATAACGGTAGGCGTAGCTGCCGATTTTCACGTTGCTGCACATCACGCCGAGCAGTACCGAACGATCGTCCGCCAGCACCGAATAGTTGTGCATGGTATTGCCGATGGTGCCGCCGGCGAACTGATGGGTGACCAGGTTGTTTTCATTCAGTTCCTGATACAGCGCCTCGGCGACGTCGTCTTCGATCACCAAAGAGTGGCCCAGGCTCAGGCCGTAACGCTGGACAAAAGCATCGTCCACTTTTGCCTCGATATCCACCAGCGTCTGGTCGATGCCGACAATATACGAGGTGCTGATTTCACTTTCGGGCTGGGCCTGCTGCAGAAGCGGATCGCGGGCGCTCACCGGAAAATAGTGTTTGGACTTGCGTTTACCAGGAAATTTCATGTGATTGGCGGTGGTGACGGTTTAACAAGCGGAGAATGTTAACACATCCCCGCCCGATCACGATGCACCTAATAGACAGATTATGGATGATTACAGACGCTGCGCCACCAGCTGCTGCATCATGTCGATATGCGCCGGCTCGTCGTTCAGCGCCGAGATATATTCAAACTTCTCGCCGCCGGCCTTAAGGAAGATCTCGCGATTCTGCTCTTTGATCTCTTCCAGCGTTTCCAGGCAGTCTGCCGAGAAGCCGGGGCAAATCAGTTGAATGTGCTTCACGCCCTGCGCCGGCAACCCCTTCAGGGTTTCATCGGTGTACGGCGTCAGCCACGGCTCGCGGCCGAAGCGCGATTGGTACGTCATCATCACCCGCTCCGGCGCCAGCGGCAGCGTGGCGCTCAGCGCACGCAGCGTATCCTCGCAGCGCTGCGGGTAGTCGTCGCCGAGCCGCGCATAGCGCTTGGGGATGCCGTGGAACGACAACACCAGCCGGTCCGGCTGGCCGTGCTCGGCGAACGAGCGCTCCACGCTTTGCTGCAGCGCGGCGATATAGGCCGGGTGTTCGGCGTAATCGCGAATGAAGGCCACAGAAGGCAAGCGGCGATAGCCTTTCAGCACCCGCGCCACGCCATCCCATACCGCCGCGCTGGTGGAACAGGAATATTGCGGATAGAGCGGCAGCACCACCAGGTTGGTCACGCCCTGCGCCAGCAGCTTGTCGATGGCTTCCGCCAGGCTTGGCGAACCGTAGCTCATGCCCAGCTCCACCGGCGTATTCGGCATGCGCGCCGCCAGCGCCCGCTGTTGGCGGCGGCTGTACACCAGCAGTGGCGAGCCCTCTTCCATCCACACCGACTGATAGAGTTTCGCCACGCGCGGTGAGCGGATCGGCAGGATCGCGCCGTTGAGGATCGGCCACCAAATCAGCGGCGCCGTGTCGACCACGCGATCGTCACTGAGGAATTCCTTCAGATAGCGTTTGACCGCCGACGAGGTCGGCGCATCTGGCGTGCCCAGGTTCACCAGCAATACGCCGTGTTTCTCTTGCTTCATCTCAGTTCCCCTCATTTCCTTTCCGGCCGGCATTCCGTTCTGGGTCGGGATGTCAGCAGCCATTAATGCCGGCTATTGTAACGGAAAAGTCCTGCATCGAAACCGATAACAGCAACAGGCTATGCCTGTGGGCTTCCTCCCTGCGCCAGCTGCCATACCGCCGCCACGTTGCGCGCCGTCACCTGCAGATTGCGATCGGCGTCCGTCAGCGCTTCTTCCAGCGTCACAATGCGATCGAGCACCGAAAACGCCGCATCGATGCCGTGCTGATGCACCACCGAATAATCCGGCGTCAGGCTGCCGGCGATGGCGATCACCGGCACGCCGTGGCGCTTGGCCACCCGCGCCACGCCGATCGGCGTTTTGCCGTGGATCGACTGGCTGTCCAGCCGCCCTTCGCCGGTGATCACCAGATCGGCATCGCGCACCGCCTCATCCAGGCGCAGAGTTTCGGTGACGATCTCGATGCCCGGCCGCAAGCGCGCGCTGAGCATGCCGAGCAGCGCCGCCCCCATGCCACCCGCCGCCCCCGCGCCCGGCTGGGTGAGCACGGCGCGGCCGGTTTCCCGTTCCAGCAGCTCGCCGTAGTGGTGCAGCGCCGCATCGAGCTGCGCCACCATCTCCGGCGTCGCCCCCTTCTGCGGCCCGAACACCGCCGAGGCGCCCTTTTCGCCGCACAGCGGGTTATCGACGTCGCAGGCGGCGGTCACGCTCACCCGTTGCCAGCGCGCGTCCAGCCCGGCGAGATCGAGCTGCGCCAGCTGCGCCAGCGCCGCGCCGCCCACCGGCAGCGGGCGACGATCCTTATCCAGCAACTTCACGCCCAGCGCCTGCATCATCCCGGCGCCGCCGTCGTTAGTGGCGCTGCCGCCGATGCCGAGAATGATCGCCTTCACGCCGCGTTCCAGCGCCGCCAACATCAGTTCACCGGTGCCGTAGCTGGTGGTGATGCGCGGATCGCGCCGATTAGGCGGCGCCAGATGCAGCCCGGAGGCGGCGGCCATTTCAATCACCGCGGTTGCGCCGTCGCCCAGCAGGCCATAGAACCCCTGCACCGGCTCGCCCAGCGGCCCGGTGACCGTCACCTGGACGATCTCGCCGCCGGTGGCCGCCACCATCGACTCCACCGTCCCTTCACCGCCGTCCGCCATCGGCAACTTCACGTAGTGCGCCTGCGGGTAGATTTGGCGGAATCCCCGCTCGATAGCGTCAGCGACGCCGAGCGCGCTCAGGCTCTCTTTGAAAGAATCCGGGGCAATAACCACTTTTTTCAGCGTTTTCATCACTGTTCCTTATCCCGCCAGGTTAAATACGCCAAACATCAGCGCCGAGATTGCCGCGATGGTGAACCCCACCAGCGTCTCATACGGCAGCAGCTTCAGCCGCTCGTGCACCGCCATATTGACGCTGCCGCCGGTGGCGTGGAAGAAGCTGCCGTGCGGCAGGTGATCCAGCACCGTGGCGCCCGCGTGGATCATCGCCGCGCCGGCCAGCCCGCTCACCCCCAATTCCAGCAGCGTGGAGCTGAATACCCCGGAAGCCACGGCGGTGCCGGCGGTGGTCGACGCGGTCGCCATCGACATCAGCGCGCCGGACAGCGGCGCCAGCAACCAGGCCGGCAGCCCGGTGTGCGTTAAGCCGTTAATCAGGACATCCTTCAGCGCCGAGTTGGCGATGATGCCCGCCAATGTGCCGGTGCCGAGCAGCATGATCGCCACCGGCGCCATGCGCGACAGGCCGGAGACCATGAACTGATTGCACTGGCGAATACGCCCCATCAACAGCGCGCCCGCCAAACCGCCGGCCGGCAACGCGATCAGCGGATCGACGGCGATCCCGGCGATCGGCCGCAGCGACAGCAGCAGGATCGCCACCAGCGGCGCGCTGATCGCCGCCGCGAAGCCAGGCCGCGCCCCTTCGGCATGCTGAGTCAGCTCTTCGGCCATCACCCTGCTGCCTTTATCGCTCAGGCGGCGCGCCAGCAGATAGGCCACTACCAGGCCGCACAGCCCCGGCACGATGCCGGCCATCATCACCGAGGTGAGCGGCACGTGGAAATTGTCCGCCGCCGCGATGGTGTTCGGGTTGGGCGACATCACGTTGCCGGCCTTGCCGCCGCCGATCATCGCCAGCAAGATCGCCGCGCGTGAAATACCGGCCTTCTGGGCGATCGACAGGGCGATCGGCGCGACGGTGATCACCGCCACGTCGATAAACACCCCCACCGCCGTCAGGATCAGTGTAGCCACCGCCAGCGCCAGCAGCGCGCGGGTTTCGCCCACCTTACGCACGATGGTTTCGGCGATGGTGTGCGCCGCGCCGGATTCGATCAGCACCCCGGCCAGCACCCCCGCCGCCAGAATGCGCATCACGGCGTTGGTGATGCCCTGCGCCCCACCGATCATCAGCGTCACGGTCTGCACCAGATCGGCGCCGCCGCACAGCCCGCCCGCCAGCGCGCCGGCAATCATGCCGTAAGCCGGCGGCACCTTGCGTAGAATCAGGACGATAGCGACGGCTAACGCCACCAGCGCCCCCAGAGTGGATACGGTTGTCATTGTTGTTTTCTCCGTGATTGATGTGCAGGCCAACATATCGCGCGCGCCCGGTGTTGGCCTGAGGGGAAACAACAAAAAATCGCCGAAGGAACGGCGCGGTATTTGTGGGTTGGCACAATTCAGTCGTGCATCAGCATGCCGATATACAACCGCAGAGCATCGGTTAATTGATTGATTTTCATGCCGGTTATCGCTTCGATGCGCTGCAGGCGATAACGCAGGGTATTGACGTGAATATGCAGCTGCGCGGCGGTCTGCGTCTGATCACAATTCTGCGAAAAATAGTGGCGCAGCGTGCTGCGCAGCACGCCTTTTTCGTCCTGTTCGCCCAGCGTTCGCCAGGGACGCCCCAGCTCTTGCGCGCGCCAATCCTCTCCCAGATCGCACAGCAGCGACGGCAGCGGATAGTCGTGGTAGAACAGCGTGGCGTGACGCAATTTCAGGCGTTGCGCCATCGCCTGGGTGGCGCGCGCCGTCAGGCTGGAGCGGTAGGCGCTTTGCGGATCGTCGTAGAAACCGCCGACGATCAGCCGCACCCGAAAGCGGTGCTTGAGCTGGTTTTGCAGACGCTGCGCCTGTTGGCGCTCCAGCTTCAAACTCCATTCGCCCTGAGCCATGCAGGCCGGGCGCAGCAGGGTCATTTCATTGAAGCCGGTAATGGCGATCAACGCGTCGCGCTGGGTGGCCTCCAGCTCCGCCAACAGCTCGCGCAGCAGGTGCGGCTGCGCCTCTTGCAGTTCGACGATCCACACGATGCGCGCCTGGCGCAGATCCAACCCCAGATACGCCGCCATCGCTTCCAGCGACGCGGTGTTCGGCTGTGGCTGCAGCAGCTGATTCGCCAGCTCTTCCCGGTAGCGTTTTTCCCACTGGTGCTGATCCAGCAGCGCCGCCTGCTCCACCATCATCTCCGCCGCCATCTTGACCAGCTCGGCGTAGGCGCGCACCTCGGCCGGCTCGCCGGAAATGCCGATCACCCCCACTCGCTGATTACGAAAGCTGAACGGCAGGTTGATGCCAGGCCGCACCCCTTTCAGATGCTCGGCGGTGGCGCGATCGATCTCCACCACCCGATTCTCCGCCAACGCCAGCACCGCGCCCTCATGGCGCTGAAACAGACGCTGCGGATTGCCGGAGGCGATGATCACGCCATTGCTGTCCATCACGTTGACGGAATGGCTGATGATGCCCATCGCCCGCTGGACGATCTGGCGCGCGGTGGCTTCCGCCAGAAGAGTGGTTTGTCTGAGCATGCCCGGCTCCCTGCTGAGGGTGAAAACGCAGGCTTGTTATATGCCATTTGGCGCGGGCGATTAACGGGCACGGTTGCAACAAGCCGCCGCGATCACAATTTAACGAGAAAACGGCAAAAAAAAACGCCGGGCCACGGGCCCGGCGTCATGCACGATGCGCTTGCGATCAACCGAGGATGGTCGCCAGCTCTGCGCTCACTTCGGCCACCTTGCGGGTGCCGTCGATTTTGCGGTATTGGGTGTTGCCCGCCGCCGCTTCTTTGCTGTAGTAAGAGATCAGCGGCGCGGTCATCTGATGGTATTCCACCAAACGCTTGCGCACGGTCTCTTCCTGATCGTCCTTGCGCGTGGTCAGCTCTTCGCCGGTCACGTCGTCTTTGCCTTCCACCTGCGGCGGATTGAATTTCACGTGGTATACGCGGCCGGACGGCGCGTGCACGCGGCGACCAACGATGCGGTCAACGATCAGCTCGTCCGGCACGTCGAACTCCAGCACGAAGTCCACGTTGATGCCGGCTTCTTTCATCGCGTCAGCCTGCGGAATGGTGCGTGGGAAACCGTCCAGCAGGAAGCCCTTGCGGCAATCTTCCTGAGCGATGCGCTCCTTGACCAGCGCGATCACCAGCTCATCGGTCACCAGCTTGCCGGCGTCCATGATCTCTTTCGCCTGCTTGCCCAGTTCACTGCCGGCCTTCACGGCTGCGCGCAACATATCACCGGTGGAGATTTGCGGAATGCCGTATTTCTCCATGATGAATTGAGCCTGAGTACCTTTACCAGCGCCCGGAGCGCCCAGCAGAATGATACGCATTGCGTAAATCCCCTTGCTATGTAGTTTTTATAAAATTGCGAAAACGCTCAACGATACCATTTCAGGGGGGGCAGGCTCAAGGCGCGCGAAGGAAATCGATTGCGGAATGTGCAAAAAAGTGGGCAAGCAAAAGACGAGAAAAAGCGGGGAAAAACCGAAAATGCGCCCCTAACGGTGCCGTTAAGGGCGCATATCTTCAAATTTAGGCGGACAGCAACTTATTCATGCGACGGATGAACAGGTTCGGATCCTCCAGCGTGCCGCGTTCAGCCAGCAGCGCCTGATCCAATAACAGGTCGATCCATTCGGCGAAATGTTCGTTATCGCCCACGTCGGATGCGCGTTTGACCAGAGCATGTTCCGGATTAAGCTCGAAAATGTACTTCACTTCCGGCGCCTGCTGACCGGCGGCGGCGAACAGCTTGGCCATCTGAGTGCTCATTTCGTCGGCGTCGGTCACCACGATCGCCGGCGTATCGGTCAGGCGGTGCGTCAGGCGCACATCCTTCACGCGATCGCCCAGCAGGGTTTTCACGCGTTCGATGAACGGTTCCAGTTGCTTCTCGGCGGCCTTCTGCTCTTCGGTTTCATCCGCCAGTTTATCCAGCGCTTCATCCGCCTTGCTGACCGATTGGAACGGCTTGCCGTCGAACTCGGTCAGGTAGCTCATCATCCACTCGTCGATGCGATCGGACAGCAGCAGCACTTCGATGCCTTTCTTGCGGAACAGCTCCAGGTGCGGGCTGCTCTTGGCCGCGGCGTAGCTGTCGGCGGTGATGTAGTAAATCTTCTCCTGCCCTTCCGCCATGCGGCCGACGTACTCTTCCAGCGATACGGTCTGCGCCGAGCTGTCACCGTGGGTAGAGGCGAAGCGCAGCAGTTTGGCGATCGCTTCCTGGTTGCCGTTGTCTTCCGCCGGGCCCTCTTTCAGCACCAGACCGAACTGCTGCCAGAATTTCTGGTAGCCTTCGGCGTCGTCTTTGGCCAGCTTATCCAGCATCTGCAACACGCGCTTGGTCAGCGCGCCGCGCAGGTTTTGCGTCACGCGGCTGTCTTGCAGGATCTCGCGCGATACGTTCAGCGGCAGATCGTTGGAATCGATCAGGCCGCGCACGAAGCGCAGGTAGTTCGGCATGAACTGCTCGGCGTCGTCCATGATGAACACGCGCTGCACGTACAGCTTCAGACCGTGCTTGTGATCGCGGTTCCACATGTCCCACGGCGCCTGCGCCGGGATGTACAGCAGGCTGGTGTATTCCTGCTTGCCCTCTACCCTGTTGTGGCTCCAGCTCAGCGGATCGGTGAAGTCGTGGGCGATGTGTTTGTAGAACTCTTTGTACTCTTCGTCGGTCACGTCAGCCTTACTGCGGGTCCACAGGGCCTGCGCCTTGTTGATCTTCTCCCAGGTGACGGTGTCGTCTTCTTCGTTTTTGCTTTCGATCTCCACCGGCAAGGCGATGTGATCGGAATATTTGCCGATCACCGAACGCAGGCGCCAGGCGTCGAGGTACTCATCTTCGCCTTCGCGCAGATGCAGGGTGATTTCGGTGCCGCGGGTCTCTTTGGTGATGTCGGCGATGGTGTAGTCGCCTTCACCGGCGGACTCCCAGAACACGCCTTCGTCATCGGCGGCGCCGGCGGCGCGGGTGCGCACGGTCACTTTGTCCGCCACGATGAACGCCGAGTAGAAACCGACGCCGAACTGGCCGATCAGCTGGCTGTCTTTCGCCTGATCGGAACCGATGGATTCCAGGAACGCTTTAGTGCCTGACTTGGCGATGGTGCCGAGGTTTTCAATCACTTCTTCGCGGCGCATGCCGATGCCGTTGTCGGCGATGGTCAGGGTGCGCTGCTCTTTATCGAAGGACAAACGTACGCGCAGCTCGCCGTCGCCGGCGTAGAGCTCTGGCGCGGACAGGGCGCGGAAGCGCAGCTTGTCGGCGGCGTCAGAGGCGTTGGAAATCAGCTCGCGCAGGAAAATTTCTTTGTTGGAGTACAGCGAATGGATCATCAAATGAAGCAGCTGTTTTACTTCAGACTGGAACCCGCGGGTTTCTTGACCTTTCATACTCATTGATTACCTCAAAAGACAATGGCTACCAAAATCGAACAATGAGGATCAGATGAGGGTCAGGGTGTTGTTTTTCAAGCGGACGGTGGGATTTTTTTGGCAAAAAACAATGGGGCCGGGCGGCCCCATCCGGGAAAACATCAGAACTTGATGGCGTGGCGCCCGGCCAGCGAATGCGACAGCGTGGTGCCATCGACCATCTCCAGCTCGCCGCCCACCGGCACGCCGTGGGCGATACGGCTGGCGAGCACGCCATACTGGCCGCACATCTCGGCGATGTAGTTGGCGGTCGCCTCCCCTTCCACCGTCGGGTTGGTGGCGAGGATCACTTCGGTGATGCTTTCCTTTTCCAGCCGTTGCTCCAGGCGATCCAGACCGATATCGCCCGGCCCGATGCCGTCCAGCGGCGACAGATGCCCCATCAGCACAAAGTAGCGCCCGGCGAACTGGCCGGTCTGCTCGATGGCGTGGATATCCGCCGGGCTTTCCACCACGCAAATCTGGCCGTTTTGCTGGCGGCGCGGATTGGCGCAGATGGTGCAGACGTCCTGTTCGGTGAAGGTGCGGCAGTCGGCGCAGTGGCCAATCTCCGACATCGCGCGCGTCAACGCCTGCGCCAGGCGCATGCCGCCGCTGCGATCGCGCTGCAGCAGTTGAAACGCCATGCGCTGCGCCGATTTCGGGCCGACGCCCGGCAAACAGCGCAGCGCCTCCATCAGGGATTCAAGGAGCGGGCTGGTTTGCATCAGAACGGCATCTTGAAGCCAGGCGGCAACTGCATGCCGCTGGAGACGGAAGCCATTTTCTCTTTCTGGGTCTCTTCGATGCGGCGCGCGGCGTCGTTAAACGCCGCGGCGATCAGATCTTCCAGCATCTCTTTGTCGTCTTCCATCAGGCTAGGATCGATCTCCACGCGGCGGCAGTTGTGCGCGCCGTTGATGGTGACTTTCACCAGGCCCGCGCCGGATTCGCCGGTCACTTCCAATTTGGCGACTTCTTCCTGCATCTGCTGCATTTTTTCTTGCATTTGCTGGGCTTGCTTCATCAGGTTGCCCAGACCGCCTTTACCAAACATAGTCGTCTCTCGTCGCTAGGGCCGCGCACCTCGCGCGGCGTTTAAAGGGGGCGAATACTCTCTTCATCCAGATCCGCGTCGAAGAATCGGCGCAGCGTCTGAATGTTGGTATCCGCTTCGATGGACTGGCGCGCCTGCGCCAGCTTTTCCTCATAGATGGCTTGTCGCCATTCCAGCGGGGTGCGCTCCGCCGGATTATCGTCCTCCACCACGGTCAGCTCGATCGGGCCGCCGTACAGCTCACCGAGCGCGTCGGCCAGCGTCTTCTGCGCCGAAGGCGAATTCAGATGGCGCTGCGAAGACCGCAGATGGAGGTTAATTTTGCCCGGCTCCGGCTGCTGCTTGAAGGCGTTCAACGCCAGCTGCTGCACCAATTTCGGGATCTTCAGCTTATCGATTTCCGCCGCCCAGGCGTCGCGCTCCAGCGACTCCACCACCAGCTTGGCGGCCAGCTCCGGCGTTTTCTCATGTTCCAACGCCGTGCGCAGCGCTTTCGGCGTCGCCAGCGGTTCCGGCGCCGCTTCCGGCTCGGTTTGCGCGCGCCAGCGATAGGCTTCCGGTTTCGCCGGTTTTTCCGGCACCTTCTTCTCCGCCAGGCGCTGCTGGCTGCGCTCGGTCACCGAAGCCAAACGCCCCAGCGCCGAGTTTGCCGGCCGCGCTATTCCTGGCGCCGCCGGCTCATTCTTTTTTGGTGTGGATGCTCCCTGCTGTCGTTGCAGCTGGGACCGCGCTTTCAACAGCTGGGCGGTGGCATCCGGTAAAGGGGCCGATGATTGTCGCTGCGGCGCGGCCGGCTGCCCTAGCGGCGGCGGCGCGTCCTGAAACTGCGGCGGCTGTGGCGATGCGGCCTGCTGCGGCTGCGCCATCGGCGCCGGCGCGGTCTGCACCAACGCCACCGGCTCCGGGATCACCGCTTTCGGGTGAAACGCCAGCGCGCGCAGCAGGGTCATCTCAACCCCCATGCGGCGATCCGGCGCATAGGCCAGCTCTTTGCGGCCCACCAACAGCGTCTGGTAATAAAGTTGCACATCGGCCGGCGGCAGGGTGCGCGCCAGCTCGCGCAGCCGTTGCTCCACGGCGGCGTATTGGTTGTCGAGCATCGAAGGCAACAGCTGCACCATCGCAATGCGATGCAGCAGCGCCAGCGTCTCCACCAGCAAGTTTTCCCAGTCCACGCCGCGCGAAGCGGCCTGCGCGACCTGCGCCATCACCTTTTCGCCGTCGGCGCTGACCAGCGCTTCGAGGATCGCCAGCGGCTGCTCGTCATCGAGCGTGCCGAGCATCTGGCTGACGGTGGCGGCGGTCACCTGCCCCTGCCCCATGGCGATCGCCTGATCGGTCAGGCTCAGCGCGTCGCGCATGCTGCCATCGGCGGCGCGCGCCAGCAGCTGCAGCGCGCGGGCGTCGCTGGTGATCTGCTCCGCCGTCAGCACCGTTTCCAGCTGCTGACGGATCTGATCGACGTCCAGCGCTTTGAGGTGGAACTGCAGACAGCGCGAGAGAATGGTCACCGGCAGCTTTTGCGGATCGGTGGTGGCCAACAGGAATTTGACGTGCGGCGGCGGCTCTTCCAGCGTCTTCAGCAACGCGTTGAAGCTGTGGCGCGAGAGCATATGCACTTCGTCGATCAGGTAGACCTTGAAGCGGCCGCGCGCCGGCGCGTACTGGACGTTGTCCAGCAGATCGCGGGTATCTTCCACCTTGGTTCGGGAAGCGGCGTCGATCTCGATCAGATCGACAAAGCGCCCCTGCTCGATCTCGCGGCAGTTGTCGCATTGGCCACATGGCGTGGCGGTGATGCCGGTTTCACAGTTCAGGCCTTTGGCCAGCAAGCGGGCGATGGTGGTTTTTCCCACGCCGCGCGTGCCCGAGAACAGATAGGCGTGATGGATCCGCCCCAGTGAGAGGCCGTTGGCCAGCGCGGTCAGGACATGTTCCTGGCCGACCACGTCTGCGAACGTTTGAGGGCGCCACTTACGGGCGAGAACCTGATAGCTCATTAATACCGGAGAAGTCGAGGAATCTGGAGGGTCATGCTAACACAGCCCCGCGGCGATCCGCGAGGCCGTTGTGCCCAAGGGGCAAGGCCGCATCAATGGCCGGCGAAGTCCACCAGGCAGTAGCAATCGATGCCCAGCTTGTTCAGACGCGCTTCCCCGCCCAGATCCGGCAGGTTGATGATGAACGCGGCGTCGTTCACTTCACCGCCCAGACGGCGGATCAGTTTGGTGGTCGCTTCGATGGTGCCACCGGTCGCCAGCAGATCGTCCACCACCAGCACTTTGTCACCCGCGGTGATGGCATCGGTGTGGATCTCCAGCTTGTCGGTGCCGTACTCCAGCTCATAGCTTTCGCTGAGCGTGGCGCGCGGCAGTTTGCCCGGTTTGCGCACCGGCACGAAACCGACGCCCAGCGCCAGCGCGACGGGCGCGCCGAACAGGAAACCACGCGCTTCGGTACCCACCACCTTGGTCACGCCCGCTTCGCGATAGCGCTCAACCAGCAGCTCGATGCTGGCGGCATAGGCCAACGGGTTTTCCAGCAGGCTGGTCACGTCGCGGAACAGGATGCCCGGCTTCGGATAATCCGGGATGGTTTTGATACTGTCTTTAATAAACTGAAGCTGCTGCGCAGTAGCGGTCATAATTGTTGCCTGATAAAACTGCCTGAAAACCGGCGCGCCGCTCACCCGCCGCCCCCGGGAGAAACACACCGGAGAAGAAATGGCAGGCGATCCGCGCACGAAAACGCCCAAATCTATGCAAACTGGCGGACAAATGCAACCAGCGGCGCACAATCAGCGCTGTTTTTGTTGCGGCAGGTCAATAACCGGCAGACGCAGCATAAAGGTCAGCAAAATGGCCAGCATCAGCAGCAACAGCCCGCGCACCCACCAGATTTTCACCAGCCACAGCGAACAGGCGAAGGTCAGCACGATCACCAGCACCGCCTTCCACTTCGCCCCCGGCGGCAGCGCGCGATGCTGCTGCCAGTGGCGCAGGTAAGGGCCGAACCAGGAACGGTGCAGCAGCCAGTGATGAAAGCGCGGCGAAGAGCGGGCGAAACACCAGGCGGCCAACAGCAGGAACGGCGTGGTCGGCAGCAGCGGCAGCACCACGCCCAACGTCGCCAGCACCACCGCCAGCCAGCCCAAAATGATCAATAACCCACGCGTCATGCGGCTCTTCGCTCCTCAATCGGTTGCGGCTTACTGTAGCATCGGCGCCGCGCCGGCGGAATATGCATGCGGCGCTTGTTTCACGGCAGCATCGCGGGCAAGCTTACGCCTGTTGAAATCAAGAGGGAGCTTATGTGAGCACTCAGCGTCTATTACAGGTGTTGGCACAGCAGATCGCGGCGCTGGCGGCCGAAGTGACCCCGCGCGGCGACGTTCCGATCCCGCAGGCGCGCTTCGACGCCGCCCTGTTCGCCAATCGCGGCACGCGGCTGCGCGACTACCTGGCCGAGGTGGAGAAGAATTTCGCCCAGCTGCAAAGCGCCGCCAACGACAACCGCACCAGCCAGGTGGCCTTTCTGGCCGAAAAACTGGTGGCTCAGATCGCCGCCCTGCAGCGCGAGCTGGCGACCCAGGCGCTGCGGCGCAAGAACCAGCCGAAAGAAGCCCCCGAGGCCGATCTGTACCACAAGCTGGCCGAACATCAGGACTACGAACGCCGGCTGATCGCCATGATTCAGGATCGGGAAAGCCTGCTCGGCCGCCAAACCACGCTGGCGGCGCAGCAAAAACTGCAGCACGAGCTGGCGGCGCTGGAGGGGCGGCTGATGCGCTGTCGTCAGGCGTTGGCGCGCATCGAGCGCAATATCGAGCGCAAAGAAAACGGTTTTTGAAGATTTATCACAATATTTTAATGATTATTCCCGGTTGCGCGCCGGGTTCACTATACTCTGCCGGTATGCGAGTTATTCATCCCATTAATTAATAAGCGCAGGTGCTATGTCTCTGGAAAACGCCTCACCCGAACTGCAGCTGGCGGTAGACTTGATTTACCTGCTGGAATGCAACGAGATCGATCCGGTCACCGCACTGGCGGCGCTGGATATCGTCAAACGGGATTATCAGGAAAAGCTGCAGCGCGCCGGCGTCACCTCGCCCTACCTGCCTGCCGGACAGTAACCGGGGACAGCGCCGCTGTCCCTTTCGTCTTTCAACGTTCATCAGCCCGCCGTCTGGCCGCCGTCGTCCGGTGACAGCGTTCTTTTCACTTCCTGCACTTCGTTGCCCTGCTGGTTATGCAGATACACCTCCAGCTGATTGAAGGCGATGTCGATGCCGTTTTCCCGGCACAGGCGATCGATTGAGCGGTTCAATTCGTCCACGGTATAGCTGCGATCGCGCAGTTCCCGCACATAGAGCCGCAGTTCGTGATCCAGCGTGCTGGCGCCGAAGTTGAGGAAAAACACCTGCGGTTCGGGATCGGTCATCACCCGCGGGTTGTCGTGCGCCGCCTGCAGCAACACCTTTTTCACCTTGTCGAGATCGGAGCCGTAGGCCACGCCGACCTTGATCAGCACGCGAGTGATGGTGTCGGACAGCGACCAGTTGATCAGCCGCTCGGTGACGAACGCCTTGTTCGGAATGATCACCTCTTTGCGATCGAAGTCGGTAATGGTGGTGGCGCGAATGCGGATCTTGCTGACCGAACCGGAGAAGGTGCCGATGGTGATGGTATCGCCGATGCGGATCGGGCGTTCGAACAGAATGATCAGGCCGGAGACGAAGTTGGCGAAGATCTCCTGCAACCCGAAGCCCAGCCCGACCGTCAGACCGGCGGCCAGCCATTGCAGTTTGTCCCAGGAAACGCCGAGCGATCCCAGCGCAACCACGGCGCCCACGGCGGTAATCAGGTAAGTGAGCACGGTGGTGATGGCGTAAGACGCCCCCTGCCGCAGCTGCAGCCGCGACAGCACCACCACCTCCAGCAGACCAGGCAAGTTGCGGGTGAGCACGTAGGCGACGATCACTGCGGCTATCGCCACCATCATGTTGCCCAGCGTCACCGCCTGCGCCACGCTGCTGCCCGCCACGGTGCTGGTGTAATGCCACAGCGTGATGCTGTCCAGATAAGCGATGACCGTCACCAGATCCGACCAAATGGCATAGAAGGCGCTGGCGAAGATGGCGAACAGCACCAGGGTGGTCAGGCGCAGCGACTGCTGGTTGATCTGATCGAGCGCCAGCGGCGGCTCTTCCACCACCGGTTCACCGCCTTCGGCTCCTTCTTTCGCCACGTTTTGCCGCCGCGCCAACGCGCGCCGGTAGGCCAGACGCCGCGCCGCCACGCTCAGGCCACGCAGCGCGGTCAGGTACACGATATTCCACAGGAAAAACAGATACAGGCTGTCTATCCAGCGGCTGGCCAGTCGCAGCGTGGTATAGAAGTAACCGGCGAACATCAGCCCCAGCAGGATCAGCGGCGTGGCGGCTATGGCAGTAACCACCATCAGCCGCACGGCGTGCGAGCCCTTTTCGCGCCAGCTGTCGCGGCACAGCGGGAACACCAGCACCGCGAGCAGCGCCAGCGTCAGCATCACCACGATCTGGCCAATAACGTCTTCCACCAGGCGCAGCGGCGCTTTTTCGCCCAATACCGACCAGAAGATCAGCGGCTGCAGCGCCAATCCCAGCCGCAGCGTCTGCCGGCGGTAATGCGCGCACAGATTGGCGCCGAAGTTGAAATGCCGCTCGGCAATGCCGCCCGGTTTCAGCATCCGATAGCTGAAGCCGAATACCAGCCACGACAGCGCCAGCTGCTGCGACAATGCCCAGATAAAGTCGCTGATGCCGAAATCGGCGCGATACATCCAGAAACCGACGCCGAGCAGCAGCGCGGCGCCGGGCAATACCTTCAGCAAGGTCAGCGCGATAGCCTTCGGCGTATGCAGTTGGCCGTCGCGCTTCAGTTGCCCCACATCGCTGGCCAGCTTTTGCAAATGGCCGTCGATCAGCCGGTAGCGCCAGCGCAATACCCCGATCGCCAACAGCATCGGGATCAGGAACACCAGCGCATTCAACCCGCCCTGCAATAGCTTGCCGCCGTCGAATTTGATATCTAGCCCGGCAAGCTGATCGCGCACCGCCTCCGGCATCGCCTTCAGCCACGCCAGATCGACCGGCTTGTTGCTGTTGACCCAGAAGATCTGCTGGGTCAGCGTATCCTGCAACGAACCGTAGACGCTGGTGAGCTGCTGCTGATTGATCTGCAGGTTGATCGACAGCGACAGCTGGTTGCTGAGCTGTTTGTTCAGCTGATCCAACAGCTCGCGGCGCATGTCGACGATCTCGTTCAACGCGTCGATCACTTCCGGGCCGGCCTTTTCCTTGCTTTCGGCCACCAGCTGGTTGATGTAATCCTCCCCCTTGAACAGATCGTCGCGTTGCTGATTGATATCGAACTGCTCCAGCCGCAAATCGGCGATGCGCGTGTCCATATCCGCCAACAGCGTGCCCTGCGGCAGGCTCTGCTGCTGCTGATACAGGATGCGCGACAGCACCAGGCTGCCCTTCAGCACCTGGATCTGCTCTTTCAGGTTACGCTCCGCCTGCAGCCCGCGATCGAGCCAGTTTTTGACCCGAATATTCTGCTGGAACAGGGTGTTGCTCTCTTCGGTGGCGGCGATCAGCCGCTGGCTCAGCTGGCGGTTGACGTCCAGCTGCTTGCTGACCAGCTGATCGTGCTGGATATCGGTGGCGTCTTCCGGGTTTTGCGCCTCTTTGGCGGTCTTTTCAGACAGCGTCAACCGCTTGCTGTTGACGATCTCCTGCAGCAACTGCACTGACCTATCCAGCGCGTCGATATGCGCGGTGGTGTAGTCGCGCTGCTTTTGCAGCAGATCCTGCAGCGTGGTATTGGCTTCCAGGCTCTTGCGCTGCAGCTCCAGCTGCGCATTGAGCAGCGCCTGCTCGGTGCTCAGCATCACCTGTTGACTGTTGCGCAGCGAATCTTGCCCCGGCGTCTGGCCGCTGAGCTGGCTGCGGATCTCCTGCAGGCGCTGCGAGGCGGCGTACATGGTGCTTTGTACCCGCTCGGGCTGGGTTTGCAGCGACACCAGTTGGCTGTTGTAGGTGGAGAGGCTCTCCTGCGCGCTTTGCAGCTCGTCGAGCGTTTGATACAGCCGGCTTTCCAACTGGCGCAGCGACAGCGGCAACAGCGCAGCGCGCGCCGCCGCATTGTCTACCGGCTGCTTCAGCGCATCCAGTTCGGCAGTGACCTGACTGAGCTTCGCCGGCGCCTGCTGCACCTGCTGTTTAAGCTGTGCGGCGTCTTGCCGGTTGCGCTCGAGGGCGTCCAGCAGCTCCAGCGTGCGGGTCAAATCCTGTTGGGACAGCTTTTCGACCGGCGTCAGGGCTTTTTGCTTGCTCAGCGTTTCCAGCTGGCTTTGCACTTCGCTGCGCTGCGGCAGATCGCCGTTCAGCGCCGCCTGTGTCGGCAAGCTCAGCGCGCAAATCAGGAAAAGAAGTGTCGCGGCGGCGATGCGCCGCCGGCATGCGCCGACAAACGAGCGCGGCGCCAGAGAGGGCAGAGTCAACCAGCGATGCATGATTTAGCTTCGGAATCGGTTAAGAAGCCTGAAGATTATCACGACAGCCGGCAGGCAACGAACAACAAAAGCGTTGCCGGTGATGTCCCATTGTCGCGAAATCAGAAAGTCAGCACTTTCTCCGCCGCCAGCGTCCACTGCGCCAGCTCGACCAGCGTGCCGATCGCCACGCCGTCCGCCAGCGGCAAGCGGCTGACGCCGCGCGCGTCGGCGCAGGTCTTGCACAGCTTGACCGGCACCTGCTGCGCGGTGAGGATTTCCAGCATCTGCTGCAGGTGGTACCCCTCGTGCGGCTGCTGCCCGGCCAACCCGGCCACCACCGCATCGGACATCAGAAACAGCCGCAGATCGAGACTGCTCTGCTGCTCTTTCATGGCGATGGCCAACCGCAGCGCATTGAACAAGGATTCGTGGCCATAGGCGGCGCCATTGGCGATGAGAACGACTGATGACATGAAATCTCTCCTTATAAAGGCAGGGAGCCGGCGTTGGACGGTGCTGCCGTCGGCATATCGGATCTGAGGCGCAAGGTGGGGCAAAACTGCAGCATCTCCAAAAACGCATCCACCAGCGCTTCGGCTTCGGCCCGCAAATCGAAACTTTCCGGCATAAACAGCCAGTTTTCCAGCAGGCCGGTGATATAACCGCGCAGGATGATCGCCGCGCGACGAGTGTGCAGATCGGCCGGCAATTGCCCGTGGTGAATGCAGTTGTACAGCACCGCTTCGATGCGTTCGTAACCGGCGAGGTACAGCACCTTGCGCGAATCCAGCAGCGGCATCATTTCACCGACAAACTCGCATTTGTGGAATATAATTTCCATCAACGCCCGCCTGCGGCCGTCTTCAACCGTAGACGTCAGAACGTAAATCAGAATTTCCCGGATAACCCGCAGTGGATTATCGGGAAACTTTGCCTGATACTCTGTTTCGAGCTGGTCAATTTTCGGCTCGGTAGATTCCCAAACTTCATTAAACAGGTCTACCTTATTCTTGAAGTGCCAGTAAATGGCTCCACGCGTAACCCCAGCAGCGGTGGCAATATCTGTCAGTGACGTTGCAGCAACGCCACGTTCAGAGAACTCTCTCACCGCAGCATCGAGGATTTGCTGTCGGGTTTCTTGCGCCTGCTGTTTGGTTTTTCGTGCCATGGCATTGTTATTTAGGGGGAGTGTGATTTACATACATTCGCGAATGTATGTACCATAGCACGCACATATAATTAACGCAGCAATGGGTTTTAAAGCTTGTGATCCATTGATCATTTTGAAATCGGACACTTGAGGTTTTTCTATGAACAAAAACAGAGGGTTAACGCCTCTGGCGGCCGTTCTGATGCTTTCAGGCAGCTTAGTGCTAACAGGATGTAACGATAAAGAAACCCAACAGCAAGGTGCCCAACAACAGGCACCTGAAGTGGGCGTAGTCACCTTGAAGGCCGAGCCTCTCAACATCACTACCGATCTTCCTGGCCGCACCGCTGCGTATCGTATCGCCGAAGTTCGCCCTCAGGTCAGTGGCATCATCCTGAAGCGCAACTTCGTCGAAGGCAGCGATATCAAGGCCGGGACGTCTCTGTACCAAATCGATCCCGCAACCTATCAAGCCAGCTACGACAGCGCGAAAGGCGATTTGGCCAAAGCACAGGCCAGCGCTTCCATCGCACGCGTGACGGTAAACCGCTACAAGCCATTGCTGGGTACCAGCTATATCAGTAAGCAGGACTACGACAACGCCGTCTCCACACTGCAGCAAGCGGATGCCGCCGTGGTGGCCGCCAAGGCCGCCGTCGAAACCGCGCGCATTAATCTGGCGTACACCAAAGTGACCTCCCCGATCTCCGGCCGCATCGGCAAATCCGCCGTGACCGAAGGCGCGCTGGTCAGCAACGGCCAGGCGACCGCCCTGTCCACCGTGCAGCAGTTGGATCCGATGTATGTCGACGTCACCCAGTCGAGCACCGACTTCCTGCGCCTGAAGCAAGAACTGGCCAGCGGCGCGCTGAAGCAGGAAAACGGCAAGGCCAAGGTGAAACTGATGCTGGAAAACGGCACCGAATATGCGCAGGAAGGCACGCTGGAGTTCTCTGACGTCACCGTCGATGAGACCACCGGCTCCATTACCATTCGCGCCCTGTTCCCTAACCCGAACGATACGCTGTTGCCTGGCATGTTCGTGCGCGCCCGTCTGGACGAAGGCGTACGCAGCGATGCGTTGCTGGTGCCTCAACAGGGCGTCACCCGCAACCCGCGCGGCGACGCGACGGCGTTGGTGGTAGGGGCAGACAACAAAGTTGAGCTGCGCACGCTGAAGGCGGACCAGGCGATTGGCGACAAATGGCTGGTTACCGATGGCCTGAAAGCCGGCGATCGCGTGATCGTCTCCGGCCTGATGAAAGTGCATCCGGGCGCGCAGGTAAAAGTGCAGGAAGTTGACACTCAGGCGCAAAAACAGCCGCAGTCTGAAGCGCAGAAGTCATAAAAAGGAGCCTGTAATACATGGCTAAGTTCTTTATAGACCGCCCAATTTTCGCCTGGGTAATCGCCATCATCGTCATGTTGGCGGGGGTGCTTGCAATAATGAAACTGCCCATCGCGCAGTATCCCACTATTGCACCGCCGGCGGTGAGTATTTCCGCCAACTACCCGGGCGCAGATGCCAAAACGGTGCAGGATACCGTCACACAGATTATCGAACAGAACATGAACGGTATCGATAACCTGATGTACATGTCCTCCACCAGTGATTCCTCTGGTAGCGTCACCATTACCCTGACGTTTGAATCCGGCACCGATCCTGACATCGCGCAGGTTCAGGTTCAGAACAAACTGTCGTTGGCCACCCCGCTGCTGCCGCAAGAAGTTCAGCAACAGGGCCTGAAAGTAGAAAAATCCAGCAGCAGCTTCCTGATGGTGGCCGGCTTCGTTTCCGACGATCCGAACATGACGCAGGACGATATTGCGGACTACGTGGCGTCCAACATCAAGGATCCGATCAGCCGTTCGTCCGGCGTGGGTGAAGTGCAGCTGTTCGGTGCCCAGTACGCGATGCGTATCTGGCTGGATCCGAACAAGCTGAACAACTACCAGCTGACGACCACGGACGTGACCTCCGCCATCACCGAGCAGAACAACCAGATCGCCGCTGGCCAGCTGGGCGGCCTGCCGCCGGTGCCGGGGCAGCAGTTGAACGCCTCGATCATCGCGCAGACCCGTCTGACTTCGCCGGAAGAGTTCGGCAAGATCCTGCTGAAGGTGAATACCGACGGTTCCCAGGTGCGCCTGCGCGACGTCGCTCACATCGAGCGCGGCGCGGAAAGCTATGCCGTTACCGCACGTTATAACGGCAAGCCTGCCGCCGGCCTGGGTATCAAACTGGCAACCGGCGCCAACGCCTTGAACACCGCCAAAGGTGTGAAAGACGAGCTGGCCAAGATGGCGCCATTCTTCCCGCAAGGGATGAAAGTGGTTTATCCGTACGACACCACCCCGTTCGTTAAAATCTCCATCAACGAAGTGGTGAAAACGCTGATCGAAGCCATCATCCTGGTGTTCCTGGTGATGTATCTGTTCCTGCAGAACTTCCGCGCGACGCTGATCCCAACCATCGCGGTGCCGGTAGTACTGTTGGGGACCTTTGCGATACTCGCGGCGTTCGGCTTCTCGATAAACACCCTGACGATGTTCGGCATGGTGTTGGCGATCGGCCTGCTGGTAGATGACGCCATCGTGGTGGTGGAAAACGTCGAGCGCGTTATGTCCGAAGAGGGGCTGCCGCCGAAAGAAGCCACCCGTAAATCGATGGGCCAGATCCAGGGCGCGCTGGTGGGCATCGCCATGGTGCTGTCAGCGGTATTCGTGCCGATGGCGTTCTTTGGCGGCTCAACCGGCGCCATCTATCGCCAGTTCTCGATCACCATCGTGTCCGCGATGGCGCTGTCGGTGCTGGTGGCCTTGATCCTGACGCCGGCGCTGTGCGCCACCATGCTCAAACCGATCCCGAAAGGCGATCACGGGGTTAAAACAGGCTTCTTCGGCTGGTTTAACCGCATGTTCGAGAAAAGCACGCATCACTATACCGACAGCGTGGGCAACATCCTGCGCAGCACCGGCCGCTATCTGATCATCTACCTGCTGATCGTGGTTGGCATGGGCCTGCTGTTCCTGCGCCTGCCTTCCTCGTTCCTGCCGGACGAAGATCAGGGCATCCTGTTGACCATGGTGCAGTTGCCTGCCGGCGCCACCGAGTCCCGCACCAACAAAGTGCTGGAAGAAGTCTCTGACTACTTCCTGAACAAGGAAAAGGACAACGTGGTTTCGGTGTTTACCGTCGCGGGCTTCGGCTTCAACGGTAACGGCCAGAACAACGGCCTGGCATTCGTCAGCCTGAAAGACTGGGGCGAGCGTCCGGGGGCCGGGAACAAGGTAGAAGCGATCGCCGGTCGCGCCATGGGCGCCTTCTCGCAGATTAAAGAAGGCCTGGTGTTCCCGTTCAACCTGCCGGCGATTATCGAACTCGGTACCGCAACCGGCTTCGACTTCGAGCTGATTGACCAGGGCGGCCTGGGGCACGAAAAACTGACCGAAGCGCGTAACCAGCTGTTGGGCATGGTTGCTCAGCATCCGGATGTGCTGGTGGGCGTGCGCCCGAACGGCCTGGAAGATACGCCGCAGTTCAAACTGATCGTCGATCAGGAGAAAGCCAAGGCGTTGGGCGTCAGCATCACCACCATTAACAGCACGCTGAGCACCGCGCTGGGTGGCTCGTACGTCAACGACTTCATCGACCGCGGTCGTGTGAAGAAGGTGTACGTACAGGCCGAAGCGCCGTTCCGCATGCTGCCGGAAGACATCAACAAGTGGTACGTGCGCGGTACCAGCGGCCAGATGGTGCCATTCTCCGCCTTCTCTTCGGCGAAATGGGAATACGGCTCACCGCGTCTGGAACGCTATAACGGCTTGCCGTCGATGGAAATTCTGGGCCAGGCCGCACCGGGCAAGAGTACCGGTGAAGCGATGAACCTGATGGAGCAACTGGCGTCCAAACTGCCAAGCGGCATCGGTTACGACTGGACCGGCATGTCCTATCAGGAACGTCTGTCGGGCAACCAGGCGCCGGCGCTGTACGCCATCTCGATTCTGGTGGTGTTCCTGTGTCTGGCGGCGCTGTATGAAAGCTGGTCCGTGCCGTTCTCGGTCATGCTGGTATTGCCGCTGGGGGTTATCGGTGCGTTGTTGGCCGCGACGATGCGCGGCATGAACAACGACGTGTACTTCCAGGTAGGGTTGCTGACCACCATTGGTCTATCGGCGAAGAACGCCATCCTGATCGTGGAATTCGCCAAAGACCTGATGGAAAAAGAAGGCAAAGGCCTGGTCGAGGCGACATTGGAAGCAGTGCGTATGCGTCTGCGTCCAATCCTGATGACGTCCCTGGCCTTCATCCTCGGGGTTCTGCCGCTGGTTATCAGCAGCGGCGCAGGCTCCGGCGCACAGAACGCGGTAGGTACCGGCGTAATGGGCGGGATGATCACCGCGACCGTATTGGCGATCTTCTTCGTACCGGTGTTCTTCGTGGTGGTTCGCCGCCGCTTCAGCAAGAAGAACGAAGACCTGGAACACAGCCACCCGGTAGAGCACCACTGATCGCTCAGTGATGTGAGCTCCACCCGATAATCGAAAAGGCCGCGCATGCGGCCTTTTTCTTTTGCTTCAGTTGCTTAATGCAAACCGTTCTCATTAATTCGCTCGTGAGTGCAATTTACGCTTGATCATGATGCCAGGTCGGCGCATAATTATTGTTATAGTATAACATCACACGAGAGAGCCATTATGAAACCCGGCATCCATCCCGATTACCGCACCGTGGTGTTCCACGACGTCAGCGCCAATGCCTACTTCAAAGTGGGATCGACCATCAAAACCGATCGCACTATCGAACTGGACGGCGAAAGCTGGCCGTATGTCACCCTCGACGTCTCTTCCGCTTCGCATCCGTATTACACCGGTAAGCAGAAAGACTATTCCAAAGAAGGCAGCACGGCGCGCTTCCAGCAGCGCTTTGGCCGCTTTATCGGCAATAAGTAACAAGGAAACCCCATGCAGGTATTGAGTTCATTGCGTTCGGCGAAAAATCGCCATCCGGATTGCAAAGTCGTGCGTCGTCGTGGCCGCATCTATGTGATCTGTAAAAGCAATCCGCGTTTCAAAGCGGTACAGGGACGTAAGAAAAAGCGTTAACTCCCAAGTGTCATCTGTCGCAAAGCCCCGTTGCTGCTCAACGGGGCTTTTTTTATGGCGAGAAAGTGCCTGCAAGCTGTCCCCCACCCGCGGGCGGGGGGCAGAGATTACTTCATGCTGCTCAGCAACGTGTCGACATTGTGTTTGAACGCCTGCTCATAGGTGGCCGCCGGACCACCGGCGCGGGAGAGCGCTTCAGGGTACAGCTCGCCGCCCGCCTTGGCGCCGGTGGCGGCGGCAATCTGCTTCACCAGCCGCGGATCGGTCTGGTTTTCGATAAAGTAAGCGTTAACCTTCTCCTGTTTAATCTGCTTAATCAGGCTCGCCACGTCGCTGGCGCTGGCTTCCGCTTCGGTGGAAAATCCGACCGGGGCAAGGAAGGTGACGCCATACTCTTGTCCAAAGTAGCCAAAAGCATCATGGCTGGTCAGCACCTTACGTTTCTGCGGTGGCACTGCGGCGAACTGGGTTTTGGCCCACAGATCCAGCTTTTGCAGCTGCTGAATGTAGTCGGCGCCACGCTGGCGAAAATAGTTGGCATCTTCAGGATCGGCGGCGATCAGGGCGTTCATCACGTTGGTGGCGTACTGCACGCCGTTTTTCATGCTGTTCCAGGCGTGAGGATCGGTAATCGGTTTGCCATCCTCTTCCATCTGGCGGGTGTTGATGCCCTGTGAAGCGATGATCACCTGCCCTTTATAACCCGAAGCATTGACCAGGCGATCGATCCACCCTTCCAGCCCCAGGCCGCTGACGAATACCACATCAGCCTGAGCCAGCTTCTTGCCGTCCTGCGGTGAAGGCTCGAAACTGTGCGGATCGCCATCCGGCCCCACCAGCGTGCTGACCTTGACGTGATCGCCGCCCACCTGCTTGACGATATCTCCGAGAATGGAAAAGCTGGCGACGGCGTCGACGGTCTTCGCCATCGCCAATGGGCTGGCCAGCAGAGCAGCTACCGCCAGCGATATAGGTAAACGTTTCATATTTTCTCCTTGCAAATGGCACTTCTCAACGGCGCGCAAAGGCGTAAATGCCTCCGCGCGTTCCAAACAGGATCGAGACAAAAAAGAGGATGCTGGCGCTGAGCACGATCGCCGGGCCGGCGGGAAGCGAAGCGTGATAGGACCACACCAGCCCAATCAGACTGGAAAGCGCGCCGATGCCCATCGCCGTCGCCAGCGTCTGCGGCAGATTGCGCGCCCAGAAGCGCGCGCTGGCGGCGGGCAGCATCATCAGCCCAACCGACATCAGGGTGCCGAGGATCTGGAATCCCGCCACCAGATTGACCACCACCAGCGCCAAAAACAGGCCGTGGATCAGCGCCAACCGGCGCGGCGCGTTAACGCGCAGGAAAGTGACATCGAAGGATTCGATAACCAGCGCGCGGTACAGCGCCGCCAGCGCCAGCAGCGAAACCGAGGCGATCGCACCGACCATCAGCATCGCCTGCGCATCCACCGCCAGGATCGAACCGAACAACACGTGCAGCAGATCCACGCTGGAACCGCGCAGCGAGACCAGCGTGACCCCCAACGCCAGTGAGCCCAGATAGAATCCGGCGAAGCTGGCGTCCTCTTTCAGCGGCGTGCGGCGGCTCACCAGGCCGGATAGCATCGCTACCGCCAGCCCGGCAATAAAGCCACCCACGCCCATCGCCACCAGCGACATACCGGAGATCAGATAGCCGATCGCCGCGCCCGGCAACACCGCGTGTGACAAGGCATCCCCTACCAGGCTCATGCGGCGCAGCAGCAGAAACACGCCCAGCGGGGCGGCACTGAGCGACAACGCCAGGCACGCCATGAGCGCGCGGCGCATAAAACCGAAAGAGAGGAAAGGATCGATAAGCGCATGCCACAGCATCATGGCGCCACCGCCCGCAGATCCGGCTGCCGTTCGGCGGCGTGATACCTCGGCACCTGCTCCAGCACCCGCTCGGCCGCGCCCCAGTGGCAAGCCTGCGGCGTCAGCAACAGCGCCTGCGGAAAATGCTCGGCAACCATCGACATATCGTGCAGCACGGCGATCACCGTTCTCCCCTGCCGGTGCAGCTGCGCAATCACCTGCAGCAAAATTTGCGTGGTGGCGCTGTCGATGCCGGTAAAAGGTTCATCCAGCAGGATCAGCGGCGCCTGTTGGACCAGCAGGCGCGCAAACAACACCCGCTGCAGCTGGCCGCCGGAGAGCTCGCCCACCGGGCTGTGCGCCAGCGCACTCATGCCGACGCTCGCCAGCGCCTCATTAACCTGGCTCGCCGCATGCTTGTTCATACCGCCGAACATGCCGCTTTGCGGCCAACATCCCATCGCCACCAGATCGCTTACCGCGATCGGGAACTGCCGATCCAGCTCCGCCTGCTGCGGTAAGTAAGCTCTGCGCGGCGGCTTTCCGCCGCTGAAATTCAGGCTGCCGCCCATCGGCGGCAACAAACCGGCGAGCGTTTTCAGCAATGTCGATTTTCCGGCCCCATTGACGCCCACCACCGCGGTTAACGAGCCGGCGGTAAACTGCCCGCTCAGCGGTGGAAAAAGCGGCGTGGCGCCATAGCCTAGCACCAGCTGACGCAGGATGATCATGGCAGCGATACCGCCCAAAAGATGCCGAGCCACAGCAGAGCCAGCAGCACAACGGCCCCTGCACAACGCGCGGCGGCGGAGGTGGTGAACAACGAATTCAGTGACGGCGCGGCACCATGTCGTGAAGTGGGAATCAATGTGATGACCAAAATGATGGATAAGAGTTATAATATAACATCACAACAACTGCCGTAGCTCAAGCTATGGCGCGACAATAATGCAACGGAACGTAACAATCCCTCGCACAGCGGCCCCCCCACGCCCTTACAAAACCCAGGGATATTTCCGTTCGGTTGGAATGTTGGCGTAAGGTTAAGGTAAAGAACAGCGGTAAATCGAAAAATTTACCGACGAGGGCGGAAAAGGAGTAAGATAAGCAGATAACATTGTTGTTGGCCGAGATTAATGCTTGTTACCCTTGCCTGTAACCTGGACGTCAACGCACTTTCTGTTAAAAAATTAAAGAAAGTGGTTCATGACAATATTGCGGAGTTAGTGCCGGCGCTGACCAGCGGACTCAGCTTTTATTCTGAAAGCGCACGCTATGCCGAAGATTCATTAGAAATACTTGATATAGTGCAACAAGGTGACAGCGATTATTCAATGAGTTATCGTTATAAGTGGGGCATTTTTAATGCCTGCCTGGATATCAACAGCGAAGATATCATCAACGACAGCGTCCGGTTTCGAGTGACGGCGCGGGGTTTAATCTTCGACATCATTGATAACTCACGACCATCAACTGCGGATGAATTGTAAGTTTAAGTAATAACTACAGGCCAAACGCGAAAAAATGATTTATATTCATTTTACGGGAAGTTTATTTAACCACCGTTAAGCTGCCTCCGTTCATGATGTAAATCAGCTTACTCACATAGTGTTATCACACCGCAATTAAGACTTACGGAGGGGATGATATGGATGAGTATTCGCCTAAGCGACACGACATTGCTCAGCTCAAATTCTTGTGCGAAAATTTGTATGATGAAGGTATCGCTACCCTGGGAGACAGTCATCATGGGTGGGTCAACGATCCGACGTCCTCCGTCAACCTGCAGCTTAATGAGTTGATCGAACATATCGCTTCGTTTGTGATGAGTTATAAAATTAAATACATGGACGAATCTGACCTGTCGGAGTTAGTCGAAGAATATCTCGACGATACCTATACGCTGTTCAGCAGCTATGGTATCAATGATTCCGACCTGCGCCGCTGGCAAAAAACCAAGGCGAGATTATTCAGAATGTTCTCAGGAGAGGACATCTGTACGACAATGAAAACTTAGGGGATAATTATTCCCAAGCTATTTTACGGTTATTAAACTAAAGGCCACCATGACTAAAACCGACTATCTGATGCGTTTACGTAAATGCACCACGATTGATACTCTCGAACGTGTTATTGAGAAAAATAAGTACGAGCTTTCCGATGATGAACTGGAGCTGTTTTACTCAGCGGCAGATCATCGTCTGGCAGAGCTGACCATGAACAAACTGTATGACAAAATCCCCACCTCCGTTTGGAAATATGTCAGATAATCAGCCCCCCTAACGCGTTGAGCCGATGCTTTTATCGGCTTCAATGTTCAAGTTGAATACGTACTTTTCCTATTGACAGTAAAACTTCACTTGCGTTCCCTCTTCCGATAATAATATTGCGCGGAAACAATTTTCTTTTTTAATCGAGTCAGGTTATCTCATCGCCCGCCTCACTGTGCCCGCTCCCCAGAACCGCTAATTCATTATCCAAAAGAATTGAAGGCGGGAAGAAAAGAAATGCGTGTCGCTCTGCCTGATGACAGAAATGGATAATAGATACGTGGAGGATAGGTGGCAAAAGCGCGGATTGGCGAAGCCCAAATGGGTGGGGACCCTGCCAGCTACATCCCGGCACACACGTCACCTGCTGCGGCTGCTTCCTTCCGGACCTGACCGAGTTCACAAGTTAGTGTTGCGGGAGAACCAACAGGGCCCCCATTGACGGCTTCTGTACTCCGAAGCGGTGGGCATTATCGGCGATGCCCCACCAAATAGCAAGCCAACCGGGGCCAACCGCTGTTTTCTTACCCACCTGCGCTGTGGCACACTCTTCGCTTGGGTTTTGACTCGTGCAGGAACAGCAATATGCAACCAGAAGACGCCTCTTTCAGCCAGCGGGTTTTCCATATCGTGGCCGCCATCCCGTTCGGCAAAGTCACCACTTACGGTGAAGTCGCCCGACTGGCCGGCTCGCCGCGCGCCGCGCGTCAGGTTGGCGGCGTGCTGCGGCGTTTGCCGGAAGGCAGCACGCTGCCCTGGCACCGGGTGATCAACCGGCAGGGACAGATCTCGCAGCAGGGGGAGGATTTTCAACGGCAACGGCAGGCACTGCTGGCGGAGGGGATAATTTTCGGCCCGCACAGCACGATCGATTTCGAACGCTACGGCTGGCGCTGGTAAAACAAAACAGCCTTTGGCCGAAGCGCAAAGGCTGTTGATTTCATCTTGCTGTACCGCAGTAAGTTTACTGCATGGCGGTTGGTGCAGCCTGAATCGGCACACCCTGAACCGGAACCAGCAGCAGATCGGCGCGGGTGCCGTTGCGGTTAACCACTTCCTGGATGGTGTCGGTAATGAACATCAGGCGCCCGTTGACCGTCACCGCCGCGCTCAGAATGATGCGCGCATTCGGTTGGATGTCGGACGGGTTGTACGGCAGCGTAAAGCTGAATGGCGCCTGCTGCCCTTCAGTACGCACCGCGCGCTGTGCAATCACTTTGGACGGCGCATCTGCCAGCGAAGCGTCAGAGAGGGTGACCGTCAGTACGGCGTCCGGCGGCAGCGCAATGCGCTGACGTATATTAACCGAACCTGTCACCGCCGGGCCCTGAATCTGCGTTTGCGCAGCCGCCGGGTTACCGGCCGTCTGTGTAGGCACATCGGCACTCTTTTGCGCGCATCCTGCCAGCGTGATCGTCAGTGCCGCGGCACCGCCTACGATTTGCCAGAGTTTCATGGATCGGTCTCCTTTTTTATTATCAACATGTTGGTGGCTTTCACCACCTCACCTATTAAACCTAGCACAAAACACTGATAAATCCACTTTACCCCGCCTATTAATCACTTAAACAGCCCAAGGCGTCCATGATTAAGAGCATTCTCATCGGCCCCTTAACGCAAAATGTTGACGCCGCGCCGTGATATTCCGCACACTGCGCAAAATGATTATTAGAAAGGTAACAACTTTATGAGCCAGGCATTGCAAAACCTCCTCGATCTGCTGGATCTGGAGAAAATCGAAGAAGGGTTGTTCCGCGGTCAGAGTGAAGATCTGGGGCTGCGCCAGGTGTTCGGCGGGCAGGTGGTCGGCCAGGCGTTGTACGCCGCCAAACAGACGGTGCCGGACGAACGCAGCGTGCATTCGTTCCACAGCTACTTCCTGCGCCCGGGTGACAGCAGCAAGCCTATCGTTTACGACGTGGAAACCCTGCGCGACGGCAACAGCTTCAGCGCGCGCCGCGTCAGCGCCATCCAGCACGGCAAACCTATCTTCTATATGACCGCCTCCTTCCAGAGCCCGGAAGAAGGTTTCGAGCACCAGAACCAGATGCCGGACGTGCCGCCGCCGGAAGGGCTGCTGTCTGAGTCAGAGATCGCCCAGAAGCTGGCGCATATGCTGCCGGAAAAAGTGCGCGAAAAATTTATCGGCCAGAAGCCGATCGAAATGCGCCCGGTGAAATTCCATAACCCGCTGAAAGGCAGCGTGGAAGAACCGCATCGCTACGTGTGGTTCCGCGCCAACGGCAGCATGCCGGACGATCAGCGCATCCACCAATATCTGCTGGGCTACGCGTCGGACTTTAACTTCCTGCCGACGGCGCTGCAGCCGCACGGCGTCGGCTTCCTCGAGCCAGGCATGCAGGTGGCTACCATTGACCACTCAATGTGGTTCCACCGTCCGTTCCGCATGGATGACTGGCTGCTGTACGCGGTGGAGAGCTCCTCTGCCTCCGGCGCACGGGGCTTTGTACGCGGCCAGATTTATACCCGCGACGGCGTACTGGTCGCCACCACCGTGCAGGAAGGGGTGATTCGCCAACGCGAAGCCTGATCCGCAGCATAAAGAAAGGGGCGATGTTTCCATCGCCCCTTTTGGCTTCATCATTATTTTAGTCTTTAGCGCACTGCCCTGCTTTGAGCCTTACTGGTTGTAGGCGCTCTCGCCGTGGCTGTTGACGTCCAGCCCCTCGCGTTCCTGCTCCTCCGGCACTCTCAATCCAACCATGGCGCCCGCGATCTTGAAGGCGATAAAGGCGGCGACGCTCGACCACACCAGCGTGATCAGCACGCTCACCAGCTGGATCCAGACCTGATGGCCCATCGTCACCCCTTCGGCATAACCGGTGCCGCCCAGTGAAGAGGCGGTGAACACCCCGGTCAACAGGCAGCCGACGATGCCGCACACCCCGTGCACACCGAACACGTCGCAGGTGTCGTCCACTTTCAGCCATTTTTTCAGCGTCACGACGCCCCACAGGCCGGCGACGCCGCCCACCAGGCCGATGATCAACGCCCCGCCCACGCCCACGGTGCCCGCCGCCGGCGTCACTGCTACCAGCCCGGCGATCATGCCGGAGCAGGCGCCCAGCAATGAAGGCTTGCCGCGCAGCACCCACTCGGCGAAGGTCCAGGAGAGAATGGCGCCCGCAGTGGCAACCACGGTGTTGAGGAATGCCAGAGCCGCAATGCCGTTGGCCGCGCTGGCGGAACCGGCATTGAAACCGAACCAGCCGATATACAGGATGGACGCCCCGGTAAACACCATCGGCAGGTTGTGCGGTTTGAAGGCCTCTTTACCGAAGCCGGCGCGCTTGCCAATCAGGTAGGCGCCGATCAACCCGGCGCTGGCGGCGTTGATGTGCACCACGGTGCCGCCGGCGAAGTCCAATGCGCCGTCGGCGGCCAGGTAACCGCCGCCCCACACCATGTGCGCGATCGGCAGATAAGACAGCGTGAACCAGAGGATCGCGAAGATCAGCACCGCCGAGAAGCGAATGCGTTCGGCGAAGCCACCCACCACCAGCGCCACGGTGATACAGGCGAAGGAGGCCTGGAAGGCGACGTGGATCATTTGGCTGATGCTGCCGGTGACGCTGTCGATGCCGATGCCTTTCAGCATCGCCGTTTCGAACCCGCCGAACACCGCATTGCCCTCGCTGAACGCCAGGCTATAGCCATACAACACCCACAGCACGCAGACCAGCGCGAAGGTGACGGTGACCTGCGTCAGCATCGACAGCACGTTTTTGCCGCGCAGCAAGCCACCGTAAAACAGCGCGATGCCCGGCAGCGTCATGAACAGCACCAACGCGGTGCAGATCATCATAAAGGCGTTGTCGGCCTTATCAGCGACCGCCGGGGCGGCCAGGGCCAAAGAAGGAACCAGGGTTACCGAACTCAGGCCCAACATGGATAACAGTCTTTTCATTATCAATCCATCCCCATCACTTAACTGAGTTCGCGGTTACAGTGCCGATTCGTCGGTTTCGCCGGTGCGAATGCGGATCACACGTTGCAACTCGGCAACGAAAATTTTTCCGTCGCCGATTTTGCCGGTGTAGGCAGCTTTGCTAATCACATCAACCACTTCATCCAACTGATCGTCGGCGATGGCGATATCGATTTTGACCTTGGGCAGGAAATTGACGTTATATTCGGCGCCGCGATACAGCTCGGCGTGCCCCTTCTGGCGGCCAAAGCCCTTCACTTCGGTTACGGTCAACCCCTGAATGCCCACGGAGGACAAGGCCTCGCGCACGTCCTCCAGCTTGAACGGTTTGATTACCACGGTCACCAGCTTCATATTGCCCCTCCACGAATTAAGCCCAAACTCACCCCTGGTACGCGTCATATGTAGCAAGGGGTGTGCCAAATTTAATTTTGCAGGGCGATTCAGCGGATTAGCGGGCTCGCGGGCGCAGCCGCGAGGCAGCACGGCACCGATACCTTGGGTAGGTTAAATAATGCGCACTGATTTGGTGCGCATCGCGTCGAAAAAGTGCAGAAAGGGGGCGTGGCCCAGATGGTTTGCCTGCTTATGGTGCGTTGGAAAGAAAGAAGGGCCGCGAGCGCGGCCCATGTTCAGGCGGGTTGGCTCTCCTCGCGCACCGCTTCCGCCAACTGCTCGCCCGCCAACTGCAGCTGGTACATCTGGTAGTAACGCCCCTGCAGCGCCAGCAGTTGCTGATGGTTGCCCTGCTCCACCGCCTGGCCGCGATGCAGCACCAAAATGGAATCGGCGTCGACGATGGTCGACAGCCGGTGGGCGATCACCACCAGCGTGGTGTGCTCGCGGATCGCACGCAGCGCGCGCTGGATAGCCTGTTCGGTGCCCGAGTCGATATTGGCGGTCGCCTCGTCGAGGATCAGGATCTGCGGCGCCTGCACCAAGACCCGCGCCATCGCCAGCAGCTGTTTCTGCCCAACCGACAGGTTATTGCCCTGCTCCCCCAGTCGGGTGTGAATACCCTGCGGGAAGCCACGCACCAGATCCGCCAGCTGCACCGTTTCCAGCGCCCGCCAAACGGCGTGTTCCTCGATATTGCGCCCCAACGTGACGTTGGCCAGCACCGAATCGGCGATCACCACCGGATCCTGCTGCACCATCGCCACGCCCTGGCGCAGCGTGCGGTGCGACAAGCTGGAGATCGGGCGGCCATCGAGACGCACTTCTCCCTCGCTGACCGGGTAATAGCCCATCAGCAGGTTGGCCAAGGTGCTCTTGCCGCTGCCGGTGTGCCCGACCAGCGCCACGAAGCCGCGCGACGGCACCGACAGAGAAATATGCTGCAGCACCTTTTTGTCCGCGCGGTAAGCGAAGCTCAGATCGGTGATGTCGATGCGGCCGCCGGCCAACGGACTATCGTCGGTACCGTAACTCTGCTGGCTGCGATCCATCAGTTCGAAAATACGCTCGCCGGCCACCACCGCCTGCTGCAGGATCGACTGTTGTGACGTCAGCTCGATCAACGGTTCGTTCAAACGCCCCAGATAGTTGATGAAGGCATAAAGTACGCCGACGCCAATCACGCCTTCGCCGCTGAAGCCGAACAACATCAGCAAACCGCACAGCACCAGCGCCGAAAACAGGCTGAGCAGCGGCCGCAGCAGGAAACCGTCGAGCCGCAGGGTCTGCATGCGCGCGAGATAGTGCGACTGGCTGGCGGCGCTCATGCGCTCGCCGAAGCGCACCTGCTGGCGGAACTGCTGGATCACGCCCATGCCGTTGATCACTTCGTTGAAGCCGTCGTTGATGTCCGCCAGATAACTGCGCACCCGTCGCACGATCGGCGTGCTGTAGTATTGATAGATGCCCATCACCACAAACACCGCCGGGAAGATGCAGATAGCCACTAACGCCATGCGCCAGTCGAGGCTGAACATCGCCACCAGCATGGCGCCGATCAGCGCGGCGCTTTTCAGCACCGTAGAGACCACCATCACGTACAGGTCCTTGATCACTTCGGTGTCGTTGGTGACGCGCGAGATCAATTGCCCGACCGGTTGCGTGTCGAAGGCGCTGAGCGGCTGGCGCAGCGCGGCGTCCATCACGTCGGTGCGCAGCCGCTGCACCACGCCTACCGCCGCCTGGTTGAACAGCAGCGCCTGGAAGTAATGCAGCGCCGCCGCCAGCAGCTCCAGCAGAATGTAGGCCGCCGCCAGCCCGCCGACGATCATCAGCGGCAGTTGCCCTTTGGCGACGTAATTATCGATAAAATAGCTCACCAGGATCGGCCCGGCGACTTCCGCCGCCGCCGCCACCCACAGCATCAGCACCGCCACCCCCAACGGTTTGCGGTACGGCGAACCGTAGGCCAGCAGGCGCTTCAGCGTCGGCCACAGCTTTTGCACTTTATTCATCGGCCAACGCCTCCTCGCCGTTTTCCGGCGCTTCGTCCAGCGCCGCTTCCAGCTGCTGATAGCGGTACATATCGCGATACCAGCCCGGCTGCGCCGCCAGCGCCGCCGGATCGCCGCGCTGCGCCACGCCGCCGTGCTGCATCACCAGGATTTCGCTGGCCTCGGTTAATGCCGACAGCCGGTGTGCGCTGATGATCACCGTGCGATCTTGCCCCCAGCTGCGCAGGTTGTGCAGGATCTGGTGTTCGGTACGGCCATCCACCGCCGATAGCGCATCGTCGAGGATCAAGATCTCCGCATCCAGCAGCAGCGCGCGCGCGATGGAGATGCGCTGTTTCTGCCCGCCCGACAGCATCACGCCGCGTTCGCCCACCTCGGTGTCATAGCCCTGCGGCAGCCGCAGAATGTCCTCATGGACGCTGGCCAACCGCGCCGCCTGTTCGATCTGCGCCTGCGTCGCCCCCGGATGGCCCAGTGCGATGTTGTTCGCCACGGTATCGGAGAACAGGAACGGCGTTTGGCTCACCACCGACAGCCGCGAACGCCAGTCGTCGAGTTTGACCTGCGGCAACGGCAGGCCGTGATAGCGGATCTGCCCTTGATCGACGTCGAACTGGCGCTGGATCAGCGACAGCAGCGTCGATTTGCCGGCCCCGGTCGGCCCGCACAGCCCCAGCATTTGCCCTGGTTTCAGCGTCAGCGCCACATCGTGCAGCGCCGGATGCGGGTTTTCCGGGTAGTGGAACGCGCGGATATCCACCTCCAGCACGCCGCGCCCGGCCGGCAACGCCTGCGGGCCATCCTGCACCGCCGGCGCCTCGTCGAGCAGGCTGCGGATGCGGCTGTAGGCTGCGCTGCCGCGCTCGACGATATTGAACATCCAGGCCAGCGCCAGCATTGGCCAGATCATCAGGCCGAGGTACATCACAAAGCTGGTCAGTTGCCCGAGCGTCAGCGAACCGTTTACCACCATCCAGCTGCCGCCGCCGATGGCCAGCAGGTTAGAGGCGCCGATGGCGATATAAATGGTCGGATCGAAGCGCGCATCCACCCGCGCCACGTGCATGTTCTTGGCCCCGGTCTGCGCCGCGACGTCGGCGAAGCGGTTGGATTGGTGATCTTCCAGCCCGAAGGCCTTGATCATGCGGATGCTGGTCATGCTTTCCTGCGCCTGATCGTTCAGGCTGGAAAACGCCGCCTGCGCCGATTTAAAGCGCTGGTGCAGCTGGTCGCCGTAATATTTGATGGCGATCGCCATCAGCGGCATCGGGATTAACGCCAACACCGTCAGCTGCCAGCTGATTTGGGTGCTCATCACCACCAGCACCACCACCCCCATCACCAGCGAATCCACCAACGTCAGCACGCCTTCACCGGCGGCGAACACCACGCGATCCACATCGTTGGTGGCGCGCGCCATCAGGTCGCCGGTGCGATGACGCAGGTAGAACGCCGGGTTTTGTCGGCTGAGCTGGCGGTAAAAGTTTTCGCGCAGTTCGACCGCCAGCTGGTAGGAGGCGCCGAACAGCAGCACCCGCCACACATAGCGCAGCAGGTAAACGACGATCGCGGTGCCGATCATCAGCCCGAGCCAGGCCAACAGCACACCGGTGGACATCTGTTTTTCGGTGACGCCGTCCACGATGATGCCGACCAGCTTAGGCGGCAACAGTTGCAGGATGGCGATGACGATCAGCAGCACCACCGCCCCGAGGTAGCGGCGCCACTCCCGGCGGAAGTACCAGCCGATTTGTGCAAATAATCTCACGCAGTTTGATTCCAGGATTTTATGGGATTTGTCTCTTTTTCTGCTTCAGCAGAGCAGGATACCACCGTTGAGCCGCCCGTCCGGTTAACTTTTCACTCCGGCACCGGCAGCGCAGTGGTGTATTTGATTTTTTCCATGGCAAAGCTCGAGGTGACGTCAATAAGGCCCGGTACGCCGTTCACCAGGCGCTTATAAAAGCCGTCGTAGCTTTTCATGTCCGCCACTTCGACCTGCATCAGGTAGTCGTACTCTCCTGCCATCCGGTAGAACGCCAGTACCTCGGGCATCTGGCTGGTCAACTGCACAAACGCCTGATACCACTCGCTGCTGTGCTGCTGGGTCTTGATCAGCACGAACGCCGTCAACCCCAGGCCGAGCTTTTCATTATCCAGCAAGGCCACCCGGCCGCGGATATAGCCTTCGTCTTCCAGACGCTTCAGGCGCTTCCAGCATGGCGTAGAGGTCAAATTGACCGCATCGGCCAGCGCCTGCAGCGACTGGGTGCAATCTTGCTGCAGCATGCACAGCAGCTTACGGTCTGTTTTATCTAACATAGCGGCCACCTGGAGAAAAATTTTCTCCCATTAGGCGATTAAACAGGGAAAATGGCAATCCTTTTTTCCTGCCGACAGGCTATGCTACGCCATAAATCAGCCCCCTATTCTGAGGCCAAATCATGACAAACTCTTGGGTAAAATATGCTATCGGTGAAATAGAAGCGGATTTTCAGCGCTCCGCCGATACGCACCTGATTCGCCTGAACCTGCCGGCGTTTCCCGGCATCTGCCTGTACCTGAAAGATGAGAGCACCCACCCGACCGGTAGCCTGAAACACCGCCTGGCGCGCTCGCTGTTCCTTTATGGCCTGTGCAACGGCTGGATCACCGAGAACACCACCATCATCGAGGCCTCTTCCGGCAGCACCGCGGTCTCCGAAGCCTACTTCGCCCGTCTGATCGGCCTGCCATTCATCGCGGTGATGCCGTCCTGCACCGCGCGCCGCAAGGTGGAGCAGATCGCCTTTTACGGCGGCCGCTGTCATTTCGTCGATCACGCCGCCCAGATCTACGCTGCCTCCGAACAGCTGGCGAAAGAGCTGAACGGCCACTATATGGATCAGTTCACCTACGCCGAGCGCGCCACCGACTGGCGCGGCAACAACAATATCGCCGACAGCATCTTCCGCCAGATGGCGCGCGAACCTTTCCCGGTGCCGAAACACATCGTGATGAGCGCCGGCACCGGCGGCACCTCTGCCACGCTGGGTCGCTACATCCGCTATCAGGGGCACGACACCCAATTGACGGTGGTCGATCCGGAAAACTCGGTGTTCTATGACTGCTTCCACCACGGCGATCGCACCCTGATCGGCAGCTGCGGCAGCCGTATCGAAGGCATCGGCCGCCCGCGCGCCGAGCCGTCGTTCATCCCGTCGGTGGTCGACAACATGCTGCGCGTGCCGGATGCCGCCAGCGTCGCCACCATTCACTGGCTGGAAGGCGTGCTGGGCCGCAAGGTTGGCGCCTCTACCGGCACCAACGTTTGGGGTGCGCTGCAGTTGGCGAAGCAGATGCGGGAAAACGGCGAGCAAGGGTCGATCGTCACCCTGCTGTGCGACAGCGGCGAGCGTTATCTGGATACCTATTACAACCCGGAATGGGTCAGCAACAACATCGGCGATCTGCAGCCGTATCTCGCGCAGCTGGCGGATTTGTAACGCCAGGCTTCGGGTAAAAAAAAGCCGGGTAGTCATACCCGGCCGGCTGTAAGGAGAACCTCATTCTTCGGGGGAATAGGTGAGGCAAGGTGAACGCAGCCAATGTTGTAAATAGTGAGCCACCGCCTGTTGTTGGCAATGGCCGATAACCGGTAGCTGCGGCAGCAGGGATTTCAGCTGCGGCAGGGCGTTGCCCATCACCACGCCGTGCCCCACCGCTCCCAGCATCTCTTTGTCGTTCATCGCGTCGCCGAACGCCATGCAGTCGGCCATCGTCAGCCCCAGATGACGGCTCAGCCGCTCCAGCGCCGTGCCTTTGTTGCAACCGAGCGGCAGCACCTCCAGACAGTCGTAGGCGGAAAAGCACAGGTCTGCCTCATCGCCCAATTGCGCCCGCAGCTGCACCTGCAACGCCAGCAACTCCTCATGTGGCGCGACAAAGCACACCTTGCTGTTGCCGAACGCCGGCAGACGGCGCACATCGGCCAGTTGAAAACGAAAACCGCTCAGGTGATGCGCCCGCAGCATCTCTTCCGGCACGGGAAACTCGGTCAGCCAACCTTCGTCGCGGAATACATGCATGCTGGCGCGGGTGCGCCAATGATGATGCAGCACCTCTTCGGCCACCGCCGCCGGCAGGTCGGTGGCGTGCAGCTGTTGGCCGCGGTTGTCATATACCCGCGTGCCGTTGCCGGTGATCAGGTAACCCTGCAGCCCCAGTTGCGCCATGATCGGTTGCGCATCGAGGTAGTGGCGCCCGGTGGCGAACGTCACCGCCATCTCCCGCTCCACCAGCTGGTTCAGCACCGCCAGCGTTTCCGGGCCAACCCGGTGATCCGGCATCAACAGCGTGCCGTCCATATCGAAAGCTGCCAGGCGATACATAAAGACCTCATGAATGTGAACGCGATTACAATCACTGCAGTATGGGATGGTATTTGCGGAAGTAATAGTGAACAATTTGAGAAAACTGTTCCGGATTTCTGCCCATGCGCCTGGTTCACCGCCTCAGCCAATATCAACGCCTGTATCAACAGCTCGGCAGCGCGCCGGTCGCCGTGACCATCGGCGAGCTGGCGGCGATGTTCTACTGCAGCGAACGCCATGCCCGCACGCTGGTGCAGCAGCTGCAGGATCAGGGCTGGCTGAGCTGGCATTCGCAGCCCGGCCGCGGTAAGCGCGCTCGCCTGCACTGCCTGAAAACCCCGGATGAACTGCGCGCGCAGCTGCTTCAACAGCTGCTGCAACAGGGCAATCATCAGGGGGCGCTGGAGATGGCGCAGCTCGATCCGCAGCACCTGCAGGATCTGCTCAGCCCGCACCTCGGCGGGCAATGGCAGGCCGGCAGCCCGACGCTGCGCATTCCCTATTACCGCACGCTGGAAGCGCTCGACCCGCTCACGTTGACCGGCCGCGCCGAACAACATCTGGTGTCGACCCTGCACGCCGGACTGACGCGCCTGATGACCGGTAACCCGGAACCGCAGCCCGATCTGGCGCACCATTGGCAGATTAGCGATCGCGGCCTGCGCTGGCGCTTCTTTCTGCGCAGCCAGCTGCGCTGGCACAACGGCGAACCGTTAACCGGCCACCAACTGCTGCAAACGCTGGAAAAACTGCAGCGCCATCCGCGTAGCCAACCGAGCCTGGCCAACGTCGCGCGCATCAGCCTGCCGCATCCGTTGTGTATTCAGTTCGATCTGCACCTGCCGGACTACTGGCTGGCCCACCGGCTGGCGGAGCTGCCTTGCCTGATGACTCACCCGGAACTGCCGGCCATCGGCGCCGGCCCGTTCAAGCTGACACTGAATGAGCCGCACCTGGTGCGGCTGGAACAGCACGCCGGTTACCATCTGCAGCATCCGTATCTGGATACCATCGAATACTGGATCACCCCCGATTTGCCTACCGCCGGCACCTACACCAGTTGCCAGCATCCGGTGCGCATCACCATAGGCCAGCAAGACGATTTGGCGCAGGCCCGGCCGGTGCAGCGCAGCATGAGCCTGGGCTGGTGTTATCTGGCGCTGAACCTGCGCCACGGCGTGCTGAACGAAGCCCAGGGGCAAAAGCTGCTGATGCTGATCCAGCAGTCCGGCCTGCTGAGCCATCTGCCGATCCCCAACAGCGTGATCACCCCCAGCCATGAAATGCTGCCCGGCTGGCGCATCCCCCACCAACAGGTCGAAGAGGATGTCGCCCTGCCCGCCCGGCTGACGCTGCTGTATCGGCCGCCGGTCGAGCTGGAAACGGTGACGGCCGCGCTACAGCGGTTGCTCGCGCAGCACGGCTGCGAGCTAGAGGTGCGTTACTATGCCGGCAAGCGCTGGCAAAGCGAGGAACAGATCGCCCAGGCCGATCTGCTGCTGGCGGACAACCTGATCGGCGAAGCGCCGGAGGCGACGCTGGAGAGCTGGCTGCGGCAGGATACGCTGTGGCGTGGCATCCTGACGGAAAGCCGCTGGCAGCAGCAACAGGATACGCTGCGGCAGATCCAGCAGCTGCAGGCGCAGCAACCGCGTTTCGCACGGCTGCAGGCCTATTATCAACGGCTGATGGCCGCCGCCATCATCACGCCGCTGTTCCACTACCAGTATCAGATCAGCGCGCCGCCGCGCATGCATGGCGTCACGCTGACCGCCCACGGCTGGTTCGATTTTTGCCAGGCGTGGCTGCCGCCGCCGGTGGACAACGCACCGGCCTGAGCCGAACCGCCCTGCGCCTGGCGGCCCTTTCTGCTACTATTGTCGCCGCAACGCAATTTTTATCCTGCCGCCCGAATGTGTATCGGGAGAGGCCAAAGCCCAAAAAGGTGATTTTATGAAGCGCGCGGTTGTCGTTTTCAGCGGTGGACAAGACTCCACGACCTGCTTAATCCAGGCATTGCAACAGTATGACGAAGTTCACTGCGTCACGTTCGATTACGGCCAGCGCCATCGCGCCGAGATTGAAGTAGCTCAAGAGCTGTCGGTAGCCCTCGGCGCCAAGGCGCACAAGGTGCTGGACGTAACGCTGCTTAATGAGCTGGCCGTCAGCAGCCTGACGCGCGACAATATTCCGGTTCCCACCTACGATCCCAACCAGAAAAATGCGCTGCCGAGCACCTTCGTGCCGGGCCGCAACATCCTGTTCCTGACGCTGGCGGCGATCTACGCCTACCAGGTCGAAGCGGAAGCGGTGATCACCGGCGTGTGTGAAACCGATTTCTCCGGCTACCCGGATTGCCGCGACGAGTTCGTTAAAGCGCTGAACAAGGCGATGACGCTGGGCATCGCCCGCGATATCCGCTTCGAAACGCCGCTGATGTGGCTGAACAAGGCCGAGACCTGGGCGCTGGCGGATTATTACCACCAGCTGGATCGCGTACGCCAGGATACGCTGACCTGCTACAACGGCATCAAGGGTGACGGCTGCGGCGAGTGCGCCGCCTGCAACCTGCGCGCCAATGGCCTGACGCAGTATCGCGCCAACCAGGCGGAAGTGATGGCTGCGTTGAAACAGAAAGCCGGCCTGGCCTGAGGGCAGTGACGGCGGCAGCCTATGCCGCCCGTGAGCTTACTGCGGATTATCCTTCAGCGTGAGCGCCTCCAGGTGCTCGCGCAATTCTCCTTCGATCGGCAGCGCACGCTGCGTTTTCAGATCGACGCACACGAAAGTCAGCAGCGCGTCTGCCACCGGCGTCCCCGCCGGATCCTGCGTCACCTTTTGGCTCAGTACCCCGCTCTTGCCGTTGAGCTGCACCATCTGGCTGTCGATACGCAGCTTGTCCCCTAATACCGCCGGGCTGCGGTAATTGATGTTGATGTTCACCACGATGAAAGCGATGTTGTTTTCCGTCATCCAGCGGAACCCGGCTTCGTTCTCCAACCACTCCCAACGCGCCTCTTCCAGAAACTCCAAATAGCGGGCGTTGTTAACGTGCTGGTAAACATCAAGGTGATAACCGCGAACTTTGATAAAGGTTTGCATAGGGAACGATCGCTCCTGCCTGGTGATTACAGAAAGAGGGAGCCGCGCTGGCTCCCTCGCCCGTTTGGTCAACGCGCCAAACTGGTAAGACCTGTAAAATGTAGCAGAGGAGTCACGGCCTCAGCGCCATTTTGCCACGCAGCCGCGACCGGGATCACATTTTCAGCCGGGTGCGGTTCTTCTCAAACAGCGCCGGCCCGATGCCCGGCACCTCCTGCAACTGCTCAACCTGGGTGAACGGCCCGTTCTGTTCGCGATAGCGCACGATGCCTTCCGCCTTCTTCAGGCCGACGCCGCTCAAGGCGGCGGCCAGTTGTTCGGCAGTGGCCTGATTGATGCTGACCGCCGCCTCTTCGGTTGCCTTGGTCATCACCGATTGTCCGCCATGGCTCGCCGGTGTTGAGAGCATCGGCGCCTCGTTTTTTTCCACCGCGGCGGCCGGCCCGGCCAGGCATAACAACAGCGCGGTCAGCGCGGCGTTAACGTGACGACGGTAACCGAAAAACGCTTTTTTCTCTGAATATTGCATGCTGTATCCTCCTTGTGTGTGACAGCACGGCTACCTTGCCGCGGCGGCGAATATTCAGCAATCGACGGATGTCAGATATGGAAAAGGCCGCGAAAGCGGCCTTTGTTTGTTGCACTGCGTTGCAGAAAAATGCGGCGATTACTGAGGCTGTTGCTCAGCGGCGCCCATTTTGATCTTGGCTTCTTTACGCAGGCTCGCCAGCAGCGAATCGAAGGAAACGCCGGTCGCGCCCTCTTCCATCTTGCCGACGAAGGTTTTCATTTCGTCTTCCGGCAGCGTGCCTGGCTTCACCGCATCAAGCGAAATCAGCACCACGTTGTCCTGACGATCCTGCGACATGCCGTAAACCGGTTTGCCGTCCTGCGGGTGCGGCAGCGCGAACACGCTCTCCACCAGCTGGCTGTCTTCCGGCGCGCGCGCCATCTTCTGCACGGCGCCAAAGCTCAGGCCGGCGGCTTTCATCGCTTCGTCGCCCTTGCCCTGCTTCAGCTCAACCAGCAGCTTCTCGCCCTGCAGCTTCGCTGCCTGCAGCGCCTTGTTGCGTTTCACCAGTTCCGCCACGCGGTCTTTTACCTGGTCGAACGGTTCGATGCCTTCCGGCTTGTGGCCGCTCACGCGCACCACGAAAGCGCGGTCGCCGTCTACGGTGATCACGTCGGAGTTGCTGCCCGGCGCGCCGTTCTCGCCGATCAGCGAGCCGTCGAAGATCGCCTGCACCACCGGTTTGAAGTTCAGCGCGGCAGGGATGTTGTCGCGGGTGAACCAGTCGCTTTGCGCCGCTTTCACGCCGGCCGCTTCCTCAGCCGAGGCCAAAGATTCGTTGTCGCTGGTCGCCGCTTCGCTCACCTTCTGCTGCAGCGCGTAATAGGCGTCTACCGCTTTCTCCTGCTGCACCTGCTTGGCGATGGCGTCATGCACTTCGCTCAGCGGTTTCAGTTTCTCAGGTTCGATGTCGTTCAAACGCACGATCAGGTAGCCGACGGAGGATTTCACTACGCCAGACAGCTGCCCTTTCTCGGTCAGGTTAGCCTGCTTCAGTTCGTCGGCGGTGGTTTCCGGCTCCAGCCAACCCAGCTCGCCGCCGGTGCGGCGTGAGATGATGTCGGTGGATTTTTCTTTCGCCAGGGTGGCGAAATCGGCGCCCTTCTTCAGCTCATCCAGCGCCGCGTTGGCTTCCGCCTCGGTTTTCAGCTGGATCACGCTGTAGTTTTTACGCTCCGGCTGGCCGTAGCTGCTCTTGTGCTGGTCGTAGTAAGCGTTGATGTCCTCTTCGCTCACTTTCACCTTGTCCTGCATGGACGCGGCGTCCAGCGGGATATAGCTCACCTTCACCTGCTCCGGGGCGATGAAGCTGTTCTTGTTCTGATCGTAATACGCCTTCAGTTCGTCGTCGCCGGCGCTCTGTTTCGCCTGCAGCGCTTTCAAATCGATGGTCGCCAGGCGCACGTCGCGCTCCTGCAGCACCAGCGCCGCCATGGCTTGCGATTCAGACGGCAGCACGAAACCGGACTCGCCGAAGGCCTGGATCACCTGCTGATTGACCAACTGCTGACGCATCGACTGCGCGAAGTTGTCGGCGGTGTAGCCCATGCGGCCAATCAGATCGAGATATTTGGCGTTATCGAACTGGCCGTTGGTCTGGAAGTAAGGCGCCTTGCGGATGGCGTCCTTGATCTGATCGTCGCTGACCGCCAGGCCCAGCGTCTTGGCATACTGGTCGAGCAGCATGTTGTCGATCAACTGGGACAACACCTGACGGCGCATCTGCTGCATGTAGCCTTCGTTGCCGGCCAGCGCAGAGAACTGGTCACCCAGCTGCTGCTGCATGCGGCTGCGCTCACTTTGGAAAGCCTGTTCCAGCTGAGCGCGTTCGATCGTCTGACCATTTACTTTCGCAGCATAATCGCCGGAGCCGCCGATCAGGTAGTTACCCACCCCGGTCAGAACGAATGACAGGATGATCAGGGCCAGGATGATTTTGAGCACGACGTGATTGGCAGCCGCGCGTAAATTGTCCATCATAGTGTGACAACACTCCGCTGTGATGTGGATTAACAACCCTTGCGCAGGCGCGTTCCCTGCGACAAAAATAAAAAAAGCGCATCAGTCCGATGCGCCTTGTATCTTACCTTACCAGCACCGCTGCGTCAGGTGATTGTTTATTACAAAACCCTGTTACGCTAAACGGTTAGACGCTAAATCAGTTTACAGCGTCTTTCAGCGCTTTCCCTGCACGGAAGGCAGGTACTTTGGCTGCCGCGATCTTGATCTCTTTACCGGTTTGCGGGTTGCGGCCGGTACGGGCCGAACGTTCACGCACGGTAAAGGAACCGAAACCTACCAGAGCCACGTCATCCCCTGCTTTCAGGGAGTCGGTAACGGAAGCGATTACTGCGTCTAAAGCACGTCCCGCTGCCGCTTTGGAAATATCAGCACCTGCGGCAATCTTGTCGATCAGTTGTGACTTATTCACTCTATCATCCCCTCTAGAATTCTATCGTCGCACCGAAAAATCCCTACGGTTGCGACAGCGCAGCTGTTATATCAATCCCATCGAACCTTGGCAAGCCACCGACTGGGTGACAAAACGCGGGCCGACAGAGATCTAACTTAGCGGTACAAAAAAATACTGGCAAGTCCGAAATGGCTTGCCAGTATAAGTTTTATCAATGGTTTTTGCGATTCGTCACTATTTTGCCGCTACCGGCAGTGCGCCGAAGGCCGGGTTTTGCAACGCAATGTTCAAAACTTCATCGATTCGCTGCACCGGATGAATCTCCAGATCGGCGATAACATTGTCCGGAATCTCTTCCAGATCGCGCTTGTTCTCGTAAGGGATCAGCACGGTTTTGATGCCGCCGCGATGCGCCGCCAGCAGCTTCTCTTTCAGGCCGCCGATCGGCAACACCTGACCGCGCAGCGTGATCTCGCCGGTCATCGCCACATCGGCGCGTACCGGGTTGCCGGTCAGGCAGGAGACCAGCGCGGTGCACATCGCGATACCGGCGCTCGGGCCATCTTTCGGCGTCGCCCCTTCCGGCACGTGCACGTGGATGTCGCGTTTCTCATAGAAATCGGCGTTGATGCCCAGTTTCTCCGCGCGCGCGCGCACCACGGTCAGCGCCGCCTGAATCGATTCCTGCATCACTTCACCCAGAGAACCGGTGTAGGTCAGCTTGCCTTTGCCCGGCACGCAGGCGGTTTCGATGGTCAGCAAATCGCCGCCCACTTCCGTCCACGCCAGCCCGGTGACTTCGCCCACGCGGTTTTCGGTATCCGCACGGCCGTAATCGACGCGCTGCACGCCCAGGTAATCCTTCAGGTTGTCGCCGTTGATCTCAATATGCTTGCGCTTCTTGTCCATCAGCAGCGTTTTCACCGCTTTACGGCACAGTTTGGAGATTTCACGCTCCAGGCTGCGCACCCCGGCTTCGCGGGTATAGAAGCGAATAATGCCGATGATGGCGCTGTCGTCGACCGTCAACTCGCCTTTTTTCAGCGCATTGCGCTCGAGCTGCTTCGGCAGCAGGTGCTGTTTGGCGATGTTGAGCTTCTCGTCCTCGGTATAACCCGACAGGCGGATCACTTCCATACGGTCCAGCAGCGGCGCAGGAATGTTCATCGAGTTCGAGGTGGCGACAAACATCACGTCGGACAGATCGTAATCCACTTCCAGGTAGTGGTCGTTGAACGCCACGTTCTGTTCCGGATCCAGCACCTCCAGCAGAGCGGAGGCCGGATCGCCGCGCATGTCGGAAGACATCTTGTCGATCTCATCCAGCAGGAACAGCGGGTTCTTCACCCCAACCTTGGCCATCTTCTGGATCAGCTTGCCCGGCATCGAACCGATGTAGGTACGACGGTGACCGCGAATTTCCGCTTCGTCACGCACGCCGCCCAGCGCCATGCGCACGTACTGGCGACCGGTCGCCTTGGCGATCGACTGCCCCAGCGAGGTTTTACCCACGCCCGGCGGCCCCACCAGACACAGGATCGGCCCCTTGATTTTGCTGACGCGGCTCTGCACCGCGAGGTACTCGAGGATGCGATCTTTGACGCGCTCCAGGCCGTAGTGATCGGTATCGAGCACTTCCTGCGCCTTGTTCAGGTCTTTTTTCACCTTGCTGCGCGCATTCCACGGCACCTGCAGCATCCAGTCGATGTAGCCGCGCACCACGGTCGCTTCCGCCGACATCGGCGACATCATCTTCAGCTTTTGCAGTTCCGCTTCGGTTTTTTCGCGCGCCTCTTTCGGCATTTTCGCCGCATCGATCTTGCGCTTCAGCGCTTCGTGCTCGTCCGGCGCGTCGTCCATCTCGCCCAGTTCTTTCTGAATCGCCTTCATCTGCTCATTCAGATAGTACTCGCGCTGGCTCTTCTCCATCTGCTTCTTGACGCGGTTACGGATGCGTTTCTCAACCTGCAGCAGGTCGATCTCCGACTCCATCATCGCCATCAGGTATTCCAGACGCTCGGTGATGTCGGACATCTCGAGCACCGACTGCTTGTCGCTGAGTTTCAGCGGCATGTGGGCGGCGATGGTGTCCGCCAGGCGCGCGGCGTCGTCGATGCTGTTGAGTGACGTCAGCACCTCCGGCGGGATTTTTTTATTCAGTTTGATATAGCCTTCAAACTGATTGATCGCGGTGCGCACCAGCACTTCCTGCTCGCGCTCGTCGATAGCCGGCGACTCAAGGTATTCCGCCTGCGCGGCGAAATGCTCACCGCTGTCGGACAGCGTAGTGATGCGTGCGCGCTGCAGCCCCTCGACCAGCACTTTTACCGTGCCGTCCGGCAGCTTCAGCATCTGCAGGATCGACGCTACGGTGCCGACCGAGAACAAGTCGTTAATGCCAGGTTCATCCGTTGAGGCCTCTTTCTGTGCCACCAGCATGATCTTCTTATCGTGATCCATTGCGGCTTCGAGGCACCGAATCGATTTTTCCCGGCCAACAAATAACGGGATCACCATGTGCGGATAAACCACCACGTCGCGCAATGGCAAAACGGGGATTTCAATGCGTTCGGAACGCTCAGGGTTCATAGAGCTCTCTCTTAGTTTAATTTCCGCCAGGTTGAGGGGGAATCTCATGAGACGCAAGCATCTAACGTTTCATAAAATCTGGTTAATGAGTATATGGGGATGAATCTCTTACATTCAACGGCAAGAATGCAGGAAAAAGAAATGGGGGATGAAATCCCCCATTTTGCTGATAACGCGCTGGTTTAACTGGCTAATTATTCGCCAGATGCCTGAGCTTCAGGCTTGCCGTAAATCAGCAGCGGTTTGGATTGGCCGGCGATCACCGACTCGTCGATCACCACTTTGTCTACGCTGTCCATCGACGGCAGATCGTACATGGTGTCGAGCAGCGCGCCTTCCACGATGGAACGCAGGCCGCGGGCGCCGGTTTTGCGCGCCATGGCTTTCTTGGCGATGGCGTTCAGCGCTTCGTCGCGGAACTCCAGCTCCACGCCTTCCAGATTGAACAGCGCCTGATACTGCTTGGTCAGGGCGTTCTTCGGCTCTTTCAGGATCTGAATCAGCGCGTCCTCGCTCAGCTCGCTCAGGGTCGCCACCACCGGCAGACGGCCGATAAACTCAGGGATCAGACCAAACTTGATCAAATCTTCCGGTTCGGCCTGCAGCAGCAGTTCGCCTTCGGTGGCCTTCTCGGACTCGCCCTTGACGGTCGCGCCGAAGCCGATGCCGGAGCCGGTGTTGACGCGTTGACCGATCACCTTATCCAAGCCGGCAAATGCGCCGCCGCAGATAAACAGGATCTTGGAAGTATCGACCTGCAGGAATTCCTGTTGCGGATGCTTGCGCCCGCCCTGCGGTGGAACCGCGGCGATGGTGCCTTCAATCAGCTTCAGCAGCGCCTGCTGCACGCCTTCACCCGAGACGTCACGCGTGATCGACGGGTTGTCAGACTTACGGGAAATCTTATCGATTTCATCGATATAAACGATGCCGCGCTGCGCTTTCTGCACGTCATAGTCACATTTTTGCAACAGCTTCTGGATAATATTTTCCACGTCCTCGCCCACGTAACCGGCTTCGGTCAGCGTGGTGGCGTCGGCCATGGTGAACGGCACGTCCAGGAAACGCGCCAGCGTTTCCGCCAGCAGAGTCTTGCCGCTGCCGGTCGGGCCGATCAGCAAGATATTGCTCTTGCCCAACTCGATACCGTTGCTGGTATCGCCGTTGCGCAGGCGTTTGTAGTGGTTGTACACCGCAACCGCCAGCACTTTCTTCGCCTGCTCCTGGCCGATGACGTAGTCATCCAGGTGGTGGCGAATTTCGTGTGGCGTCGGCAGCGCACTGCGCTCACGATGCGGGGCAACTTCTTTAATCTCTTCGCGAATAATGTCGTTACACAGATCGACACATTCATCGCAGATATACACTGACGGCCCGGCAATCAGCTTACGCACTTCATGCTGGCTTTTGCCGCAAAAAGAGCAGTACAGCAGCTTTCCTGAACCGTCTTTGCGCTTATCTGTCATCAGTCAAACCTCTTCTTTAGTCTTGTCCCGCAGGAAAATCACGGCGGCAGTGCGCCCAAACTCATATCGGGAACGCCGAGGGGCTACAACAGAGCGAGCCCCTGCCCACTCTGATTACTATAGTCCATCGGCGCCGCGTGGTTCTAGCTGCGGTGTGTCAGAATGCCGTCAACCAGGCCGTATTCCACGGCTTCTTCCGCGGTCATAAAGCGATCGCGCTCGGTATCGCGCTCGATCTGCTCCAGCGGCTGGCCGGTATGCTCGGCCATCAGTTCGTTCATGCGCGCTTTCACCTTGAGGATTTCACGCGCGTGGATTTCGATGTCCGTCGCCTGGCCCTGGTAGCCGCCCAGCGGCTGGTGAATCATCACGCGCGAGTTCGGCAAGCAGAAACGTTTGCCTTTGGCGCCCGCGGTCAGCAGGAAGGAGCCCATCGAGCACGCCTGGCCCATACAGATGGTGCTGACGTCCGGCTTGATGAACTTCATGGTGTCGTAAATCGACATGCCCGCGGTAATTACCCCACCCGGCGAGTTGATGTAGAGGTAAATGTCTTTTTCCGGGCTTTCCGCTTCGAGGAACAGCATTTGCGCCACGATCAGGTTGGCCATGTGATCTTCCACCTGGCCGGTCAGGAAAATGATGCGCTCTTTCAGCAGGCGGGAATAAATGTCGTAAGAACGCTCCCCGCGTGAAGTCTGCTCTACCACCATCGGCACCAGCGCCATGTTCGGTGCAAATTGATCTCGTTCGCCACTGTATGACATTACCGTCTCCTAATAGAAATTGCCTTGGCGGCCAGGGTGTCACCCTAATACGCCGATTCTACTTGAGAACGGCCATGATGACTATGCTCAAGCATTCGACCCGCGCCGCACGTACCCGACGGTTGTTTTATCCCGCGCACTTTGGCAAACAGCCCCAGAATTATTCTTTACAGATGGGGGGAGCCCGGCGCGATTTCAAGCCCAGAGGCCGATTTTCTCCGCGCGCCGGAAACGATGCCGTTATTCTGACCTTTATCATGCCAGCCAGTTCCCCAGGCAACAGGGTAAATATAGTGCATATTATCCCGCTTAACCTGAGATTAATCAGCAACGTGGCAAAAAGAAAAGCCCGCAACCTGAGGTCGCGGGCTTTTTCATCGTGCGCCGGTTCGCCAGGCGAAACCGGGGGCGCCGTTCATCGCGCCCGGGACGCCGGCATTACGCCTGTTGAGTCTGGTTCATCAGCTCGCTGAAGGTAGTGGCTTTTTCAGTCACTTTCGCTTTCGCCAGCAGGGCTTCAACCGCTTGCTCTTCCAGAGCCACGTTGCGCATGTTGTTCATCAGCTCTTTGTTTTTGCTGTAGAACTCGATGACTTCGCTCGGATCTTCGTAGGCGGAGGCCATTTCTTCGATCAGCGTCTTCACGCGGTCTTCGTCAGCTTTCAGATCGTTGGTGCTGATCACTTCACCCAGCAGCAGGCCAACCACTACGCGGCGTTTCGCTTGCTCTTCGAACAGTTCACGTGGCAGTTCCAGCGCTTGCTTCTCGTTGCCGCCGAAACGCTGTGCAGCCTGACGACGCAGCACGTCGATTTCGCCGTCGATCAGGGCAGCAGGCACGTCGATTTCGTTCGCGCTCACCAGGCCTTCGATCGCCTGAGACTTGATGCGGTTACGCACGGCGCCTTTCAGCTCGCGCTCCATGTTCTTGCGAACCTCGGTGCGCAGGCCGGCAACGGAACCGTCCGCCACGCCGAAACGCTTGATGAACTCTTCGGTCAGTTCCGGCAGCTCGCGCTCTTCAACTTTCTTCAGCACGATAGCGAATTTGGCCGCTTTGCCCTTCAGGTTTTCAGCGTGGTAGTCTTCCGGGAAGTTCACGTCGATGGAGAACTCTTCGCCCGCTTTGTGACCGACCAGGCCTTCTTCGAAGCCTGGGATCATGCGGCCCTGGCCCATTGCCAGCACGAAGTCGGACGCTTTGCCGCCTTCGAACTCTTCACCGTCGATAGAACCGGTGAAGTCAACGGTCACGCGATCTTCAGCTTCCGCCGCGCGATCGGTTTCTTTCCAGGTGGCCTGCTGCTTGCGCAGGGTATCCAGCATCGCGTCGACGTCTTCGTCGTTCACTTCAACTACGGGTTTTTCGACTTCGATGTTTTCCAGGCCTTTCAGCTCAACTTCTGGATACACTTCGAATTCAACGGCGAAAGTGAAGTCTTCACCTTCTTTGTACTCGCCCGGCACGTAGTTTGGTGCGCCGGCCGGATTAATCTTTTCTTTGATGATCGCGTCAACGAAGCTGCGCTGCATCGCTTCGCCCAGCACGTCCTGACGAACAGAGGCGCCGTAACGCTGTTCCACGATGTTCATCGGCACTTTGCCTTTGCGGAAGCCGTCGATACGCACGCTTTTCGCTGCGTTGATCAGCTCTTTCTTCACCGCCTGCTTGATAGTATCAGCCGGTACAGTAATAGAGAGACGGCGCCCAAGGCCTTGAGTGGTTTCTACTGAAACTTGCATCTTGTTACCTCAAAAAAATCACAGTGCTCGGTCAACTCCGTTCCAAGAACCAGGACGGCTACAGATAAGAACCGAGTTCCCTGATGACAGAAGCGTCCCGAAACCATTCCGGAAAAATAAGACGCGACATTATAGCGGCGCATGCGTGGCGAGTCGAGGAAAGCTAGGCGGCGCAGGCGCGCTAAAACTCACACTTTTGCCGATTCGATCGCCCAAAGGCCGCCAAAACAGACCGAACGTTGGCCACATTGCGCGTCGGCCGTGTCGTCGTCAAAAACAGAAACGGCCCGCAGGCCGTTTCAAAATTCGTCAGTAGTAATACCCTAATTCAAGGGCAAAGTTCCACTGATACCTGAAAATTTCCCCCTCAGGCCAGCGTGCCGGCGCCGCGGCACGGCGGCGAGGCCGGCACGGTATCCTGCAGACCTTCCCACTCTTTGAGCGTATAGGTGTGCAGCGCCAGCGCGTGTACGCCGTCCGCCAGCTCCTCCGACAATACGCCGTAGATGGAGCGGTGGCGCGTCAAAAAACGTTCGCCGACGAAGCGATCGCTGACCAATACCACTTTGAAATGGCTTTCTGAACCCGCCGGAACGTTATGACGATAGCTTTCATCAACGACTTCCAGATACGCGGGCTCAAACGCCGCCCTTAACTTTGCTTCTATTTGCTCGCGAATCATAGGATCTCCTTACAACACCGGCAGAGGACCGTGCCCATCTAGTTCAATATTAGCCGGTTTTCCCCCGTTTAGACCATCGCCGGGACAAATTTCTCTTTTCTGCGGTCAAATGATGAGCGCCATCCCCGCCGCTTGGGGGATTATCCGATTGAGCGGGCCAAAAAAGCGTGTTTTTATCAACGGCAGGTAAAAATTTGTCACTCAGGCGCCTTCCGCGCTTCCACCGCACGGCGGCGATGCTATGATGTCGGCAATTTGTTGTCGGCTATCCCGCTCTGATTATTGCTAAATCCATCGAGAATGAGACAGAAAACATGTTAAAGAAACTTTGTCTTCCTTTGCTGGCCGCCCTGCTGCTGGCCGGCTGCGCGACCAGCAGCAACACCCTGAACGTCACGCCGAAAATCGTTCTGCCGCAGCAGGATCCTACCCTGCAGGGCATCACTGTCAGCATCAACGGCGCGGATCAGCGCACCGACCAGGCGCTGGCCAAGGTGAACCGCGACGGCCAGTTGGTCACGCTGACGCCATCGCGCGATCTGCGTTTCCTGCTGCAGGAAGTGCTGGAGAAACAGATGGGCGCACGCGGCTACATGATCGGTGCCGACGGCCCGGTGGCGCTGCAAATCGTCGTCAATAACCTGTACGCGGACGTCGCCGAAGGTAACCTGCGCTACAACATCACCACCAAAGCCGACATCTCGATCATCGCCCAGGCGAAGAACGGCAACAAGCAAGTGAAGAATTACCGCTCGACCTATAACGTGCAGGGCGCCTTCACGGCGACCAACGAGAAGATCACCGACGCCGTCAACTCCGTGCTGGGCGACGTGATCGCCGACATGGCTCAGGACACCAGCGTCAACGATTTCATCAAGCAAAACGCGCGCTAATCGGCGCGCCTGGCGCCGCCCGGCGGATCGGGCGGCGCAGACAGGGAACTCATGTCGAAACACTATCTGAACATCTTCACCCAGCGTAACTCCGCCATTCTGCTGCTGCTGGGCTTCGCGTCGGGTCTGCCGCTGGCATTGACCTCCGGCACGCTGCAAGCCTGGATGACCGTCGAAAATATCGATCTGAAAACCATCGGCATCTTCTCGCTGGTGGGCCAGGCCTATGTCTTCAAATTCCTCTGGTCGCCGTTCATGGACCGCTATACCCCGCCGTTTCTCGGGCGGCGGCGCGGTTGGCTGCTGATCAGCCAGCTGTTGCTGGTAGCGGCGATTGTGGCGATGGGCTTTATGCAACCCGCGCAGCACCTGTGGTGGCTGGCGGCGTTGGCGGTGCTGGTGGCGTTCTGCTCCGCCTCGCAAGATATCGTGTTCGACGCCTATAAAACCGATCTGCTGAGAGCCGAAGAACGCGGCACGGGCGCGGCGATCTCGGTGCTGGGTTATCGGCTGGCGATGCTGGTTTCCGGCGGCCTGGCGCTGTGGCTGGCGGATCGCTATTTCGGCTGGCAAGCCACCTACTGGCTAATGGCCGGGTTGATGCTGATCGGCGTGGCCGCCACGCTGCTGGCGCCGGAGCCGGACGAAAGCATCCCGGCGCCGCGCACCATGGAACAGGCGGTCGTCGCGCCGCTGCGCGATTTCTTCGGCCGCAACAACGCCTGGCTGATCCTGCTGCTGATCGTGATGTACAAAATGGGCGACGCCTTCGCCGGCAGCCTGAGTACCACCTTCCTGATCCGCGGCGTGGGGTTCGACGCCGGTGAAGTCGGGCTGGTGAACAAAACCCTCGGCCTGTTCGCGACCATCGTCGGCGCCCTGTTCGGCGGCGTGCTGATGCAACGTCTCAGCCTGTTTCGCGCGCTGATGCTGTTCGGCGTCCTGCAGGCGGTCTCCAATCTCGGGTATTGGATCCTGGCGGTGACCGACAAGAGCCTGCTCACCATGGGCAGCGCCATCTTCCTCGAAAATCTGTGTGGCGGCATGGGCACCGCGGCCTTCGTGGCGCTGCTGATGACGCTGTGCAACCGGTCGTTCTCCGCCACCCAGTTCGCGCTGCTGTCGGCGCTGTCCGCCGTAGGGCGCGTCTATGTCGGCCCGATCGCCGGCTGGTTCGTTGAAGCCCACGGTTGGCCGTTGTTCTACCTGTTCTCTATCGCCGCTGCCCTGCCCGGCTTGCTGCTGCTCGCTATCTGTCGTCAGACGCTGGAGCACACCCAGCAGCATGGCAATTTTATGCCGCGCACCGAGTTTTCAGAATATTACCGTTGGGCGCTGCGCTTGCTGACGCTAGGCTGTTCGCTGTTGGGCCTGTGGTTGCTGTTGCTTATCGCCAACGCGCTGGATTGGACTCAGGCCCCGCAGTTGGCCGATCGGCTGCTGCAGGTCGGCGCCGCGCTGAGCCTGCTCGGCGTCGCCATGGGCAGTACGTTGGATTACCTCGCCCTGCGCCGCACCCGTTTGGCATAATCTGACCGGCCGGTGATTTCACCGGCCGAAAAAAAAAGCGATCCGGGGATATATTTATTTCGGTAAAAAAAGATAATCGGCGCGGAAATTATTTTTTTATCCGACTGCCGCACTCGGAAATAAAATTAAATTCACCTTTAAGACACAATTATTTTACATTAAATAAACCTTTTCTGCGTATTTCCCCGCCGCGCATTTCTTCGCCAAATTCATCATACCTTTAGTTTTCCTTAACATACGGGCTGCTCGTCACGATTCAGCGTGCCAACGCGTTGTTGTCATTGGTAAATTGTCACGCAGGGTTACATCTGTGACCCCCTTAACAGAAAGTGTCAACAAGCCGCTGACACTCCCTTAAGCATGTTTACAGTACTGCAACCTTCCCGTAAAATGCCCGCACACATGAAACGACAATTGAGCCTTTGTTATTGAGGTCGTTAGATGAGACTTAAGAAATACAATAAAAGTATTGGGATGCTGTCATTAATCGCAGGCACTGTATTGCTCAGTGGCTGCGATATGGTTTTGATGAATCCCAAAGGAGCAATTGGTGTTGAGCAACGGACACTGATTATCACTGCAATCGCATTGATGTTGATCGTAGTGGTGCCAGTTATCTTCATGGCGTTCGCCTTTGCCTGGAAGTATCGCGCTTCCAACAAAGACGCCAAGTACAGTCCGAACTGGGCCCACTCCAACAAGATCGAAGCGGTCGTCTGGACCATTCCTATCATTATCATCGCCATCCTTGGCACCATTACCTGGAAGACCACCCACGAACTCGATCCGTTCAAGCCGATTGTCACCGACAAGAAGCCGATGACGATCGAAGTGGTGTCGCTCGACTGGAAATGGCTGTTCATCTACCCGGAACAAGGCATTGCGACCGTTAATGAGCTGGCTTTCCCGAAAGATGTTCCAGTCGAATTCAAGATCACCTCTAACTCGGTAATGAACTCGTTCTTTATCCCGCAGTTGGGTGGACAGATTTATGCGATGGCCGGCATGCAGACCAAACTGCACCTGATCGGCAACGAAGCCGGTGCCTACAAAGGCATCTCCAGCAGCTACAGCGGCGCAGGCTTCTCCGGTATGAAGTTCACCGCGATCGTTACCCCGACCGAAGGCGACTTCGATCAGTGGGTGGCCAAGGTGAAGGCATCGTCTAAAAACCTGAACACCACCGACGACTTTAACAAACTGGCAGAGCCGAGTGAAAACAACCCGGTTGAGTACTTTGCCGCTGTCAAACCGAATTTGTTCAAAGAAACAATTGCCAAATTCATGGGCGACATGGATATGCACAAGGGCGCAGGCGCGCACGAAGGCATGGACATGAGCCAAGGTATGGACATGGGTGAACATGCTGCTCACGCCGGAGCCGAGGAATAACTGATGTTGGGAAAATTAACACTTGATGCGGTTCCGTACCACGAACCGATCATCATGGTCACCGTAGCCGCAATTATTGTCGGGGGCCTGGCAGTGCTGGCACTGCTGACGTATTTCGGTAAATGGAAGTGGCTGTGGAGCGAATGGCTGACTTCGGTCGACCATAAAAAAATTGGTATCATGTACATCATCGTGGCGATGGTCATGCTGCTGCGCGGCTTTGCCGACGCCATCATGATGCGTAGCCAGCAGGCGTTGGCGTCCGCCGGCGAAGCCGGGTTCCTGCCGCCGCACCACTACGACCAGATCTTCACCGCGCACGGCGTCATCATGATCTTCTTCATGGCGATGCCTTTCGTGGTTGGCCTGATGAACGTCGTGGTGCCGCTGCAAATCGGTGCGCGCGACGTCGCCTTCCCGTTCCTGAACTCCCTGAGCTTCTGGTTCTTCGTGGTGGGCGTGGTGCTGATCAACATCTCCCTGGGGGTCGGTGAGTTCGCTCAGACCGGTTGGCTGGCGTATCCGCCGCTGTCGGGTAAAGAGTACAGTCCTGGCGTCGGGGTCGATTACTGGATCTGGAGTCTGCAGATTTCCGGTCTGGGTACCCTGCTGACCGGCGTGAACTTCTTCGCCACCATTCTGAAGATGCGTGCCCCTGGCATGCCTATGATGAAGATGCCGGTGTTCACCTGGGCGGCGCTGTGTACCAACGTCCTGATCATCGTTTCTTTCCCAATTCTGACCGTCACCATCGCGCTGCTGACCCTGGATCGCTATCTGGGCACCCATTTCTTCACCAATGATATGGGCGGCAACATGATGATGTACATCAACCTGATTTGGGCCTGGGGTCACCCAGAGGTGTATATCCTGGTTCTGCCGGTGTTCGGCGTGTTCTCCGAAGTCACCGCGACCTTCTCCAGAAAACGCCTGTTCGGCTATACCTCACTGGTATGGGCAACCATCGCGATCACCGTTCTGTCGTTCATCGTCTGGCTGCACCACTTCTTCACCATGGGGTCCGGCGCGAACGTTAACGCCTTCTTCGGTATCGCCACCATGATCATTTCCATCCCGACCGGGGTGAAAATCTTCAACTGGCTGTTCACCATGTATCAGGGCCGCATCAAGCTCAACTCCGCAATGCTGTGGACCGTTGGCTTCATCATCACCTTCTCCGTGGGTGGTATGACCGGCGTTCTGCTGGCGGTGCCGGGCGCGAACTTCGTGCTGCACAACAGCCTGTTCCTGATCGCGCACTTCCACAACGTCATCATCGGCGGCGTGGTGTTCGGTTGCTTCGCGGGCCTGACCTACTGGTTCCCGAAATCCTTCGGCTTCACGCTGAACGAAAAATGGGGCATCCGCGCGTTCTGGTTCTGGATCATCGGCTTCTTCACCGCCTTCATGCCGCTGTACGCATTGGGCTTTATGGGCATGACCCGTCGTATCAGCCAGAACATCAACCCTGAGTTCCACCCTCTGCTGCTGGTTGCAGCCGGCGGTGCGGCGCTGATCGCCTGCGGCATCCTGTGCCAGCTGACCCAGATCTTCGTCAGTATCCGTGACCGCGAGCAGAACCGCGATCTGACCGGTGACCCATGGGGTGCTCGTACTCTGGAGTGGTCAACTTCGTCTCCACCGCCGTTCTATAACTTTGCCGTAGTGCCGCAGATTCATGACCGTGATGAATTCTGGGACATGAAAGAAAAAGGTGAAGCTTATAAGAAACCGGCTAAATACGAACCGATTCATATGCCTAAGAACACCGGTGCCGGCGTTATCATCGCCTTCTTCAGCCTGGTATTCGGTTTCGCAATGATTTGGGAAATCTGGTGGATGGCTCTGGCCGGCTTCATCGGTATGATCGTTGTCTGGATCGGCAAGAGCTTCGATCACGATGTTGACTACTATGTGCAGGTTGATGAAATCGAGCGCATTGAGAACCAACACTACGAACAAATCCGTAAAGCAGGCGTGAACCATGTCAACTGAAACTCTGACCAATCATAACGCAGCCCATGCAGAGCATGGGCACCACGACGCGGGAGAGACCAAAGTCTTCGGATTCTGGATCTACCTGATGAGCGACTGTATTTTGTTTGCGAGCTTGTTCGCGACTTATGCAGTCCTGGTGAACGGGACCGCTGGCGGTCCCTCAGGCAAAGACATCTTCGACCTGAAGTTTGTTCTGGTCGAAACTTTCCTGCTGTTGTTCAGCTCCATCACCTACGGCATGGCGATGATCGCCATGAACAAGGGTAAAGTTGGCGGTGTAAACACCTGGTTGTTCCTGACCTTCCTGTTTGGTCTGGGCTTCGTGGCGATGGAAATCTATGAATTCCATCACCTGATCGCCGAAGGCTTCGGGCCGGATCGCAGCGCGTTCCTGTCCAGCTTCTTCGCGCTGGTCGGCACCCACGGTCTGCACGTGACTTCCGGCCTGATTTGGATCATCGTGCTGATGATTCAGGTGAGCAAGTTCGGCCTGACCGCGACCAACAAAACCCGCCTGATGTGCCTGAGCCTGTTCTGGCACTTCCTGGACGTGGTCTGGATCTGCGTATTTACCGTTGTCTACCTGCTGGGGGTTATGTAATGAGCCATTCATCCCATGAAACCTCTCACGGCGGCGCAAGCCACGGCAGCGTGAAGTCATACCTGATCGGCTTTATCCTGTCGATCATCCTGACGGTAATTCCATTTGCGATGGTAATGAACGGCACTGCCTCTCATTCCACCATCCTGGCGGTTGTTGTCGGTATGGCGGTTATCCAGGTGATTGTTCACCTGGTTTACTTCCTGCACATGAACACCTCATCGGAAGAGCGCTGGAACCTGGTGGCATTGCTGTTCACCGCTATGATCATCGGTATCGTTGTTGTAGGTTCACTCTGGATTATGTACAACCTCAACATCAATATGATGGTCGATTAAGAGCTGAGCTGCACGTGATGATTAAGCAATACCTGCAAGTCACTAAACCAGGAATTATTTTCGGCAATTTAATTTCTGTCGTTGGGGGATTCCTGCTCGCTTCCAAAGGGAGCATCGACTATCCCCTGTTTCTCGCCACCCTGGTGGGTGTCTCGTTGGTGGTCGCGTCGGGCTGTGTGTTTAACAACTACATCGACCGCGATATCGACAAGAAAATGGAGAGAACGAAGAATCGGGTGCTGGTAAAAGGCCTGATCGCGCCGAGTGTCACCCTGGTTTATGCGACCGTGTTGGGTATTGCGGGCTTCGCGTTGCTGTATATCGCGGCCAACCCGCTGGCCATGTGGCTGGCGGTGATGGGCTTCGTGGTTTATGTCGGCGTTTACAGCCTGTACATGAAACGCCATTCGGTCTACGGCACGCTGATCGGCAGCTTGTCGGGCGCCGCGCCGCCGGTTATCGGCTACTGCGCGGTGACCAACGAGTTCGACGCCGGCGCGTTGATCCTGCTGGCTATCTTTAGCCTGTGGCAGATGCCGCATTCTTATGCGATCGCTATCTTCCGCTTTAAAGATTACCAGGCGGCCAACATTCCGGTGCTGCCGGTGGTGAAAGGCATTTCCGTCGCCAAGAACCACATCACGGTCTACATCCTGGCATTTATGATCGCCACGCTGATGCTGACCCTGGTGGGCTACGCCGGCTACAAATACCTGATCGTCGCTGCGGCGGTGAGCGTATGGTGGCTCGGCATGGCGCTGCGCGGTTACAAGACCGAAAACGACAGCGTCTGGGCGCGCAAACTGTTCGTGTTCTCCATCGTCGCCATCACCTCGCTGAGCGTGATGATGTCGATCGACTTCAGCGCCACGGCGGCGCCTGAAGCGCTGGTGACCTACGTTTGGTAAGCCAAATCATCTGTGAATGGGCCGCTTTTGCGGCCCATTTTATTTGTCACGCCGAAAAGCGGCCAAACTGTAATATCTGTTAAACAACATTCGATTTACCCCCCCTGCCCCGCACACTAAAATGACGAAGCTTTACAGAAATCATGCCATCAGGCGCTGTCTCAACGTCTGATGGCATGGTTTTTACCGAGGTTTGATGTGAACGATAATTCAATGACCCCGCAGGAGCGCCGCGCTACCTGGGGATTGGGCACCGTATTCTCCCTGCGCATGCTCGGCATGTTTATGGTATTGCCGGTGCTGACCACCTACGGCATGGCGCTCAACGGCGCCAGCGAAGCGCTGATCGGCATCGCCATCGGCATCTACGGCCTGGCGCAGGCGGTGTTTCAGATCCCGTTCGGTCTGGTGTCCGATCGCATCGGCCGTAAGCCGCTGATCGTCGGCGGCCTGCTGATCTTTGCCCTCGGCAGCGTGATCGCCGCCGCGACCGACTCTATCTGGGGTGTGATCCTCGGCCGCGCGTTGCAAGGCTCCGGCGCGATCGCCGCCGCGGTAATGGCGCTGCTCTCCGATCTGACCCGCGAGCAGAACCGCACCAAAGCGATGGCGTTCATCGGCGTCAGCTTCGGCATCACCTTCGCCATCGCCATGGTGTTGGGCCCTATAATTACCCACGCCTTCGGCCTGCATGCGCTGTTCTGGATGATCGCCGTGCTGGCGCTGGCCGGCATCGTCATCACCCTGGCGGTAGTGCCTTCCGCCGATACCCATCTGCTGAACCGCGAGTCCAGCATCGTGCGCGGCAGTTTCAGCAAAGTGCTGAGCAACTCGCGCCTGCTGAAGCTCAACTTCGGCATCATGTGTCTGCATATCCTGCTGATGTCGAGCTTCGTGGCGCTGCCGCTGGCGATGGAAAAAGCCGGGCTGGCGGCCAGCGAACACTGGATCGTCTACCTGGTGACCATGCTGGTGTCGTTCGCCGCCGTGGTGCCTTTCATCATCTATGCCGAAAAATATCGCCGCATGAAGCAGGTGTTTATGGGCTGCGTGGCGGTGCTGTTTTGCGCCGAAGTGCTGCTGTGGCTCTCCGGCGCGCACCTGTGGGGCATCATCGCCGGCGTGCAGCTGTTCTTCATGGCCTTCAATGTGATGGAAGCCATTCTGCCTTCGCTGATCAGCAAAGAATCACCGGCCGGCTATAAGGGCACCGCGATGGGTGTCTACTCCACCAGCCAGTTTATCGGCGTAGCGATCGGCGGCAGCCTCGGCGGCTGGCTGTACGGTTTGCAGGGGGCAGGCCTGGTGTTTATCGCCGGCGCGGTATTGGCCGCCGTTTGGTTCCTGGTCAGCAGCACCATGAAAGAGCCGCCGTATGTCAGCAGCCTGCGCATTACGCTGTCTGAACTGGCGGTGAAGGATTCGGCGCTGGAAAGCCGCCTGAAGGCGCAGCCCGGCGTGGCCGAGGCGATCGTGGTGCCGGAGGAGCGCAGCGCCTACGTCAAGGTGGATACCAAGCAGACCAATCGCGGTCAACTGGAAGCGCTGGTCAATTCGCTGTAAAGAATCAGGGCCGGCAATGCCGGCCCCGTCGAGATTAATCGCGGAAGTTCTTGAACTGGAACGGCTGCCCCAGATCGCCGCCGCGCACCAGCGCCATCACGCTCTGCAAATCGTCGCGTGACTTGCCGGTCACCCGCACTTCTTCGCCCTGGATCTGCGCCTGCACCTTCAGCTTGCTGTCTTTGATCAGCTTGACGATTTTCTTCGCTACAGAGGTTTCAATCCCCTGCTTCAGCTTGGCTTCCACGCTGTAGGTTTTACCGCTGTGGGTAAACTCTTCCGGGATCTCCAGCGCGGCGCCGTCGATGCTGCGCTTGCTCAGCTTTTCGCGCAGAATGTCGAGCAGCTGCTGCACCTGGAAATCAGACTCGGTGGCAACCTTGATGCTTTGATTCTTCTCGTTTAGCTCAAAGCTGGCCGGCACGTTGCGAAAATCCCAGCGGGTGCCGAGATCGCGGGTGGCGTTCTCAACGGCGTTACGCACTTCCTGCATATCAATTTCGGAAACGATGTCGAAAGATGGCATACTTCTTCCTCCTGAATGAGTGCCTAATAGCTTAGGCGATTTTGATGCCGAGCATGATAACCGCTTTGCCGCCTCAGACAAAATCTGCTGAACGCACGCAGGGATAGCGCTTCAGGCTGCCATAAAGCCTATAGTTAGATCACGGTAATTGAGCGGTATTCCCGTGTTTCCAAGGAGACTGAATGAAAATAACCATTCTTGGTTGCGGCGCGCTCGGACAACTGTGGCTCTCCCGGCTGTATCAGCAGGGCCACGATGTACAGGGATGGCTAAGAGTGCCGCAGCCTTTTTGCGCCGTGAACGTGATCGAGCCGGAAGGCGTCTCGTTTAATCGCAATTTGCCCACCAACGATCCTGAGCACCTCGCGCAGAGCGAGCTGCTGCTGGTGACGCTGAAAGCCTGGCAGGTCTCCAGCGCGGTCAGTGCGCTGCTGCCGAAGCTGAACCCTCAGTGCGCCATTTTGCTGTTGCATAACGGCATGGGTACCCAGGAGGAGCTGCCGCAAAACGGCCAGCCCATCCTGCAGGGCACCACCACCCACGCCGCGCGCCACGAAGGCAGCACCATTATTCACGTCGCCACCGGCATCACCCACATCGGCCCCACCTCACCGGCCGCCCAGCATCTCAGCCACCTGGCGGAAGTGCTGCATCAGGCGCTGCCCGACGTCGCCTGGCACAACAACATCGCCTCGGCCAACTGGCGCAAGCTGGCGGTCAACTGCGTGATCAACCCGCTGACGGCGCTGTACGGCTGCCGCAACGGCGATCTGCAGCGCTACCCGGAGCAGATCGAAACGCTGTGTCGTGAAGTCGCCAGCGTGATGGCGATGGAGGGCTACCACACCTCCTGCGAAGGCCTGATGCAATATGTGATGGACGTGATCCACAGCACCGCCGACAACGTTTCGTCGATGCTGCAGGATATCCGCAGCCAGCGGCATACCGAGATCGACTACATCACCGGCTACCTGCTGCGCCGTGCGCGCAGTCACGGCCTCACGCTGCCGGAGAATGCGCGGCTGTTTGAATTGATTAAACGAAAGGAAAATGAATATGAGCGTATCGGCGCTGGTTTGCCTGGCACCTGGTAGCGAAGAAACCGAAGCCGTCACCACCATTGATCTGCTGGTGCGGGCGGGCGTTAAAGTCACTACCGCCAGCGTCGCCGGTGACGGCGAGCTGACTATCGTTTGTTCGCGCGGCGTCAAGCTGCTGGCCGACGCGCCGCTGGTGGCGATCGTCGATGAGCCTTTTGACGCCATCGTGCTGCCCGGCGGCCTGAAGGGGGCGGAATGCTTCCGCGACAGCCCGTTGCTGGTGGAAAAAGTGCGGCAGATGCACCTGCAGGGGAATATCGTCGCCGCCATCTGTGCGGCGCCGGCGCTGGTGCTCCAGCACCACGATCTGTTCCCGGTCGGCAACATGACCGGCTTCCCGGGCCTGAAAGACCAGATACCGGCGGAAAAATGGATGGAGCGCCGTGTGGTGTACGACGCACGCGTCAAGCTGCTCACCAGCCAGGGGCCGGGCACCGCGATGGAGTTCGCGCTGAAGCTGATCGATCTGCTGCTCGGCAAGGCCAAAGCGGCGGAGATCGCCGCGCAGCTGGTGCTGATCCCTGGGATGTACGATTTCCGCGACTGAGCGGCTTGCCGATAAAAAAAGGGCTGAACACCAGTTCAGCCCCTCTCGTTTACGCCGCTGCCCGCGTTACGGGCGATAAACCTTCACGTTGCTGAAGCCCTGCTCCAGCAGGTACAGCGCCTGCAGGCGGCTCATCACGCCGCGCTCGCAGTACAACAGATAAGTTTTGCTCTGATCCAGATCGCCGAACTGGGTGCTCAGCTTGTAGAACGGCAGCGCTTTCACTTCAACCTGTTCCAGCTGCAGCGGCTTCTCTTCCTGCTCGTCGTTGGAGCGGATATCCAGGATCACCTCGTCGGCGCCGAAGGCCGCAACGGTTTCCACTTCGGTCACCTGCTCCTGCGCCTGCTCGGCGATGGAGCGAATATCGACGTTCTTCGCTTCGCTCACCACCCGATCGAGAATGCTGAAATCGAAGTGGCTCTCTTCCTCTTCGATCTTGGCCTTGACGGCTTTCACCGTCGGGCTCTTCGAAATCACGCCGCAATATTCCGGCATGGTTTTGGCGAAGTCTTCGGTGCCGATTTCGCGCGCCAGCTTGATGATGTGCTCTTTATCGTGCGAAATCAGCGGACGCAGGATCAGCGTATCGGACGCATTGTCGATCAAGCGCAGGTTGGTCAGCGTCTGGCTGGACACCTGCCCCAGCGCTTCACCGGTCACCAGCGCCTGCACGCCATAGCGTTCGGCCACTTGCGAAGCGGCGCGCACCATCATGCGCTTGAGCACCACGCCCATCTGGCCGTCATCGACCTTCTCCAGGATCTCGCCCACCACCGGCTCGAAGTCGATGGCGACGAAGCGCACCTTGTGCGAGCTGGCGAAACGGTTCCACAGGTAGTGCGCCACCTGCTTCACGCCAATCTCATGCGCGGCGCCGCCCAGGTTGAAGAAGCAGAAGTGCACGCGGCAGCCGCGGCGCATCAGCATATAGCTGGACACGCCCGAGTCGAAACCGCCGGAAATCAGCGACATCACGTCTTCCTGAGTGCCGACCGGATAACCGCCGATGCCTTCGAGGCGGCGTTTGACCAGCATCAGCTTGTCGTCTTCAATCTCCAGGTTTACCGTGACCTGCGGGCGGGTCAGGTTAACGCGCGCGCTCTCGATATGCTGGTTCAGGCCGCCGCCGACGTAACGCTCCACGTCCTGCGAATTGAACGCCTGCTTGCCGCGACGCTTGACGCGCACGCAGAAGGTTTTGCCTTCCAGCTGGGCGCGGTAGGCTTCCAGCGTCTGCTCGAAGATGTGGTGGATATCGGTATAAGCGCGATCTTCCACTTCCAGAATATGGTGGATGCCGGGAATACGCGTCAGCGCGTCGGCGATGATCGGCCGCTGGTTTTCATCTTTGGCGCGAACTTCGATATGATCCCAGTGACGGACGACCGCCAGCGTTTCATCATACTGCTTCAGGACGTTGCGAATATTGGTCGAGAGAATCTTGATAAAGCGCAAGCGCACAGATTGGCTCTTGATGGTGATTTCCGGGAACAATTTAATGATAAACTTCATGGCGGTCTTTGTTGTCAGATAAGAATTACGGCGCGGAGTATATCACCATATCGCCGCGCTCTGCGCACAAAACCACACATGAGCGCCATGATTTGCTAATCAAGATCCGCTAGGATAGGCTCTGGCGCCACGGTTCACATGATGACGTAAAAAGAAAATTATGCCGAAAAAACCAGCACAATCAGCCAGTACAGAGCAAACTGCCAGCTTTGAAAGCGCCCTCGGCGAGCTGGAAAGCATCGTGACGCGTCTGGAGTCGGGCGAACTGCCGCTGGAAGACGCGCTGAACGAATTCGAACGCGGCGTGCAGCTGGCGCGCCAAGGCCAGCAGAAACTGCAACAGGCGGAACAGCGTGTGCAGATACTTCTTAACGACAGCGCCGACGATGCGGCGCTGGCGCCTTTCACACCGGATGCCGAGTAACCGACATGTCTGAGATCGCCCCATCGGCCGCTTTTGCCGATCAACTGCAGATTTTCCGCCAGCGCGCCGATCGCACGCTGCTGGACTTCATCGCCCCGCTGCCGTTCAACGACGGCAACATGGTGGCGGCGATGCGTCACGGCGCCTTGCTGGGCGGCAAGCGTCTGCGTCCGTTCCTGGTGTACACCACCGGCCAGATGTTCGACGTGTCGCTGAGCAACCTGGACGCGCCGGCGGCGGCGGTGGAATGCATCCACGCCTACTCGCTGATCCATGACGATCTGCCGGCGATGGACGACGACGATCTGCGCCGTGGCCAGCCGACCTGTCACATTAAATTCGGCGAAGCCAACGCGATCCTGGCCGGCGATGCGCTGCAGACGCTGGCGTTTTCGATCCTGGCCGATGCCGAGATGCCCGACGTGGCGCTGCGCGATCGGCTGGCGATGGTCTCCGAACTGGCGACCGCCAGCGGCGTAGCCGGCATGTGCGGCGGCCAATCGCTGGATCTGGAAGCCGAAGGCAAGCACGTCGACCTGCAGGCGCTGGAACAGATCCACCGCCACAAAACCGGCGCGCTGATCCGCGCGGCGGTGCGCCTGGGCGCGCTGAGCGCCGGCGAAGCCGGACGAGCGGCGCTGCCGCAATTGGATCGTTACGCCGCTGCAGTCGGCCTGGCGTTCCAGGTGCAGGATGACATTTTGGACGTTGTCGGCGAAACTGAGAAAATCGGCAAGCGCCAGGGAGCGGACCAACAACACGGAAAGAGTACCTACCCGGCGTTACTCGGGCTTGACAGCGCGAAAGCAAAAGCGTGGGATCTCTATCAGGAAGCATTAGCTGCATTAGACACTTTGGCAGCGCAATCTTATAACACAGCGCCATTGCGAGCGTTAGCCAGCTTCATTATTGAACGCGACAATTAACGTGTGACGTTAACTCCTCTGATATGAGTATCGAATGAGTCTTGATATAGCCAAATACCCAACCCTGGCGCTAGCGGAAAACCCCGAGGAACTCCGTTCGCTGCCCAAAGAGAGCTTGCCGAAGCTGTGCGATGAGCTGCGGCAATACCTGCTGAACAGCGTCAGTCGCTCCAGCGGCCACTTTGCCTCCGGGCTGGGTACCGTCGAACTGACGGTGGCGTTGCATTTCGTCTACAACACGCCGTTCGATCATCTGGTGTGGGACGTCGGCCACCAGGCCTACCCGCACAAAATTCTGACCGGCCGCCGCGACCGCATCGCCACTATCCGGCAAAAGAACGGCCTGCACCCCTTCCCGTGGCGCGCCGAAAGCGAATACGACGTGCTGTCGGTCGGCCACTCGTCGACCTCGATCAGCGCCGGCCTCGGCATGGCGGTGGCGGCGGAGCGTGAGGGCAAGGGCCGCCGCACGGTGTGCGTGATCGGCGACGGTGCCATCACCGCCGGCATGGCGTTCGAAGCGATGAACCACGCCGGTGATATCAATCCGGACATGCTGGTGGTGCTGAACGACAACGAGATGTCGATCTCGGAAAACGTCGGCGCGCTGAACAACCATCTGGCGCAGCTGCTGTCCGGCAAACTCTACTCCACCCTGCGCGAAGGCGGCAAAAAAGTGCTGGCCGGCGTGCCGCCGATCAAGGAGCTGGTGAAACGCACCGAAGAGCACCTGAAAGGCATGGTGGTGCCAGGCACGCTGTTCGAAGAGCTGGGCTTCAACTACATCGGCCCGGTAGACGGGCACGACGTGCAGGGGTTGGTCGCCACATTGAAAAACATGCGCGATCTGAAAGGCCCGCAGCTGTTGCACATCATGACCAAGAAAGGCCGTGGTTACGCGCCGGCGGAAAAGGATCCGATCAGCTTCCACGCGGTGCCGAAGTTCGATCCCGCTAGCGGCACGCTGCCGAAAAGCGCCGGCGGTCTGCCGACCTATTCGAAAATCTTCGGCGACTGGCTGTGTGAAACCGCCGCCAAAGACAGCTCGCTGATGGCGATCACGCCGGCGATGCGCGAAGGCTCCGGCATGGTGCAGTTCTCTCGCGACTATCCGCAGCAATATTTCGATGTGGCGATCGCCGAGCAGCACGCGGTCACCTTCGCCGCCGGGCTGGCGATCGGCGGCTACAAGCCGGTGGTGGCGATCTATTCCACCTTCCTGCAACGCGCCTACGACCAACTGATCCACGACGTGGCGATCCAAAACCTGCCGGTGATGTTCGCCATCGATCGCGGCGGCATCGTCGGCGCCGATGGTCAGACCCACCAGGGGGCGTTCGATCTGTCGTTCATGCGCTGCATTCCGACCATGGTGATCATGACGCCGAGCGACGAGAACGAATGCCGCCAGATGCTGTATACCGGCTATCACTATAACGAAGGCCCGAGCGCCGTGCGTTATCCGCGCGGCACCGGCACCGGCGCGGCGCTGGAGCCGCTCAACATGCTGCCGATCGGCAAAGGCGTGGTGCGCCGCCAGGGGGAAAAGATCGCCATTCTCAACTTCGGCACCCTGCTGCCGGAGGCCGCGCAAGCGGCGGAAGCGCTCAACGCCACGCTGGTCGACATGCGCTTCGTCAAGCCGCTGGACGAGCAGCTGGTGCTCGAACTGGCCGCCAGCCATGAAACGCTGGTCACGCTGGAAGAGAACGCCATCATGGGCGGCGCCGGCAGCGGCGTCAACGAACTGCTGATGGCCAAACGCCGTCCGGTGCCGGTGCTGAACCTCGGCCTGCCGGACAGCTTCGTCTCACAGGGCAGCCAGGAAGAACTGCGCGCCGATCTGGGGCTGGACGCCGCCGGCATTCAGCGCCAAATCGAAACCTGGCTGGCGCAGTAATCGCCGCCCGCGCCTGATAAAACGCCTCCGCTTTCGGGGGCGTTTTCGTTTCCGCCCTCCGGGATCCGCGCTACAGTTACTGTCTGAGCTGTGAATGGGAGGCAAACATGAAGTACCTGAAACTGGGCAACACCGATCTGAACGTTTCGCGCATCTGCCTGGGTTGCATGACCTACGGCGAACCGAACCGCGGCAATCACGCCTGGACGCTGCCGGAAGAGAGCAGCCGCCCGCTGCTGAAACAGGCGCTGGAAGCCGGCATCAACTTTTTCGACACCGCCAACAGCTATTCCGACGGCAGCAGCGAGGAGATCCTCGGCCGGGCGCTGCGCGACTATGCACGCCGCGAGGACGTCGTTATCGCCACCAAGGTCTATTTCCCGCTGAGCAACCTGGAGCGCGGTTTGTCGCGCGCCAAGATCATGCAGTCCATCGACGACAGCCTGCGCCGTCTCGGCACCGACTATGTCGATTTGCTGCAAATCCACCGCTGGGATTACGAAACGCCGCTGGAAGAGACGCTGGAGGCGCTGCACGACGTGGTGAAAGCCGGTAAGGCGCGTTACATCGGCGCCTCTTCCATGTACGCCTGGCAGTTCGCCAAAGCGCTGTATACCGCCGATCTGCACGGCTGGACGCGCTTTGTCAGCATGCAGGATCAATACAACCTGATCCAGCGCGAAGAAGAGCGTGAAATGCACCCGCTGTGCGCCGCCGAAGGCATCGCCGTACTGCCATGGAGCCCGCTGGCGCGCGGCCGCCTGACCCGCCCCTGGGGCGAAACCACCGCGCGGCTGGTCTCCGACCAGTTCGGCAAAAGCCTGTACGAGGAAACTGAAGGCATCGACGCCATCATCGCCGAGCGCGTCGCCAGCCTCGCCGAAGAACGCGGTGTTTCACGCGCGCAGATCGCGCTGGCCTGGCTGCTGAACAAATCGGCGGTCAGCGCGCCGATCGTCGGCGCGTCACGCAGCGAGCAGTTGGATGACGCCATCGCCGCGGTCGATTTGAGTTTGTCGCCGCAAGAGGTGGCGGAACTGGAGACGGCTTACGTGCCGCATCGGGTGACGGGGTTTGAATAAGAGAAGCGGGCGCGAAGAACCGCGCCCGGCGGTCAGAACAGCCCGATCGGCCAGTGGTGGCCAATCAGGTAGATGATACCGGCGGACAGCACGCCGGCGATGATATCGTCGACCATAATGCCCATGCCGCCATGCACGTTGCGGTCGAACCAACGGATCGGCCACGGCTTCCACATATCCAGAATGCGGAAGATGACGAAACCGGCGGCGACCCAGCGCCAGTCGTTGACCGGCAGCGCCATCAGCGTGATCCACATGCCGACGAACTCATCCCAGACGATGCTGCCGTGATCGTGCACCTTCATGTCTTTTGCCGTGCGGTGGCAAATATAGACGCCGATGCAAATGCTGAACATCACCGTCAGCGAGTAGAGCTGCCACGGCAGTTGGATCAGCAGCAGCCAGAACGGGATCGCCGCCAGCGATCCCATGGTACCCGGCATCACCGGCGACAAACCGCTGCCAAAACCGGTGGCCAGCAGGTGCCACGGATTGCTCATCCGCAGCCGGCGTTTGGCTTCATCCATGGTTGCCCGGCTCCGCATTGAAATGGTCGAACCCGACCCAGTCCAGCTCCACCGCCTCGTCGTTGCGATAATAGCGAATGCCTTCAGACAGCGGGCCAATCTGACCGATACAGGTGTAGTCGGCCCCGAGGTGGCTCAGCGCCACTTCCAATGCGCCGCGGTTGATTTCCGGCACGGTGAAACACAGCTCGTAATCTTCGCCGCCCGCCAGCGCCCAACGCAGCGCCTGCTCGGCATCCGCGTGGCTGCTCAGCGCCTGCGACATCGGCAGCTCGTCCAGCACGATGCGTGCGCCACAGTCGCTGGCCTTCAGGATGTGTTTCAGATCGGAGATCAGGCCGTCGGAGATGTCGATCGCCGAACTGGCCAGATCGCGCAGCGCCTGCCCCTGCAACACCCGCGGCTGCGGGCGCAGATGGCGAGCGATCAGGTAATCGCGCGCCGCCGTATCCGTCACCGCCAGACGATCCTGCAGGATCGCCAAACCGGCGGCGCTGTCGCCCAGCGTGCCGGTCACGTAGATCCAGTCGCCGATACGCGCGCCGCTGCGGGTCAGCGCCCGGCCGGCCGGGATCAAGCCCTGAATGGTCAAGGTCATACTCAGCGGGCCGCGCGTGGTATCGCCGCCGATCAGTTGCATGCCGTAATAGTTGAGCTGATCAAACAGGCTGTCGCTGAAGGCCTTCAGCCAGGGCTCGTTCACCTCCGGCAGGGTCAGGGCCAGCGAGAGCCACGCCGGATCGGCGCCCATCGCCGCCAGATCGCTCAGATTGACCGCCAGCGCTTTATAACCGAGATCGGCCGGATCGATGTCCGGCAAGAAGTGCACGCCCGCCACCAACGTATCGGTACTGACGGCCACCAGCTGTTTTTCCGGCACTGCCAGCAGTGCGCAGTCATCTCCAATGCCCAACTGTACATCCCGGCGCACGCGCTTAAACCGGTCAAAATAGCGGGCAATGAGGTCAAATTCGCCGCATGCCATATCGATATTCCACGAGAAGAAATTAAGGCCGGGAATGCCGGCCTTAATGTTTTACTTTTTCTTGCGAAGGGTTGGCGCCACTTTATCCAGCACCCCGTTCACAAACTTGTGGCTGTCTTCCGCGCCGAAGGTTTTCGCCAGCTCGATCGCTTCGTTGATCGCCACCTTGTAAGGGACATCCTCGCGCATTTTCAGTTCAAACAGCGCGACGCGCAGCACTGCGCGCTCCACCTGGCCCAGCTCTTCGAGCTGACGCGACAGGTATGGCGCCATCAGTTCGTCCAGCATACCTGCATTCACTGCCGCGCCGGACAGCAACTCGCGAAAATAGGCGACGTCAACATCTTTGACATCCTGCTCCGTCAGGAACTGGTGTTCAACATCGGCAAGGTCGTTTTTAGACAACTGCCAAGAGTAAAGCGCTTGAACAGCGCACTCACGAGCGCGGCGACGAGCAGCAGGTTTCACGGAATTCCCCTTAACTAAATTCAGGCTTTAATAGCTTTGATAACATTAATCATTTCAAGTGCGGTCAACGCGGCTTCAGCGCCCTTGTTGCCCGCTTTGGTGCCGGCGCGTTCGATCGCCTGTTCGATGCTTTCGGTGGTCAGCACGCCAAAGGCAACCGGGATTTCGGCATTCATCGCAACGTTGCCGATGCCGGAGCTGGCTTCGCCCGCCACATATTCGAAGTGCGCGGTGCCCCCACGGATAACGGTGCCCAGCGCGATAACCGCGTCGTATTTGCCGGTTTTGGCCAATACGCTCGCCGTCAACGGCAGCTCGTAAGCGCCCGGGACCCAGACAACGGTGATGTTGTCGTCAGCAACCTGACCAATGCGTTTCAGCGCGTCGATGGCGCCTTCCAGCAGGCTGTCATTGATGAAATTGTTAAAACGTGCAATTGCGATCGCCACACGGGCATTTGGAGTAGCAACAACACCTTCGATAACTTTCATGGGCTTTCCTTAAAAATGGGTTCAATACCCCGCAGGGGGGCGGATTCTATCATATTCTTTCATCGCCTGCGCGGCGCTTTTGTAAAACCGGCGCGCAGGCGCGAGATTCAGTGTTTCGCCCGCAGGCGCAAACGCAGATCGGGGCCGACCTGGCGCACGTCGCTAAAGACGAATTCCGGCGCGTCGGCCAACCGCTCCAGGCCCGGCAGGTGGCACAGGCCACGGCCATTATCGCCCAACAGTTTCGGCGCGATGTACAAAATGAGCTCATCCACCAGGCCGGCCTGCAGCAGCGCGCCGGCCAGCGATGCACCCGCCTCCACCCAGATTGAATTCACCTGGCGCTTGGCCAACAGCATCATCATCACCACCAGATCGACGCCGCCGCCGTGCGCCGGGCAGATAAACTGCTCAACGTCTTGCGGCCAGGCCTGTTCATCTGCCTGCAGGCGCGCCAGCCAGGTGGCGCCCGGCTGCTGTACCACGCGGTGCTGCGGGGTGATACGATTTTGGCTGTCCAGCAGGATGCGCAGCGGCTGACGCAGATTTTCGCGCGGATAGAGGCGCTGGGTCTCGGCATCCAACTCATCCCAACGCACCGTCAGCGACGGATCGTCCGCCAGCACGGTGGCGCTGGTGCTGAGGATCGCGGCGCTCTGCGCGCGCAGGCGCTGCACGTCCTGACGCGCTTCGGGTGAGGTGATCCACTGGCTCTCGCCGGAGGCCATCGCCGTGCGCCCGTCCAGCGACGCGCCCAACTTCAGCTGTACATAGGGGAAACCGGTGCGCATGCGTTTGAGGAAGCCCAGGTTGACCGCTTCGGCTTCGGCCAGCATCAGGCCATGACGCACCTCGACGCCGGCCTGTTGCAGCTTGTACAGCCCGCGCCCCGCCACCTGCGGATTGGGATCTTGCATCGCCGCGACCACTCGCGTTACGCCGGCGGCCACCAGCGCATCGGCGCACGGCGGCGTGCGGCCGTGATGGCTGCACGGTTCGAGCGTGACATAGGCGGTGGCGCCGCGCGCCTTGTCGCCCGCCATACGCAGCGCGTGCACTTCCGCGTGCGGCTCGCCGGCGCGCAAGTGATAGCCTTCACCGACAATTTCGCCGTCGCGCACGATAACGCAGCCGACGTTCGGATTGGGCGCGGTGGTGAAACGCCCCAGGCGCGCCAGTTCGAAGGCGCGCGCCATGTAAAATTCGTCGTGATGCATGAAAGATCCTTTAGTCTTGCAGGCGGGCAATCTCTTCGCCGAACTCGCGCACGTCCTCGAAGCTGCGGTACACCGACGCAAAGCGAATGTAGGCGACCTTATCCAGCTTTTTCAACGCGTCCATCACCAGGTTGCCCACCAGTTTGGTCGGCACTTCGCGTTCGCCGGTGGCGCGCAGTTGGGATTTGATATGATTAAGGGCGTTTTCCACGTCGTCCGAGCTGACCGGGCGCTTCTCCAGCGCTTTCAGCATGCCGCGACGCAGTTTGTCTTCGTTGAACGGCTCGCGCACCTCATCGCTTTTAATCACTCGCGGCATCACCAACTCGGCCACCTCGAAGGTGGTGAAGCGTTCATTGCACACCAGACACTGGCGGCGGCGGCGCACTTGCGAACCGTCCCCCACCAGGCGGGAATCAATGACTTTGGTATCAACGGCGGCGCAGAAAGGGCAATGCATAACACGTCCTGATAAACGTTTTTATAGATAAATGCAGTTTACCCCGAAGTGCAGCCACAACAAAGGGCGGCGGCCATTTGTTGCGACACGCAGCCGGGAAGCGGCGCCGATATGACTTTCCCCTCCGGGCGGACTAAGCTGATAACAGGAGATTCAGCATAGGAAATCGCCGTCATGACAACCTGTTACCCCAAAATCGCCCTGCTCGCCGCCGCCGTGTTGCTGGCAGGCTGTGCGCACAACGCCGCCGTCCCTCAACTGCGCCATCAGGTCGCCGCGCTGAACCAGAAAGTTAGCGTGCTGACCGATCAAACCACCGCGCTGGAGCGGCAGAATATGCTCAATCAGCACTCCGACAACGGCGTCTACCTGCTGCCGGCGGCCCGAAGCGCCGCCCGTTTGCAGAGCGGCATCGGAGAGCTGAGCGTTTCGCTGAGCCACATCAAGAGCGAAGCCAACGGCACGCAGGCGCAGCTGCATGTGCGCACCCTCTCACAGGCCACGCTGCCGCCGTTCAACGCGGTGGTGGAATGGGGTCAATTGGACGACGCCACCGGGCGGCCGTTGACCGCCGAGGCGCTGTCGCAACCGATCGTCAGCGCCGACTCGCTGCTGCCGAAACCCGGTCAGGACTTTGAGCTGCGCTTCAGCGGCCTGACGCCGGAACAGCTGGGCTATATCCGTCTGCACAGTCTGGTTTCGACCGCCCAACCGGCGGTGGTGCAGCAACACTGAAAACTCGAGGCAAAAAAAAGGAGCGCCGGCGGCGCTCCTTCTCATTTCGCTGAATACTGCGGCGGTTAAGGCAGAATCGAAGGCTGATCCGCGCCCTCTTTTTCCACTTTTTGCTGCAGCATGTGCTCGCGTTTCATCCCCAGTTTCAACGCCAGCGCGGACGCGACGTAGATGGAGGAGACGGTACCGATCGACACGCCGATCAGCATCGCCAGCGAGAAGCCTTGCAGCATCGCGCCACCGAAGATGTACAGCATCAGCACCACCATCAGGGTAGTACCGGAAGTCATCAGCGTACGGCTCAGCGTCTGGGTCAACGACACGTTCATGATCTCGTAAGGCGTGCCGCGGCGGATCTTGCGGAAGTTCTCACGAATACGGTCGGAAACCACGATGCTGTCGTTCAGCGAGTAACCGATAACCGACATCAGGGAAGCGACGATGGTCAGGTCAATCTCGATGTGGAACAGCGACAGCACGCCCAGCGTGATGATCACGTCGTGCGCCAGCGCGATAACCGCCCCCAGCGCCAGGCGCCATTCGAAGCGGAAACCAACGTAGATCAGGATACAGATCAACGCCACCAGCAGCGCCATGCCGCCGGTTTGCGCCAGTTCGCTGCCCACGCTCGGGCCGACGAACTCGATACGCTTCACGGTGGCGTTTTTATCCACCGAGTCGTTGATCACGCCGATCACCTTGTTGCCCAGTTCCTGGCCTGCGGTGCCGGTCGCCGGTGGCATGCGCACCATCACGTCGCGGCTGCTGCCGAAGTTCTGGATGATCGGATCCTGGAACCCGGCCTTCTCCAGCGTATCGCGCATCAGGTCGAGGTTAGCCGGCTTCTCCAGGTTGATTTCAATCACCGTACCGCCGGTGAAATCCAGACCCCAGTTAAAGCCGCGCACCGACATGGTGACGATCGACGCGACCAACAGCAGCAACGAGATGCCGAAGGCCAAATAGTCCCAGCGCATAAAGTCGTAGACTTTACGGCCGTAGTTGAGTTGCTCAACAGTATAATCCTGTGCCACAACGCACTCCTCAGATAGACAGCTTGTTAATGCGTTTGCCGCCGTAAAGCAGGTTGACGATGGCACGGGTACCGACAATCGCGGTGAACATGGACGTCGCCACACCGATAGCGGTGGTGATCGCAAAGCCTTTGATCGAACCGGTGCCCACTGCGTACAGGATGACCGCGGTGATCAGGGTGGTGATGTTGGCGTCGACGATACTGGAGAACGCGCCTTTATAGCCCTCATGGATCGCCTGCTGAACGGACCGGCCGTTCTTCAGCTCCTCCTTGATACGTTCGTTAATCAGTACGTTGGCGTCGACCGCCACCGCCAGCGTCAACACGATCCCGGCAATGCCCGGCATGGTCAGCGTCGCCCCCGGCAACAGGGACATCACGCCGACGATCAGCACCAGGTTGGCGACCAGCGCCGTGGTGGCGATCACGCCGAACTTACGGTACCAGACCACCATGAAGACGATGGACGCCACCAGGCCCCACAGACAGGCTTCCAGACCTTGGGTGATGTTCTGCTGACCCAGGGTTGGACCGATGGTGCGCTCTTCGACGATCTGAATCGGCGCGATCAGCGCACCCGCACGCAGCAGCAGCGAAAGCTGACGCGCTTCGTTCGGGTTGCCGATGCCGGTGATGCGGAAGCTGTTGCCCAGACGCGACTGAATGTTCGCCACGTTGATCACTTCTTCCTGTTTCACCAGCACCGCACGGCCGTTGGCGTCTTTCTTGCCGCTGTCCTTATACTCCACGAACAGGGTCGCCATCGGCTTGCCAATGTTGTCCTTGGTGAAGTTGGACATCGACGTGCCGCCGGCGCTGTCCAGCGAGATGTTAACCTGCGGCTGGTTGTATTCGTCGGTGCTCGAAGTGGAGTCGGTGATGTGGTCACCGGTCAGGATCACGCGCTTGTACAGCACGATCGGCTGGCCGTCACGGGTGTATTTCACCTCGGAGTCGCCCGGCACGCGGCCGTTGGCCGCAGCAGTGGCATCCGCATTGGTGTTCACCAGACGGAACTCCAGAGTCGCGGTGGCGCCCAGAATTTCTTTGGCGCGCGCGGTGTCCTGAATACCCGGCAGCTCAACCACGATGCGGTCGGCGCCCTGGCGCTGCACCAGCGGTTCGGCGACGCCGAGCTGGTTGACGCGGTTACGCAGGATAGTGATGTTCTGCTGTACGGCGTATTCGCGCGCTTCGCTCAGACGGGCGTCCGTCAGGTTGGCTTTCATGGTGTTGGCGCCATTGGCGGACAGCACCAGATCGCGCTGACGCGGGCCGATGTAGCTGATGGCCTGGTCGCGAGCCGCATCGTCGCGGAAGCGAACTTCCACGCCGTTGTTGTCCAGCTTGCGGATAGACGCGTAAGGAATGCCCTTCTCGCGCAGCTCGCTGCGCAGGGTATCCATGGTCTGTTCCTGCAGCTTGCTCAGCGCGGTGTCCATGTCCACTTCCATCAGGAAGTGCACGCCGCCGCGCAGGTCCAGGCCGAGTTTCATCGGCTCTGCGCCCAGCATGGCCAGCCAGGTCGGCGTGGCCGGCGCCAGGTTCAGCGCCACGACGAATTTGTCACCCAGCTCGGTCACCAGCGCTTCGCGGGCGCGCAGCTGAACGTCAGGATCTTTAAAGCGAGCCAGGATGGCGCCATTTTCCAGCGCAATCGACTTGCTCGCGATGTTGTCTTTTTCTAATACGGTACGGACCTGGTCCAGCGTAGTTTCACTGGCGGCGACGCCGCGCGCGCCAGTGATTTGTACGGCCGGATCCTCACCGTAGATGTTGGGAAGCGCATAAAGCAGACCGACGAGGATCACGACGATCAACATCAGATACTTCCACAAAGGATAACGGTTTAGCACGGCAATTCCCTTCGGGAAAAAAGATTACAGGGCCTTCATGGTACCTTTCGGCAGAACGGCCGCCACGAAGTCACGCTTGATCATCACTTCCGTGGTGTCGTTCAGCGCGATGGCGATGATGCCGGTGTCGGCCACTTTGGTCACGCGACCGATCAGGCCGCCGGTGGTCAGCACTTCGTCGCCTTTACCGATGGAGTCCATCAGCTTCTTGTGATCTTTCGCGCGTTTCTGCTGTGGGCGCAGGATCATGAAGTAGAAGATCAGGCCGAACACCACCAGCATAATGATCAGAGAGTACGGGCTTCCCTGAGCCGGAGCCCCTGCGGATGCGACGGCGTCAGAAATGAAAAAGCTCATTGAAATTCCCTCATTAAGTTATCAATTATTAGATCAAGCGTTTAAAGGCGGAATCGGCTTGCCGATCCGACCATAGAAATCCGCAACAAACTGCTCTAATTTACCCTCTTCGATAGCCTGGCGTAAACCCGCCATCAGGCGCTGGTAGTGACGCAGGTTATGAATCGTGTTCAGTCGAGCACCCAATATTTCGTTGCAACGGTCGAGATGGTGCAAGTAGGCGCGGCTGTAATGGCGACAAGTGTAGCAATCACAGTCCTTATCCAGCGGAGAAGTATCATCCTTGTGCTTGGCATTACGGATTTTTACCACACCGTCAGTCACGAACAAATGGCCGTTGCGGGCGTTGCGGGTCGGCATGACGCAATCGAACATGTCGATGCCGCGGCGCACGCCTTCCACCAAATCTTCCGGCTTGCCGACGCCCATCAAATAGCGTGGCTTATCTTCCGGAATTTGCGGGCAAACGTGTTCAAGAATGCGATGCATATCCTCTTTCGGCTCGCCTACAGCCAAGCCGCCCACAGCGTACCCGTCAAAGCCGATATCCACCAGCCCTTTGACGGAAACATCACGTAAATCTTCGTAAACGCCGCCCTGAATGATGCCGAACAGCGCATTTTTATTTTCCAGTTCGTCGAAACGCTTGCGGCTGCGCTCCGCCCAGCGCAGCGACATTTCCATCGAACGCTTGGCGTAGTCCCAATCGGCCGGGTATGGCGTGCATTCGTCGAAGATCATCACGATGTCGGAGCCCAGGTCATACTGGATCTCCATCGATTTTTCCGGGCTCAGGAACACCTTGTCGCCGTTGATCGGGTTGCGGAAGTACACGCCTTCCTCTTTGATCTTGCGCATCGCCCCCAGGCTGAACACCTGGAAACCGCCGGAGTCGGTGAGGATCGGACCTGGCCACTGCATGAAGTCGTGCAGATCGCCGTGCAGTTTCATGATCTCCTGGCCCGGGCGCAGCCACAGGTGGAAGGTGTTGCCCAGCAGGATCTGCGCGCCGGTCTCTTTCACTTCTTCCGGCGTCATGCCCTTGACCGTGCCGTAGGTGCCGACCGGCATAAAGGCCGGGGTTTCCACCACGCCGCGGTCGAAAATCAGGCGGCCGCGGCGAGCGCGGCCATCGGTAGTTTGTAGTTCGTACTTCACAAAGCCTCCAGCATCAGAGAAACAGTCTGATGTCGTTGAAACGGGGCCGCGCCGTGCGCGCAGCCCGGGAATTTAGCCGCCGACGGATTCGTTTTCCGCCTGCGGATTACGGCTGATGAACATCGCATCGCCGTAGCTGAAAAAGCGATACTGCTCGGCTACCGCCTGCTGATAGGCGTTCATGGTATTTTTATAGCCGGCGAAGGCCGACACCAGCATGATCAGGGTAGATTCCGGCAGGTGGAAGTTGGTCACCAGCGCGTCGATCACCTGGTAGTGATAGCCCGGATAGATAAAGATGCTGGTGTCGCCGAAGAACGGCGCAATCAGCGCCTCTTTGCTGGCCGCCGCGGCGCTTTCCAGCGAACGCACCGAGGTGGTGCCCACCGCCACCACGCGCTTGCCGCGCGCTTTGCAGGCCAGCACCGCATCCACGACCTCCTGCGGCACTTCGGCGTATTCGGCGTGCATCACGTGATCTTCGATGGTTTCCACGCGCACCGGCTGGAAGGTGCCGGCACCGACGTGCAGCGTCACGAACGCCATTTCCACGCCCTTGGCGCGCAGCGCCGCCAGCAGCGGTTCGTCGAAGTGCAGGCCGGCGGTCGGCGCGGCGACCGCGCCCGGCTTCTCGCTATAAACCGTCTGATACAGCTCGCGGTCGGCGTCTTCATCCGGGCGAGCGATATACGGCGGCAGCGGCATATGGCCGGCCGCGTTGAGAATGGTGAATACGTCGCGCTCGTCGTTGAAACGCAGCTCGAACAGCGTCTCATGGCGCGCCACCATGGTGGCGGCGATGCTCTCGTCATCCCCCAGCAGCAGCTCGGCGCCCGGCTTGGGCGCTTTCGACGCGCGCACGTGCGCCAGCACGCGATGGTCGTCCAGCACGCGCTCCACCAGCACTTCAATCTTGCCGCCGCTGACCTTGCGGCCGAACATCCGCGCCGGGATCACGCGGGTATTGTTGAACACCAGCAGATCGCCTGCTTCCAGCTTGTCCAGCAGATCGGTGAATACGCCGTGCGTCAGCGCCCCGCTCGGCCCGTCCAGCTGCAGCAGGCGGCATGCGCTGCGCTCGGCCTGGGGATAATGGGCAATCAGGGATTCGGGAAGTTCAAACGAAAAATCAGCGACGCGCATGGGTATTCACTTCTTCAATTTAGGGCTGGTTGGTAAAAAACAGGCGGCCTAGTCTAAAGCCGGGGGCGGTCAGCGGCAAGAAATAAGGAGGATTTGCCTGACTTCAGGTATAGTTGAGGGATGAATTTTCTCGCTCATCTTCACCTGGCCATGCTGGCGGACAGCTCGCTGCTGGGCAACCTGCTGGCCGACTTCGTGCGCGGCAACCCCGCCGCCGACTACCAGCCCGATGTGGTGGCCGGCATCATGATGCACCGCCGCGTCGACGTGTTGACCGATAGCCTGCCGCAGGTCAAAGCCTGCCGCGACTATTTCAGCGCCCCCTACCGCCGCGTGGCGCCGATTACCCTCGACGTGGTGTGGGACCATTTTCTGGCGCGCCACTGGCAGCAGCTGGAGCCCTCGCGCGATCTGCACCAGTTCACCCAGGAAGCCCGCAGCCAGATCGAACCTTACCTGCCGCTCACGCCGCCGCGTTTTCAGAACCTGAACGGCTATCTGTGGCCGGAGCGCTGGCTGGAACGCTACGCCGAATTGCCGTTCATCGCCCGGGTGCTGCAGGGCATGGCCAGCCGCCGCCCGCGCCTCGAAGCGCTGGCCGGCTCGTTCGCCGACGTCGAACAACATTATCATCAGCTTGAAACACAATTCTGGCAGTTTTATCCGCAAATGATGCGGCAGGCGAAGGAAAAAACGCTCTGAGGTCAAGCCCAAGCGTTTGAAATTGCAGCGCCTTGCAAGAATTTACGTTTTGCCGCTTGCCCTTTTGTGGGAAAAGGTTATTTTTAAAGCTCGATAAATTATATCAACGACTTTGATAGGTGAAAGCTATCTCATCGATTGGTCTTTTACCCTTTATTCACCAAGTCACGGCCCCTATACTGGCCCTTGCTTTTACATCCACCCTTTAACACCTATTACAGGAGTAATTATGGTCCTGGTAACTCGTCAAGCCCCTGACTTCACTGCAGCTGCCGTACTGGGTAGCGGCGAAATCGTTGAAAACTTCAACCTGAAGAAGCACCTGAACGGCAAACCAGCCGTGCTGTTCTTCTGGCCAATGGACTTCACCTTCGTATGCCCTTCCGAGCTGATCGCTTTCGATCACCGCTATGAAGAGTTCCAGAAGCGTGGCGTTGAAGTGGTTGGCGTTTCCTTCGACTCAGAATTCGTTCACAACGCATGGCGTAAAACCCCTGTCGACAAAGGCGGCATCGGTGAAGTGAAATACGCAATGGTTGCTGACGTTAAGCGTGAAATCCAGAAAGCTTACGGCATCGAACACCCGGAAGCCGGCGTTGCGCTGCGCGGCTCCTTCCTGATCGACAAAGACGGCATCGTGCGTGCTCAGGTGGTTAACGACCTGCCAATCGGCCGTAACATCGACGAAATGATCCGTACCGTTGACGCGCTGCAATTCCACGAAGAGCACGGTGAAGTGTGCCCGGCTCAGTGGGAAAAAGGCAAAGCAGGTATGGGCGCTTCCCCAGACGGCGTGGCAAAATACCTGTCTGAAAACGCTGCCAAGCTGTAATTTCAGCCTGATAGTGAATCAACCGGCCCCCGCGGCCGGTTTTTTTATGCTCCATTTTGGGGCAGCCCGCCCGCCTTCAGTGCTTTATTTCCCTGTTTCCGCTCACATTTCCCACCCTGTTCACCGCGCGTACGCCCATCTGCGGCTACTATCAATAACGCTGGCTCGCGCTTTGCAAGTGAGTAACGGCAAGCAAACACAACACAATAAAAAACTGACAGGGTAGGAATAACTATGTTTTTACAGAAATGGAGCAAACCCCTGACCATGGCGGCGCTGCTGGTCAGCGGCAGCCTGTACGCGGCATCCAACCCGGCGGTGGAGGCCCAAAACGGCATGGTGGTCACCTCGCAGCATCTGGCCTCACAGGTCGGGGTGGATATCCTGAAAATGGGCGGCAACGCCATCGACGCCGCCGTGGCGGTCGGCTATGCGCAGGCGGTGGTTAACCCCTGCTGCGGCAACATCGGCGGCGGCGGCTTTATGACCGTCCACCTGGCGGACGGCACCGATACCTTCATCAACTTCCGCGAAACCGCGCCGGCCGCGGCCAGCGCCAACATGTATCTGGATGCCGACGGCAAGGTGAAGAAAGATGCCAGCCTGTACGGCTATCTGGCGGCGGGCGTGCCGGGTACCGTGCTGGGGATGGAAACCGCGCGCGAGAAGTACGGCAAACTGAGCCGCGAACAGGTGCTGGCACCGGCGATCAAGCTGGCGCGCGAAGGCTTTGTGCTGACCCGCGCCGACACCGATATCCTCGACACCACCATCGCACGCTTCAAGCAGGATCCCGAATCGGCCAAAATCTTCCTGCGCCCGGACGGCAGCCCGCTGCAGCCGGGGGATAAACTGGTGCAAACCGATCTGGCCAACACGCTGGAGGCCATCGCCAAAGGCGGAACCGACGCCTTCTATAAAGGCAAGATCCCGCAGGCCGTGGAGGCAGCGGCCAAACAGGGCGGCGGCATTTTGACGGCGGCCGACTTCGCCAACTACAAGGTCACCGAAACGCCGCCGATCACCTGCAGCTATCGCGGCTACAAGTTCGTGTCGGCGCCGCCTCCCAGCTCCGGCGGCGTGACGCTGTGCGAAATCCTCAACGTGGTGGAAGGCTATGATCTGAAAAGCATGGGCTTCAACTCGGCGGCGGCCATTCACACCATGACCGAGGCGATGCGCCATGCCTACATGGACCGCAACACCTACCTGGGCGACCCGGAATTCATCAAGAACCCGATCGACCGGCTGGTGAGCAAGAGCTACGCCGAGCAGATCCGCAAGAAAATCGTTGCAGACAAAGCCACGCCGTCGGAAAACGTGCAGCCCGGCATGGAGCCGCATGAGAAACCGGAAACCACCCATTATTCGATTGTCGACCATGACGGCAACGCGGTCTCCACCACCTATACCGTCAACGGCCGCTTCGGCGCCGTGGTGATCGCACCGGGCACCGGCTTCTTCCTCAACGACGAGATGGACGACTTTACGGTCAAAGTGGGCGAGAAAAACCTGTACGGACTGGTGCAGGGCACCGCCAACAGCATTGCCCCCGGTAAGCGCCCACTATCGTCGATGAGCCCGACGCTGGTGACCAAGGACAACAAGATCTTTATGGTGCTGGGTTCGCCGGGCGGTTCGCGCATCATCACCATCACCCTGCAGACCGCGTTGAACGTGATCGACCACGGCATGGCGCCGCAGGAAGCGGTGGACGCACCGCGCATCCATCACCAATGGTTGCCGGATGAGGTGTACTACGAACAGCGCGGCGTTTCCGCCGATACGCTGAAGCTGCTGAGCGGCATGGGCTATAAGATGGTCGAGCAAACGCCGTGGGGCGCCGCCGAACTGATTCTGGTCGGTTTGCCTGGCGCGGCGGGCGTCAGCCCGGCCAACTCCGGCAACGACTCGGCGGTTTCCGGCAAGGTACGCGAAGGCTATCTGTATGGCGCCAACGACGTGCGTCGCCCGGCAGGTTCTGCGGTCGGTTACTGATGTAAACGCCTACTCACCTTGATCGCGGGGGCCCTTTGGCCCCCGCAGTTGCTTTAGCCTTCGCAGCGCCACACGGTGGCCGACTCTTCCGCCAGCTGCAGGCGCAGCCCGCCTGCCGTTTCGCTCAACTCTCCCCGCCCTTCCACACGCCGCCACGGGCCGCGCACCAACAGCGGGTTGTGCGGCAGCTGCGCCTGGCCGCTGCCGTCGCGCTGCAGCGCCACCAGCACCTGCTCCTGCTGATACAGGCGCACGAACACCAGCGTTTCTCCGCTGGCATACAGCACCTGACAGCCGCCGCGGCGCAAAGCCAGGCTCTGTTTACGCAGCGCCGCCATGCGCTGGAACAGCGCCAGCAGTGGCCGATCCCAGTCGGCGACGTCCCACGGGAACGGTTTGCGGCAGAACGGATCGTTGCCGCCGTCCAACCCAATCTCATCGCCATAATAGAGGCAAGGCACACCGATCCAGCTCAGCAGCCACACCGCCGCCATTTGCATGCGCGCCGCGTTCCCCTGCAACAGCGTGAGAAAACGCGCGGTATCGTGGCTGTCCAACTGGTTGAACTGGATCAGCTGGCGGCCATGCGGCAACCCGGCGCGGTAGCCGTCCATCCACTGTGCGCACCCGGCGGCGTCCAGCCGCACCGGGTGATAGGCCACGTCCAGCCCCGCTAAAAATGCCCGCACCGGCAGCGCGAATCCCATGTAGTTCATCGCCGCATCCTCCACGCCGGCGTGCAGCCAGCGGCGCGCGTCGCCGAAGTGCTCGCCCAAGACATAGGCCTGCGGATTCTCCTGCTTCACCGCCTGATAGATGCCCGCCAGGTGGCGCAGATTGCCGGTGGCGCCGCCGTTCTCCCCCAGCATATGCACCACGTCCAGCCGCCAGCCGTCGATGCTGTACGGCGGGCGCAGCCAGTGACGCACCACGCTGCCTTCGCCCTGATAAATCGCTTCCGCCACCTGCGGCTCGGCGAAGTTGAGCTTCGGCAGGCTGGCGTTGCCCTTCCAGTCGAGCGCGCGGCCGTCCGGGTAGAAGTTGAACCAGCCGCGATACGGCGAATCGGGGTGGTGACAGGCGCCGTTTTCGCCCTGACGATGGCGGTCAAACCACGGGTGCGAATCGCCGGTGTGGTTGAATACCCCGTCCAGCACCAGTTTCATGCCCACCTTGTGAGTGCTTACTCGCAAACGCTGCAGCGCCGCGTTGCCGCCGAAGTGCGGATCGACCTGGTAATAGTCCTCGGTATCGTACTTATGCACGCTCGGCGCGGTAAAAATCGGGTTCAGGTACAACGCCGTCACGCCCAGCTGCTGCAGGTACGGCAGTTTGCCGCTGATGCCGTCCAGATCGCCGCCGTAAAAGGTCGAGGCGGCGTGGCGATCCTCCAACGGGTGCTGCCAGTCGCGCCGAATTACCTCGGCGCCGGCCGCATGATGGCGATAGCTGCCGCTCTGGATGCCGTGCTCGCCGCCGCTGCTGGCGAAGCGATCGGGGAAAATCTGGTAGAACAGCTGATCCGCCACCCACTCGGGGCCATTGTCAGGATCGTCGACGGCGAACTGCGCCAGCTGGCCCGGCGGCGTTGACGACCAGCCCTGCGGGCCGAACCACTGTTGGCGATCGGCCCACAGCAGCTTGAAGCAGTATCGCCGCGTCGGCTCGCCCTCATTCAGCGTCAGGCTGGCCTGGTAGCGCCGCATCCCCTCGTGGCGCTGCGCTTTCATCACCAGCAGCCACTCTTCATTGTCCGGTTCGGCGCGCAAAAACACCCGTTCCGGCAGTTCATCCCCTTGTAACCACAGCGTGATATCCAAACGTTGCCCTTGTTTCACCACAAAAGGCGGGACCGGTTGATGCCAGGCGTTAAGCATACTGTTCTCCTGCTGTACCAAACGAAATCGACGGCGTTCTTCAAGAAACGAACAATGCCACGTTAAGTGCAACTCCCCCTCCTCTCTGGCCGCAAAACCCGGGGATGAGCCGGGGGGCGGAGACCGAAAAATAACGCTAACTTGATGTAAAAAAAGGTAAACAGGTACAAATCCTGCACGTTACCCCTTAGGCTAACGCGTTTTAAGTTTACAGGATATTTTTTGCGCATTTTTTAAGGAGCGGTAATGCAACAACAGATAACGCGCTGGCTGGAACAGTTTGGTTTGGAATTCGGCGGAGTGATGTCGCTGTTGATGGTATTGGGGTTGATTGTTCTGATCTCGGTAGCGATCCACCTGGTGCTGCACCGGGTGGTGTTGGCTGCTCTTCAGCGCCGTGGCCAGCAATCGCAGCGTGTCTGGCAACAGGCCATCACCCAATACAAACTGTTCCAGCGCGTGGCGCTGCTGCTGCAAGGGGTGATCATCAGTATCCAGGCGACGCTGTGGCTGCAGAGCGGCAGCCAGACCCAGGCGGTGATCGTCACCGCCGCGCAGGTGTGGATCCTCGCCTTCACCCTGCTGTCGCTGTTCTCGCTGCTGGATACGCTGCTGGCGCTGCTGCGCCAAAGCCCGATTTCCAATCAGCTGCCGCTGCGCGGCATTTTCCAGGGCCTGAAACTGGTGGCGGCGATCCTGATCGGCATCATGATCGTCTCATTGCTGATGGGCAAATCGCCGCTGCTGCTGCTCAGCGGCCTGGGCGCCATGACCGCGGTCTTGATGTTGGTGTTCAAGGATCCGATCCTCGGGCTGGTGGCCGGTATTCAGCTCTCCGCCAACGATATGCTCAAGATCGGCGACTGGCTGGAAATGCCGAAATACGGCGCCGACGGCGCGGTCACCGACATCGGCCTGACCACGGTCAAAGTGCGCAACTGGGACAACACCGTCACCACCATCCCCACCTACGCGCTGATCTCCGACTCATTCAAGAACTGGCGTTCGATGTCGGAATCCGGCGGGCGCCGCATCAAGCGCAGCTTGAATATCGACACCAGCAGCGTGCACTTCCTGTCGGAAGAGGAACAGCGCCGCCTGCAGCGCAACCCGCTGCTGCACAGCTATCTGAATAACAAAACCCAGGAGCTGAGCCAGCACAACCAGGAGATCGCCGTCGATCTGGCCTCGCCGCTCAACGGCCGCCGTCTCACCAACCTCGGCACGCTGCGCGCCTATCTGGAAGCCTACCTGCGCGCTCATCCGCGTATTCACCTGAACATGACGCTGATGGTGCGCCAGCTGGCGCCGACGCCGGAGGGCCTGCCGCTGGAAATCTACGCCTTCACCAACACCACGGTCTGGGCGGAGTATGAAAGCATTCAGGCGGATATTTTCGACCATATCCTGGCGGTGATCGACGAGTTCGGCCTGCGCGTGCATCAGACGCCGACCGGCAACGACCTGCGCGGCATGCTGCGACAAAGCGCGAACGCTTCCTGACGTCGGCTGACGTAACTGTGTCTGCTGGTAATTATTCGCTTTCAATTGTCAGCAGATATCTCCATCCCCTTCTTTTCCCCGGTGAAAACGGCGTTAATGCGCCATCACCTTCACCACCGAGAGGGAAAGCTCTTGCTGAAACGGTTACGTCATCGGCTGTTCACCCTGATGGCCACGCTGCTGTTTATCGGCTGCCTGCACAGCGCATCGCTGGATGAAAGCCGCATGCCCCGCAATCTGCAACCTTCGCTGAGCGCTCTGAGCAGCAACCTGCAGGACATTCGCGAAGTGCTGGCACGCTGCGCCGGCGAGGAAGAGGAGGAACGCCTGAACGACGGCGGTATGCGCATCGAAGCGCGCGCCGCCGGGGATGAGGAAGTGGAAGATAACCCCTAAAAAAACACCGGCCTCAGCCGGTGTTTTTCCATTTAGTCTTGCTGCGTCGCCAGCAGCGCGCGTTTTTTCTGGCGGTTGACCTTGAACCAGTACCCCGCCAGCAGCAACACCACCCAGACCAGGCCGGCGTACAGCGAGACGCGCGTGGTCGGGAAATAGCCGATCAGGCCGATGATGAATACCAGGAACACGATCGCCACCACCGAGGTGAACACCCCGCCGCGCAGCGGGAACGCCAGCTGCTTCACCTGCTCTTTGCTCAGGCTGCGGCGGAAGGCGATTTGGGAGAACAGGATCATGATCCACACCCACACGGTGGCGAAGGTCGCCAGGGAGGCGATCACCAGGAACACGCTCTCTGGCATGATGTAGTTGAGGTACACCGCCAGCAACAGCGCCAGCATCATCACCACTACCGTCACCCAGGGAATGCCGCGTTTCGACACCTTGCTGAACATCTTCGGCGCGTGCCCCTGTTCGGCCATGCCGTGCAGCATGCGACCGACGCCGAACACGTCGCTGTTGATCGCCGACAGCGAAGCGGTGATCACCACGAAGTTGAGGATGCCTGCCGCCACGGTGATGCCCATATGCTGGAAGGTCAGCACGAACGGGCTGCCGTTGGTGCCCACCTGGTTCCACGGGTAGATCGACATGATGACAAACAGCGTACCGACGTAGAACACCAGAATGCGCCACGGCACCGAGTTGATGGCTTTGGGAATCGATTTTTTCGGATCTTTGGCTTCGCCGGCGGTGATGCCGATGATTTCAATGCCGCCGTAAGCGAACATCACCAGCTGCAGCGACAGGATCATGCCGATAACGCCGTTGCTGAAGAAGCCGCCGTTCGACCACAGGTTATGAATGCCGGTCGGTTGCCCGCCGTTGCCGATACCCCAGATGATGATGCCGATGCCGGCCGCGATCATGATGATGATGGTGGCGACCTTGAAGAACGAGAACCAGAACTCCAGCTCGCCGAACACCTTGACGCTCATCAGGTTGATGGCGCCGATGATCAGCACCACGCTCAGCACCCAGATCCAGTGCGGCACTTCCGGGAACCAGACGCCCATATAGATGCCGAAGGCGGTCACGTCGGCGATGGCGACAATCAGGATTTCAAAGCAGTAAGTCCAGCCGGTGATGTAACCCGCCATCGGGCCGAGGTAGTCCTGCGCGTAGCGGGAAAATGAGCTGGCCTGCGGGTTATTGACCGACATCTCTCCCAGTGCGCGCATGATGATGAAGGCCACGATGCCGCCGATCAGGTAAGCCAGCAGCACGCTCGGGCCGGCCATTTTGATGGCGTCCGCCGAGCCGTAGAACAACCCGGTGCCGATGGCCGACCCCAGCGCCATAAAGCGAATATGGCGCGTACTGAGGCCGCGTTTCAGCTTATTGTCGGAGGCGGTGGTGGGTGACTGTTGTTGCATGAAGATGACCCATAGTTTTAAACGTAAAAAAGCCACGGACATGTCCGTGGCCCTGGATTAAGCCGGGGGATTATCAGTGCGCGGTCACTTGGGAACGCGTGCACACCCGATCATAAATCGCGACCAGCACCAGCATCAGCAGCGAAGGCGGCAACCATGCCAACCCCTGCTCCGCCAGCGGCAGGTGAGTGGTCCAGGCCGGCAGCAGTTGCTGGAAGCTGGACGCTTTCACCGCGTCAAGGATACCAAACAACAGGCTGACAAGCATCACCGGCGCGATGATACGCGGCGCGCTGTGCCACCAACGCAGGGTGAAGCTCAGCACCACCAGCACGATGCACGGCGGGTAAATCGCGGTCAGCACCGGAATGGAGATCTGGATCAGGTGGCTCAGGCCGAGGTTGGACACCACCATCGAGAACAGTCCCAGGATAAACACCAGCGTCTTGTAAGAGAACGGCAGGTATTGCGCGAAGAACTCGGCGCAGGCGCAGGTCAGGCCTACCGCGGTCACCATGCAGGCGATGAAGATCAGCGCCGCCAGGAAGAAGCTGCCCAGGCCGCCGAAGGTGTTCTGAACGTAAGCGTGCAGGATCACCGCGCCGTTGGTGGCGTCAGGCACCAGCGCGCCGCTGCCGGAACCCAGCTTGAACAGGCTCAGGTACACCAGCGTCAGGCCCACGCCGGCGATCAAACCGGCCAGAATGGTGTAACGGGTCAACAGGCCGGCGTCTTTCACGCCGCGCGAGCGCGCCGCGTTGACGATAACGATGCCGAACACCAGCGCGCCCAGCGTATCCATGGTCAGATAGCCGTTAACGAAGCCGGAGGAGAAAGGCACGCTCTGATAAGCCGTCGTCGCCGGAATCGGCGCGCCGGCAGGCCACAGCAGCGCGGCGATGCCCAGTACGGCCAGCGCGACGATCTTCAGCGGCGCCAACACATGGCCAACGGTATCGAGCAGGCGGCCCGGATACAGAGAGATGCCGATCACCAGCGCGAAATAAACCAGGCTATAGATGAACAGCGGCATGGCGCCGTCGCCGGTCAGCGGGGCGATGCCCACCTCAAAGGACACGGTGGCGGTGCGCGGCGTGGCGAACAGCGGGCCGACGGCCAGGTAGCAGACGGTCGCCAGCAGCAGGCCGGCGCCGCGGCCGATCGGCGAACTGAGGGCGTCGATGCCGCCGCCGACGCGCGCCAGCGCGATGACGGTGATGACCGGCAGGCCCACGGCGGTGATCAGGAAGCCCAGCGCCGCAGTCCATACATGTTCACCGGACTGCAAGCCGACCATCGGCGGGAAGATGATGTTCCCGGCCCCGACGAATAAGGCAAAGGTCATAAAGCCCAGTGCCAGGATATCTTTTGACGTTAAACGATGACTCATACGATGTCGTGTTGCCTGTTCAAATGAAAAATAGTGTCCGATAGCGTGGTGGCGAAACGCCCCACCCGGTTGCCGGCATGCCCGATCGTCGCCGCGCCAAATAAGCACCCTAAACGCAGTCGATCCGGCGTTTATGTCCCTATTCGAAAGTGGCCGCTCATGAAGATGGGCAAAATTTTAGGAGTTATAAAAATGGAGGTTTAATCCGACAACGAAGGCTAAGGTAAACGTTTATAGCGCTTCAAGGCAAGACGCACGGCGAAAAGCAGAGCTATCGACCATATAAACTTTAGCCACCAGTCGATCATATTGGCTATCAATAAATATACACTACATGATTTGTATCATTTTTGAACAACGAATTCACGAAACGTGAAGCATATATCACTTTACCGCGCGAAAACGCCAATAAATGCCCGATTTTCGCGTGGTATAAGCTCCGTTTTGCCGTGAAAAAAGGCGAAAATTACGCCGCTTTTTGTCGCTTATTGCACCGTGGCCGGCGCGAGCGGTGGCAACCCGAGCGCCTGGCGGGTCTTCTGCAGCGCGGCCGGCGGCAGTGGCAGATAGCCGTCGTGATTGACCAGGCTTTGCCCTGGTGTCGACAGCACGCGATCGAGAAACGCGGCGGTCAGCGGCTCCAGCGGTTGATGGGGGGCTTTATTGATGTAGATATACAGATAGCGCGACAGCGGGTAGCGATCGTTGCGCACGTTGGCGGCGGTAGGCGCGACATAGTCTTCTCCCGACTCCGCCAGCGGCAGCAGCCGCACGCCGCTGGCGCGAAAACCGATGCTGGCGTAGCCGATGCCGTTGAGCGAACCGGCCACCGCCTGCACCACCGAGGCCGAACCGGGCAGCTCATTGACGCGCGGCATGAAATCGCCGCCGCACAGCGCGCGCAGTTTGAAATAGCCGTAGGTGCCGGACGCCGAGTTGCGGCCGAAGCGTTGCAGCGAGCGCGTCGCCCAGTCGCCGCGCAGCCCCAGCTCGCCCCAGCGCGTCAGCGGCTGGCTTTCGCCGCAGCGCCGGGTGGCGGAGAAAATGCGGTCGAGCTGCTGCAGGTTGAGGCCGCGCAGCGGATTGTCCTGATGCACCAACACCACCAGCGCATCCACCGCTACCGGCACCGCCAGCGGCGCATAGCCGTAACGGTGTTCGAACGCCGAAACCTCGGCCGCCTTCATCGGCCGGCTCATCGGGCCCAGCTGCGCGGCGCCCGCCGCCAACGCGGTCGGCGCGGTCGACGAACCGGCGGCCTGGATCTGCAGGTTGACGTTGGGATAATGCTGGCTGAAATCCTGCGCCCACAGCGCCATCAGATTCGCCAGGGTGTCGGAGCCGACGCTGGACAGGTTGCCCGCCAACATGCCGTCAGGCTGCGCCAGCGCGCCGCGTCCGGCCAGCAGCGCCAGGCAAAGCAACAGCCCTCGGGTGATTCGGGTCATACCGGTGTCTCGCGTTAATTTTTCACCGCATTCTCTGATAAAGCGGCGGGAACAATCAACCGATTGGGCAAGGTAAAGATAAAGCGGGTGCCGATCCCCGGTTCGCTGAGGATCTCCAGCCGCGCGTCGTGATGGCTGAGCGCGTGCTTGACGATCGCCAGCCCCAGCCCGCTGCCGCCGGTCTGGCGCGAGCGGGCCTTGTCGACGCGGTAGAAACGCTCGGTCAGGCGCGGCAGGTGCTCGGCGGCGATGCCCGGCCCGTTGTCGCTGACCTGGAACTGCGCGCCATGCGCCGTCTGCTGCCAGCTGACTTCGATATGGGTGCCCTTCGGCGTGTGGTTGACCGCATTGTACACCAGGTTAGACACCGCGCTGCGCAACTGGTCTTCATTGCCGAACACGTTGAGCTGTTCGTTCACCCGGAAGGTGATCTCGTGATTGCCGCCGCTCAGCGATTGCGCCTCACGCTGCAACACCCGCAGCATCAGCGGAATATCCACCCGCTCGTTCATGTCGACATTGGGCGCCGCCTCGATGCGCGACAGCGTCAGCAGTTGCTTGACCAGCCCGTCCATCCGGCGGGTCTGCTCTTGCATGGTGCTCAGCGCCTTGCTGCGCAGCGAACCGTCCTGCTCTTCATCGCCCATCATCTCCAGATAGCCCTGCAGCACCGTCAGCGGCGTACGCAGCTCATGGCTGACGTTGGCGAAGAAGTTGCGCCGCGCGCCCTCCAACTGACGCATCTGGGTGACGTCGCGCGCCACCATCAGCAGTTGCCCTTCGGAATACGGCATCACGCGGAATTCGACGTAGTGTTCGTTGTTCAACTGCAGCGTCAGCGGGCGCGAAAACTCCTGCTGTTGCAGATAGTGGCTGAATTCCGGATAACGCAGCAGGTTAAGGATGTGCTGGCCGTTGTCTTCCGGCCAACGAAAGCCGAGCAGATGCTGCGCCAGCCCGTTGCACCAGAAGATATTGCCTTCGACGGTGGTCATCACCACCGCGTCAGGCAGCGATTCGGCCCCGCTGCGAAAGCGCTTGATCAGCAGCGCCAGCTCGCGCCGGCGGCGGCGGTTGCGCTGCTGCATCTGATACAGGCCATAGAACAGCGGCTCCCAGCTCCAGCGGCCGGGCGGCGGCGTCATGCTGCGGTCGATCCACAGCCAATGGGAGAGTTTGAGCTGGTTGTAGAAATTCCACACCAGCGCAGCCAGCGCAGAAGCCAGCAGGAACCAGGGCAGATAACCAAAAATCAGCCCCAGCAGTAAGGCGGGCAGACAGAAAAGAGCCAGCTCCAAAGCCAGCCTCTTCCACGACAGACGTTCTAACACGGCATATTCTCCAGCGCGGCGCGATCAGTAGCGCGTTGAGAACCGGTAGCCGGTGCCCCGAACGGTTTGAACCATTTTATCATGCCCACTGGTTTCTAACGCCTTGCGGAGCCGACGGATATGCACGTCAACGGTACGGTCTTCCACATAAACGTTAGTGCCCCAGACGTGATTAAGCAACTGCTCGCGGCTATAAACCCGCTCCGGGTGGGTCATAAAGAAGTGCAGCAGCTTGAACTCGGTCGGCCCCATGTCCAGCGCCTGATCGTTCGCCATTACGCGGTGGGAGGACGGATCCAGGCTCAACCCTTGCATTTCAATCACTTCTTCCACCGCCATCGGCGAAATGCGGCGCATGACCGCTTTGATGCGCGCCACCAGCTCCTTGGGCGAGAACGGCTTGGTGATGTAATCATCCGCCCCCACTTCCAGGCCGCGCACCCGGTCTTCTTCTTCGCCGCGCGCGGTCAACATCATCACCGGGATATCGCGGGTCAGCGCTTCGCGCTTCATATGTTTGATAAACTGAATGCCGGAACCGCCGGGCAACATCCAGTCAAGCAACACCAAATCAGGGAACGGCTCAGACAGACGCGTCACGGCGCTGTCATAATCTTCGGCTTCCAACGGTTGGTAACCATTCTGTTCCAACACAAAGCACACCATCTCACGGATCGGCGCTTCGTCTTCCACCACCAGTATGCGTCTTGCCATCGTCAATCCTGCCAATGTGTTAGCGACTTTTCGGGCGCCATTATGCGTCAGTTTTGTGACACTTTTATGAAAAAAACCGGCTGTTATAGGCAGTAAGCATAGCGATTATTTCCCGCAGTAACGAAAAATCATCCGGTTGTCATCATCATTGCGCCGGGACAGCCGCCGCCGCCGCCTTTATAATCATCGCCATTATCTTTACATCCGGGAGTGTCATGCGCCTGATCCACACCTCTGACTGGCACCTTGGCCAGTACTTTTTCACCAAAAGCCGCGCCGCCGAGCACCAGGCTTTTCTGAACTGGCTGATCGAACAGGTAGATCAGCAGCAGGTGGATGCGCTGATCGTCGCCGGAGATCTGTTCGATACCGGCTCGCCGCCCAGCTATGCCCGCGAGCTGTACAACCGCTTCGTGGTGGAACTGCAGCGCACCGGCTGCCAGCTGGTGGTGCTGGGCGGCAACCACGATTCGGTCGCGACGCTGAACGAATCGCGTGAACTGCTTTCCTGCCTGAACACCACGGTAATCGCCAGCGCGCAGGGCGCCCCGGAACAGCAGATCGTGGTGCTTAACCAACGCGACGGCCAGCCGGGCGCGGTGCTGTGCGCCATCCCGTTCCTGCGGCCGCGCGATCTGCTCACCAGCCGCGCCGGCGAATCCGGCGCGCAGAAACAGCAGGCGTTGCAGGAAGCCATCGCCGAACATTATCAAACGCTGTATCAGGCGGCCTGCGAGCGCCGCGACCAGTTGGGCCTGCCGCTGCCGATCGTCGCCACCGGCCACCTGACCACCGTCGGCGTTACCACCTCCGACTCGGTGCGCGACATCTATATCGGCACCCTCGACGCCTTCCCGGCGCAGGCCTTCCCCCCCGCCGACTATATCGCGCTGGGCCACATTCACCGCGCGCAGAACGTCGCCAAATCGGAGCATATTCGCTATAGCGGCTCGCCGATCCCGCTGAGCTTCGATGAGCTGGGCAAAGCCAAAAGCGTCTTCCTGGTGGATTTCGCCGACGGCGCTTTGCAGCGGGTAGAAACGTTAACGATCCCGCAGTTTCAGCCCATGCAACTGATCAAAGGCGATCTGGCCGAGATCGAACGGCAGCTGCGGCAATTTGCCGATTATGCCGGCGAGCTGCCGGTGTGGCTGGATATCGAAGTGGCGACGCAGGACTACCTCAGCGATATCCAACGCCGCATCCAGCTGATGGCGGATGCGCTGCCGGTGGAAGTGGTGCTGCTGCGGCGCAGTAAAGAGCAGCGCCGCCAGGCGATCGCGCAGCAGGATAAGGAAACGCTCAACGAGCTGAGCGTCAACGAGGTGTTCGAACGGCGCCTGGCGCAGGAGGCCGACATGCCCGAAGCGCGCCAACGGCGGATGCACCAACTGTTCCGCCAGGTGGTCGAGGCGGTGCAACACAACGCCGAGGAGACGAATTCATGAAGATCCTCAGCCTGCGGTTAAAAAACCTCAACTCGCTGCAGGGCGAATGGAAAATTGACTTCACCGCCGAGCCGTTCGCCAGCAACGGTCTGTTCGCCATTACCGGCCCGACCGGCGCGGGCAAAACCACCCTGCTGGACGCCATTTGCCTGGCGCTGTACCACCAGACGCCGCGTCTCAACGTCACGCCAAGCCAGAATGAACTGATGACCCGCCACACCGCCGAATCGCTGGCGGAGGTCGAGTTCGAGGTCAAGGGCATCGGCTATCGCGCCTTCTGGAGCCAGCGCCGCGCCAAAAACGCGCCGGACGGCAATCTGCAGGCGCCGAAGGTCGAACTGGCGCGCCGCGAGGACGGCAAGATCCTGGCGGACAAAGTGCGCGACAAGCTGGAGATCACCGCCGCCATCACCGGGCTGGACTTCGGCCGCTTCACCAAGTCGATGATGCTGTCTCAGGGGCAGTTCGCCGCGTTCCTCAACGCCGACGCCAACGATCGCGCCGAGCTGTTGGAAGAGCTGACCGGCACCGAAATCTACGGGCGGTTGTCCGAACAGGTGTTCGAGTCGCACAAGCAGGCCAAAACCGACCTGGATGCGTTGCACCAACGCGCCAGCGGCATCGAACTGCTGAACGACGAGCTGCGCCAGTCTCTGACCGAACAGCTGGCGGCGCTGAGCGGGCAGGAAAGCGCTCTCGGCGAGCAAACCCGGCAACAGCAACAGGCGCTGAGCTGGCTGCAGCAATGGCAACGCCTCCGGCAACAGCAAAGCGAGGGGCAATTGCGGCTGGACACCGCCCAGCGCGAGCAGACGGAGGCCGCCCCGCAGCTGCAGCGGCTGGCGCTCAGCGAACCGGCCGAGAAATTGCGGCCGCTGCGCGGTGAACGCGATCGCTGCCGCGCCGAGCTGCAGACGATACAACAGCAGGCAGCCCAGCTGACGCAACAGCAGGAACAGCAGTCGGCGCAGCTGGCGCCGCTGCAGCAGGCGGTGGAGAAAACCCGCCAGGCGCAGCAAGCGCATGCCGAACACATGCGGCAACAGCAACAGTTGATCGATGACCAGGTGGCGCCGCTTGACCATCAAATAGCCCAACTGCAGTCGACACAGGCCGAACGTAGACAGGCCGGCGATGCCGCCGCGCAGCAATGCGCCCAGCAGCAGACCGCGCTGGAGCAGCTCACCGTCCAGCGCAGCCAACTGACGACGCAGACCGCACAGCATCAGCAGCAGTTGAACACGCTGACCCAAGCGCTGGCCGTTCAACAGCAACAGCAGCAAGCGCTGGAGGCGCAAACGCCGCTGGCCCCGCTGCGCCAGCGCCTGAGTGCCCTGGCAGATCTGCGCCCGACGCGCCAGCAGCTGTTTACTCTATCCTCTTTATCGCAGCAAATCGTTAAACGGCTGGAACAACAGCGGCAAGAGCTAAACAGCGGTCAACATGAACTTACCCAGTTGGAACCGCAGCTAGAACTCATCCGTCAGCGATTTAAGCAGCAGAAAGCCCACCAGGCCGATGTTGAAAAAACCTATGCGCTGGAACAACGGATCGTGGGTCTGGAGGCCGAGCGCGCCCGTTTGCAACCCGGCGCCCCCTGCCCGCTGTGCGGCTCATGCGAGCACCCGGCGGTAGAACAATACCAAGAGGTAAAACTGTCAGAAACCGCGCAACGTCTGGAGCAAATGAAAGTCCAGACCGAAGCATTGCAAAAACAAGGCGTCGAGCTGCGAGCCCGTTACGACAACCTGCAACAGCAATTGCAGCGTCAGCAGCAAACCATCACGCAGGATGAACAACAGCTGGCCGGCCAACAGCAGCAGTGGCGGCAGCTCAGCGCGCCGCTGGCGTTCGACTTTACGCTGGCGGATGGCGAGCAACTCAGCGCCTGGCTGAACGGCTGCGACGACGAAGAACGGCGCGGGCAACAGGCGCTGCAGCAGCATGAACAGGCGGCGCAGGCGGTACAGCAGGCGAAGGATGCGCTCATCGCTCTGCAAACGCAGCAGCAGCAGACGCAGCAACAGCTGGCGTTGCTCGAAGAACGCTTTACGCTGCTGCAGAAAGCCCACGCCGACAGCCTGCAACAGCAGCAAGAGTTGCAACAACGCTGGCAAGAAGGCGAGAAGACCCTTGCCGAACGACGCGCGCAGCGGCTGGCGCTGTTCGGCGAACAACAGGTCGCCGAGGTGCGCGAACAGCTGCGCGCCAAACAAACCGCCTGTGAACAGGCCAGTTTGCAGGCCGCCGAGCAGTGGCAAAAGGCGCAGGAACTGCGCGAGCGCCTGGCCGGCCAGCAGGCCGGGCTGCAACAACAACACACCCAGATGCAGGAGCGGCTGCAGCAGGCGCAGCAGCAGTGGCAGCAGGCGCTGGCCGACAGCGAATTCGCCGATGAAACCGCCTTCGCCGCCGCGCTGCTGGACGATGTCCTGCGCCGCGAATTGCAGCAGCGCAAAGAGCAGTTGCAACAGCGGCAGGTAGAGGCCACCGCCCTGCTGACACAGGCGACGCAAACGCTGGAGCAGCACCGGCAGAACCGCCCTGAAGGGCTGGATGAAGCCAACGCGGATCTCGATGCGTTCACCCAATCGCTGGCCGAGCTGGCGCAGCAGTTGAAGGCGCTGCAGCTGCGCCAGGGCGAACTGCGCAACCAGCTGGCAAGCGACGCCGAACGCCGTCTCAATCAGCAGGCGCTGTTCGAGCAGATCGCCCGCAGCCAGCAAGACTACGACGACTGGAGCTACCTCAACCAACTGATCGGCTCAAAAGAAGGCGACAAGTTCCGCCGCTTCGCTCAGGGGCTGACGCTCGATCATCTGGTTTACCTGGCCAACAACCAGCTCGGCCGGCTGCACGGGCGCTACCTGCTGCAGCGCAAGACCAGCGACGCGCTGGAGCTGCAGGTGGTGGACACCTGGCAGGCGGACGCGCTGCGCGATACCCGCACCCTGTCCGGCGGCGAGAGTTTCCTGGTCAGCCTGGCGCTGGCGCTGGCGTTGTCCGATCTGGTCAGCCACAAAACCAGCATCGACTCGCTGTTCCTCGACGAAGGTTTCGGCACGCTGGATGCCGAAACCCTCGATACCGCGCTGGACGCGCTGGACAGTCTGAACGCCTCCGGCAAAACCATCGGCGTGATCAGTCACGTCGAGGCGATGAAAGAGCGCATTCCGGTGCAGATCAAAGTGAAAAAGGTCAACGGGCTCGGCGTCAGCCGGTTGGAGGCGCACTTCAGGCTGGAATGATCCCGCCGCGCGCGGCGCAGAAGTGTGACCGCGGCGGCACTCCGCAGTGAAAAGCGTTGAGCTGCGGCGGGCACGGGTTATTATGCCAACATAATAGGATTGTTACTGTATCCCCTCCGCCGCTCAGGGCCGCAGGGCAGAAACATAAAATACAGGCAAAACCTGACGCCCGGGATCGCTTCCGGGCGTCAGGTTTTTTCGTTTTCAGGATGCTGAAACACCGGGAAAAACCATGAAAATCGCTAAAATACTCAATAATAACGTGGTGATTACGCTGGACGACCGTCAGGAAGAGACGGTGGTGATGGGAAAAGGAATCGGCTTTAAAAAGAAGCCCGGCGATACGCTGGACGAAAGCCTGATCGAAAAGGTGTTCACCCATAACGGCGGTGAAATCGCCGAGCGCTATAAAGAGCTGCTCGCCGAGATCCCATTGGCCTGCGTCACCACTGCCGACAGGATCATCACCCTCGCCCGTGAACGCCTGCCGGGCAAGTTGCATAACATCGTCTACATCACACTCACCGATCACATCCATTTCGCCCTGCAGCGCCATGCGCAAGGGCTGGATATCAAAAATGCGCTGCTGTGGGAGATTAAAAAACTCTACCCGGCCGAATTCGCCGTCGGGCTGGAGGCGCTGGCTCTGATCGCCCAGCGGCTGGATACCGCGCTGCCGGAAGACGAAGCCGGATTTATTGCCCTGCATCTGGTCAACGCCCAGCTTAACGACGAGATGCACAACACGCTGCACATTACCCGCGTGATGCAAGAGATCCTCAACCTGGTCAAATACCATTTCCGCTTTGATTACAACGAGGAATCCCTGAGCTACCACCGGTTCGTCACCCACTTGAAATTTTTCGCCCAGCGCCTGCTGGGGAAAAACTACGTCGACAGCGACGACGACTCGCTGTATCAGGTGGTGAAAGAGAAGTACCGCGAGTCATTCGCCTGCGCCGGCAAGATCAACCGCCACATCGAAAAGCACTATCAGCACCAGCTCACCACGGAAGAGATGATGTTCCTGACCATTCATATCGAACGGGTGCGCAGCGAAAGCGAGGAAAAGCCGGTTTAACGGCGGGCGTCCGCCACCCGCACGCCGTACTGCGGAAACACCGCGTCGGCGGAAATCAGCGTCAGCCCCTCGGCCTGCGCCTGCGCGATCAGCATGCGATCGAAAGGATCCTGATGGTGTGGCGGCAGCTGCCCGGCCTGTTGGCAATGAAAGGCGTCCATCGGCAGCGACAGAAAATCTTCGGCCTCGATGATCGCAAAGATGTCTTCCGGCAGCGCCAGCTTGCCCAGCGCCTGCTTGATCGAGATCTCCCAAATGCTGGCCGCGCTGACGTACACCGCATTGCCCGGATCGGCGATCTGCCTTTTGGCGTTGGCGCCCAGGCAGGCGTCATCGATCAGCCACCACAGCAACGCGTGGGTATCCAGCAGCAGGCGCTTCATTCATCGCCCTCAAACAGCGCCGCAATGGCCGCATCCCCGGCGTTGAAATCCGCCGGCACGGTGAACCTGCCCTTGGCGGCGCCAGGGCGGCGCGCTTCCCCCTTGATGGCGACCAGCTGTACGTACGGCTTCCCTGCTTTTGCAATAATCACGGTTTCTCCCTCTGCGGCTCTGTCCGCCAGTTGGCTCAGATTGGATTTGGCTTCGTGCATATTGGCCTGAATCGGCATACGCGTCCTCCTTAGCTAAGTTAGCTAAAGCATAAAGCGCCGTCCAGTTTTTGTACAGTGAAGGGTTTAAAGCGCGAGCAGCCTCGCGCTTTGTTGCAACGCTTAGCGCTGCTGTTGCGGCCACAGCCAGGCCGCACCGCGCACGCCGCTGGAATCGCCGTGAACCGCCTTGCGGATCGGCGTTTCACACTCGCCGCCGAACACCCAGCCTTTCACCAGTTGCGGCACCGTGCGATACAGACGATCCACGTTGCTCATGCCGCCGCCGAGCACTACCACGTCCGGATCCAGCATGTTGATCACGTGCGCCAGCGATTTCGCCAATCGCATTTCGTAGCGGCCAATCGCCTGCTCCGCCAACGCATCGCCCCGCTCGCTCAGCGCCATGATCTCATGCCCTTGCAGCGCATTGCCGCTCAGGCGCGCATAGTCGGTGGCGAAACCGGTGCCAGAAATAAAGGTTTCGATGCAGCCCGGCTTGCCGCAGTAGCACGGCACTTCGCGGGCGTAGCGCAGCTCATCGTCATCCTGCCACGGCAGCGGATTGTGCCCCCATTCGCCGGCGATGCCGTTGCCGCCGGCATGCGCCTGGCCGTTCAGCGCCACGCCGGCGCCGCAGCCGGTGCCGATGATGACCGCAAACACGGTTTTCGCGCCGGCGCCGGCGCCATCGGTGGCTTCCGACACCGCCAGGCAGTTGGCGTCGTTGGCGATGCGCACCTCGCGCGCCAGCAAGGCCGACAGATCCTTATCCAGCGGCTGACCGTTGAGCCACACCGAGTTGGCGTTCTTTACTCGCCCGGTAAACGGCGACAGCGTGCCGGGAATGCCGATCCCGACCGATCCTCGTTCGCCGGTATGATCCTCCGCCAGTTTCACCAGCCCGGCGATCGCCGCCAGGGTTTGCCGGTAGTCATGGCGCGGCGTGGCGATGCGATGGCGAAACAGCTCCCGCCCGTCATTCGCCAACGCGATCACTTCAATTTTCGTTCCACCCAAGTCGATGCCAATGCGCACGTATTTTTTCTCCTCGATGCCGCGCAGCGTTGTCACAGCCTAATGTAAGCGCGCGAATGAATCACCTGTTTCCCATTCTCCGTCCCGTCCTTCCCTGGTGCGCAAAGCGACGCAATTCGGAGAGAATGGGGCGATTTTTCAGCGTCAATTCGTTATCATGCCGCCCTGCTTTTGACGAATCAGCGTGCCGAACGCACGCCCAGCCAGGGATAACATTATGCTGTGGTTTAAGAATTTGATGGTTTACCGTTTGAGCCGCGAAGTGGCGTTAAACGCGGATGAAATGGAAAAACAACTCAGCGCGTTCGCCTTCACGCCGTGCGGCAGCCAGGACATGGCGAAGACCGGCTGGGTCTCCCCGATGGGCTCGCACAGCGATGCGCTGACGCACGCGGTCAACGGCCAGATCGTCATCTGCGCGCGCAAGGAAGAGAAAATCCTGCCGTCGCCGGTGATCAAGCAAGAGCTGCAGGCCAAGATTGAGCGCCTGGAGGCGGAGCAACACCGCAAACTGAAGAAAACCGAGAAGGACGCGCTGAAGGATGAAGTGCTGCACAGCCTGCTGCCGCGCGCGTTCAGCCGCTTCAACCAGACCTTCATGTGGATAGACACCGTCAACGATCTGATCATGGTCGACGCCGCCAGCGCCAAACGCGCCGAAGACACGCTGGCGCTGCTGCGTAAAAGCCTCGGCTCGCTGCCTGTGGTGCCGCTGACCATGGAAAGCCCGATCGAACTGACGCTGACCGAATGGGTGCGTTCCGGCGAGATGCCGGCCGGCTTCGCCATTCAGGATGAAGCGGAATTGAAAGCGATTCTGGAAGAAGGCGGCGTAATCCGCTGCAAGAAGCAGAATCTGATCAGCGACGAAATCGCGGTGCACATCGAAGCCGGCAAGCTGGTGACCAAGCTGGCGGTGGACTGGCAAGAGCGCATCCAGCTGATGCTGTCGGACGACGGCTCGCTCAAGCGCCTGAAGTTCGCCGACACGCTGCGCGAACAGAACGACGACATCGATCGCGACGACTTCGCCCAGCGCTTTGACGCCGACTTTATCCTGATGACCAGCGAGCTGGCGGCGTTGATCAAAAACACCATCGAAGCGCTCGGCGGCGAAGCCCAGCGTTAATCTCGCCTCAGAAATGACCAGGGCCCAGCATCCGCTGAGCCCTGCGTTCCCCTAGCGAACAAAATTTATTTGCTCAGGTAGCGGCACAGATAGGCGGTGGCGTCGGCCACCTGCAGGTTGAACTCGCTGTGCCCCGGCACGAAGAACTTCTCGCCCGGCGTAAACACTTGCCAGTCCGGCGCTCCCGGCAGCAGCACTTTCAGCGCCCCGGTGATCACTGTCATTTCTTCCGGCTGCGCGGTGGAGAAGGTGTATTCACCCTCTTCCATCACACCCACGCTGGTAAGACCGATGCTGCTACTGTCAAAACCGATAGACTTCACTTTTCCGGCAAAATACTCATTCACTTTCAGCATAGACTGGCACCCGCGTAATCATCTTGATGGAAAATCCATATTGGGGGATTGCGGTTGATCTGTCACTGGTTTTTCGCGCGAAATGCGATCGCGGCGCAGAGGCAAAGGTTTCCGTGCGTCACGCTCAGGCCATCGCCATGAAACAACCGCGTCAAAAACCCGCGCCGCGCAAACTGAAATCGATCGGCAGCGTCAATTCCACCGTGCCGTTGACGTAGGCGTCCGACGGCGGCGTGGGCAGCGGCGAAGCGCGTTTGACCAGCGCCTGGATTTCGCGATCCAGCGACGGCAGCCCGGCGCTGCTGACCAGCGTCACCGCCAGCACGTGGCCCTGTCTGTCCAGCGTGAAACGCACCTGCCCGACGCCCTGGCGCTTCAGCCGCAATGCGTCTTTAGGATAACGCTTAAAACGATTCAGGCGGCCGCTGATGCGGCTGCGCCAGTTGTCTTCCCCCGCCTGAACATAGGGCGTCAGGCGAGTTTGCGGCGCGGCCGTTTTATCCGCGTGGCCCGGCGGCGGCGCGCCGGCGTTGTGATCCTGAACCCTCGGCGGCGCGATGGTTCTCTCCTGCGGCGGCGTGCGGGGCAGATTGTTTTTTTTCACCGGCTTAGGCGGTTTTTTCTGTTTCGGCGGCACGGCGATGTTCGGCTGCGCGGCGTCGGGCACTTTCACTAGCGGTAACGGCTCCGGTGGCGCCGGCGGTTCAACCTGAGGCGGCGGCGTCCTTTGTCCCGGCGGTTGTTTCGCCTCGGCCGGGGCCTGCGGTGCGGCGGCCATCAGCACCATCACCGCCGGTGGCGGTACCCACGGTGGCTCGGCCTTGTCTCGCCAGGGCCAAAACAGCGCTGCAACCAGCAGATGCAGCGCCAGCACCAACACCAGACAACGGCGCCAGGGCATGGTGGCACCGGGCGCGGCGAAAGGCAGCGGCGAAACCGACATGCTCACTCTTCCGTCAGCGCCAAATGGAGGCGATCGGTCAGCGGTTTGAACAGATAGTTCATCATCGAACGCTCACCGGTGCGGATGAAGCCTTCGACCGGCATTCCCGGGCGGATCTCCAACCCGCTCAAGCGTTGCAATCCTTCTTCGCTGACCTTGGCGCGCACGCTGTAATAAGGCGCGCCGCTTTTCTCGTCGGTCAGGCGATCGGCCCCGACCAGCGTTACTTCGCCCTCGACGCGCGGCGTGGTGCTTTGGTTGAACGCCGAGAACAACAATTCGACCGGCAACCCCACCTGCACTTTATCGATCAACTCGACCGGGATGCGCGCTTCTACCTGCAGCCCGCGATCGCTGGGCACGATCTCCATCAGTTGCTGACCGGCGCCAATCACGCCGCCTTCGGTGAACACGCTCAACCCCACCACGGTGCCCGCCACCGGCGCTTTCACCTGCGTATGCCCCAGATCGGCCTCCGCCTTGGCCAGGCGGTTATCCAGCTCGTCCAGCTTCATCCGTACCTCGGCCAATTGGCTGCTGACCTCTTTTTGATACTCCTCCCGCCGCTGGATCGCCCGCAGTTTCAGCTCCAGGATCTGGCGCCCCAGACGGCCGATATTGCCGCTGTCCTCGGATGCCTGGCCGTCGATCTGCGCATGCTGCCCCTCCAGATCCAGCAGCCGATTGCGCGCCACATACCCTTGCGCCGCCAGCTTGCGCATGCCGCCCAGTTGCTCCTGCAGCATGGCCTTTTGCCGCTGTTTGCTGGCGTAAGACTGCCGAACCCCTTCCAACATCGCCTGCGATCCGGCGATGCTTTCCGCGATCGCCGCCAGCTCGCTCTGCAGTGCCGCACGGCGGCTGGTGAACAGCTGCTGTTGCAGCAGCATCAGTGACATCACTTCCGGCTCTTCTCGCCGCGCTTGCAGCGATGGCGGGAAAGCGATCGCTTGCAGGCCGTCGCGCTCGGCTTGCAGCCGCGCCTGCTGTGCGGCATTGCTCAACTGCTGGCTGCGCAGCGCATCGCGCTGGGTGCGGCTGTCGACGGTATCCATCAACAACAGCACCTGCCCGGCGCTGACCCGGTCGCCCTCATGCACCTGAATCTGCGACACCACGCCGCCGCTCGGGTGCTGCACCGCCTTGCGATTGCCCGCCACCACCACGCTGCCGGAAACCGGCACGCCTTTGTCCAGCGGCGCCAACAGCCCCCACAGCAGGAAACCGCCAAACCCCAGCACCACCAGCCAGCCTCCCAGCCGCAGGTAGCGACCTTCGTCGAACTGCCGGGAAAGGGTGTCGATATCGCCGGGAATCACACTCTGATTGCTCATACTTTTCGTTCACCGCTGGCCGTTTTGGCGAAGTTGGCGTAATTGACGTTGAAGCCGCCGTTGCTGCGCCCGGCATTGGCCGATGCAGCGGCAGCGGCGGGCGCAAAACCAGGCTGTTTTTTCAGGATGGCGTCGCTGGGGCCGAAGTGCTGTACCTGGCCGGCGCTCAGCACCAGCAATTTGTCGGTGGCCGCCAGGATCGCCGGTTTGTGGGTCACCAACACGATGGTGGTGCCACGCGCCTTCAGCGCTTCGATCGCCTGCTGCAGCGCCCCTTCCCCTTCGCGATCGAGGTTGGCGTTCGGTTCGTCCAGCACCACCAGCGCCGGAGATCCATACAGCGCGCGCGCCAGCGCCACCCGCTGACGTTGGCCGCCGGACAGGCCGCTGCCGCCTTCACCCAGCTCGGTCTCATAGCCTTTCGGTAAATGCAGGATCAGCTGATGCACGCCGGCCAGCGCCGCCGCGGCCACCACCTTCTCGGCGTCGACCTGCCCAAAGCGAGCGATGTTGTCCGTCAGGGTGCCGGCGAACAGCTGGATATCCTGCGGCAAGTAACCGATATGCGGCCCGAGTTGTTGCTTGTCCCACTGCTGAATGTCTGCACCGTCCAGCCGCACGTCGCCGCTGAGCGGCGTCAGCGCGCCAACCAGTTGGCGCATTAGGAGGGTTTTGCCGGAGCCGGACGCGCCAATCACGCCCAGCACCTCGCCGGCCTCCAGGCGAAAACTGACGCCGTGCAACACCGGTGCCGTGCCGCCTGGCGCACTGGCGGTCAACTGATTCACGACCAATGTACCGCCGGGTGCCGGCAGCGGCAGACTCGGCATTCGTGGCGGGTTAGCGGCCAGCATCACCTCCAGCCGCTGCAAGGACTGGCGCGCCGATGACCACTGCTTCCAGGCGCCGATCAGCTGATCGATCGGCCCCAGCACCCTGCCGATCAGGATCGATCCGGCGATCATCATGCCCGGCGTAATGTCGCCGTTGACCGCCAGCAGCGCGCCGCAGCCCAACATCAGCGACTGCAACGCCAGCCGCACGGTTTTCGACCAGGCAGTGACCGCGGCGATTTTCTCGCTGGCGCGGTTCTGCAGCAGCAGGAACTGCTGATGCTGCCGCAGCCAGCGCAGGCGCAAGTCGGTCAACATGCCCATGGCGGCGATAGCTTCGGCATTGCGCAGGTTGCCGTTGGCCTGTTGCGTGGCGCTCAGCGCGACGCGGCCGGCCTCCGCCAGCGGCGCCTGCGACACCCGCTGGTTGAGCCAGGCCAGCAGCACCAGCACGATCACCCCGGCGCTGGCCAACGCGCCAAGCCAGGGATGGAGCAGAAAAACCACCAGCAGATAAACCGGGAACCAGGGGGCATCGAAAAAGGCGAACAGCGCATTGCCGGTGGCGAACTGGCGCAGGTTGGTCAGATCGTTCAGCGCCTGCCCCGCCAGCGGGTTGCCGGTTTTCAGGTTGGTTTCGAAGGCGGCGTCGTAGACCCGCTGATTGAGGCGCATATCCATCTGGGCGCCAAGGCGGATCACCACCTGGCTGCGCACCCACTCCAGCAGGCCCATAAACAGATAAAGGCCGACCACCATCAGGGTCAGCATCGCCAGCGTCATGCGGTTGCCCGACGGCAACACGCGATCGTAGACCTGCAGCATGTACAGCGCCGGGGCCAGCATCAGCAGGTTGATCACTGCGGTAAACAGCGCAATGCCCCAAAATCCGCGCCGGTATGCGCCCAGCACGCTCATCACTTCTCCGCGCCTGACGGCGTTTTTCATGGCGTTTTCCATCGGCTAAAAACGAGAAAACGCCCGCCGGGGCACGCGGCGCCGGCGGGCAAACGGCCGCGATCAGGCCGCCAGCAATTCCGGGCTGTCGGCGTGCTGCACGCCCACCGCCGTCGCCGCCGCCACCTGATCGAAGGTGGAGTTGACGCTCAGACCGTAGTCGTCGAGGATGCCGTTCAGCGCGGTTTCCAGCGCGCCGGTATCGCCGGACATCAGGCCGTACACCACCTGGTGTACCACGCCATCGTGGCCCTGCGCCTGCAGGCTGCTGAGATTCAGGCCGCCGAAGCTGACGTCAGGCACCTGGATGTTGTACGGCGTAGAGCCGCCGCCGTTCAGGCCGTCGCCGAACGACAGGGAATCCAGTTGACCGTACAGGGTGTGCGCCGGTGCGTTGAACAGGGTGTAGGTCAGGTTGCCGCCCGCCACGAACGAGGTGATGTTATTGGCGGTGCTGGTCACGGCATATTGGCTGCCGGACAGGCTGCCGCCGTAGAAACCGCCGCTGTTGGAGTCGGTGACATTACCGTTGGTGTGGTTGATATCGCCAAACGACGACGCCCACTCGTTCAGATAGTTATGGATGCTGTAGCTGCCGAAACTGCTGTCATAATTGACTGAAAATGCCATTTCTCTATCTCCATTGATGAACGGCGCCCCTTGCGAGGCGACCTCTGTGCTCAACGATGAGCAACGCCCTTTTACTGCTTAAAAACGGTACTCCACCCCGCCCTGCACGCTGCGGCCGCGCCCCAGAGTATTGGCCAGCGTCTCGCCGTAGCTGACGACGTAGGCGCGGTTGGTCAGGTTCTCCACCGAGCCGCGCAGCGTCAGGCTGTCGGTCAGTTTGTAGCTGGCGTACAGATCGAACAGGGTGTATTTCGGCCAGTCGGCCAGATACGGGTAGTTGGACGGCACCGAGCTGTCCTGATAGCCCGGCGCGAAGCGCACGGTCACCCCGGCGTCCAGCTTGCGATCGAAAGCGCGGCCGCCCAGCGTCACCGAGCCGCGATCGCCCGGCAGGTAAGCGGCGGTGCCGAACTGCGAGCCGCCGTCGCAGGACACGGCGTCATTCGCCGTCGGATCCTGCTCCGCGTAGAAGTTGCCCGGCCGGGAGTTGGCGCCGTAACGCAGGCGATGGCCCAGCCAGGCGTTCCTGGAGCAAAACTCGTTTTTACCGATCATGTGGGTGTAGGTCAGGTCGGCGTAAAACACCCCGGCGTCATAGTTGAGCTGGTACTCCAGCCCGCGGAAACGGGTTTTCGACAGATTGTTGACGTAGGCGGCGTTGCCGATGCTCGGCTGCACCAGCCCCGGCTTGTCGCGGTTAATCGCCAGGTTGATGTAGTTATCCACTTTGGTGTCGAAATAAGCCACCTTGGCTGCCAATCGATCGCCCTCAAACCACAGATCCGGCTGCTGCACGTTGAACCCCACTTCCCAGGCGCGCGAGCGCTCGGCCTGCAGGAAGGGGTTGGGATATTGCGTAGAGGTGCTGTGAGCGCTGCCGTTGGTCAGCGTTTCGGTGATCGCCGGCGGCCGCCAGGATTTGCCGTAGGTGGTATACAGCTCCAGCCACTCCACGCCGGGACGCACCGCCAGCGCCAGCGTCGGCGACAGCTTGCCCTGATCGCGATCGACGTTCCACTCCTGCTGCGTGGTGGTCGCCAGACAGTTGCGCAGCCGCAGCTGTTTGCAGGGATTCTCCGCCGTATAAGGGAAGTCGGCGTAGCTCAGACCGGTCTGGCCGCGCAGGCGATAGCGGTCGTAACGCAGCCCGCCTTCCAGCGTCAGCCAGCCGTCGTAGTCGTAGGTCAGGTTGGCGAACAGGCTGCCGACCGAGCGGTTGCCGGCCGGTGTTACCCCTTCCATGCCCTGACGGGAAGAGTCGCTGGTGGCCTTGTCGTAATAGAACTCCAGCCCGTAGTTGGCGCGGAAGTCATGCCCCGGTGCCAGGCTGAAACGCGAGGTGTTTTGCGCCTGTGCGCCATAGGTGCGCAGGCGAGTGCGCGTCGCGTAGCCGTTGTTCAGCAGCGTGCTGGTGCTGTAGGTATCGCTGTCGTCCTGAGTATCGACGTAATACAGCTTGGCCTGAAAATCGAGCCAGTCGACGCCTTCCGGCGCCAGGCTATAGTCGAACGCCGCGTTGCGCGCCATCACGTCGCTGTAGCCGGTGCGCTTCCAGCCCAGTTCATAGGGCGGCCGGGTGCCCAGGTTGGTCAGCGTGCCGGCGATCGGCGACGCAGTTTGGGTCTGCAGATAACTCAGCTGCAGGCGCTGGTTGGCGGGCAGGTTCCAGCCCACCTTGGCCAGTCGCGAGTGCATGCGGTAATCAGTGTCGGGGATTTTGTTGTTCTTGATGCTCTCGGCGTAGCGATCGTAATTGCCGGTGTCGTTATTGATACGAATGTTGCCGATGTCGCCCTTATTGCCGGGCCAATAGTCGCCGAGGTGGCGTTCGCTGGCGGCCAGCAGGATATCGCCGGTTTCGTTGCCCAATGCCAGTATGCCGCTGCCGATGAAGTGGGTGCCGTTATCGCCGGTGCTGGCGTGCAGCTTGCCGCCCAGCTCTTTGCCCGGCGCCAGGAAATCGCTCGCGCTGACGGTATTGAACGTCGCGATGCCGCCAAGCGTGCCAGCGCTGCCCATGCCACCGGTGGTGCCCTTGTCGATGGTTACGCCGGACAGCAGCTCGGAATCGATATACATGGTGCCGTTACGCTGGCCATGACCGCTCTTTTGAAAATTCTGCCGCATGCCATCGATATTCATGTTCACCCGGCCATAGTCTTGTATGCCGCGGATGTTGACCGACAGCGCCGGATCTTGCTGGCTGACGCTGGAATAGGTGCCCGTGGTCTGTTCCAGAATATCGGCCGTGTGCCGCGCCGGGCGGTTGTCCATCTGTTCGCGGCTGATGACGCTGACCGAGCGCGGTTCGTCGTAAACCCAGTCGTTGACGCTCATGCCGCCGGCCCCCAGCACCGTCAGGCTATCCAGCGCCAGCGCGCCGCCATCGCCGTTCGCCGCCGGCAGCCGGCTCAATACGATCTGCCCCTGTGGCTGCAGGCGGAAAGCCACCGGATTGCCGCCGATCAAGCGCCGCAGGCCCTGTTCAACGCTCATGCTGCCGTTCAACGCCGCCGCCTGCATGCCGTCGAGCTTCACCTCGTCGAAAAACACCTGCATGCCAGCCTGTTCGGCGAAGCGCAGCATGGCGCTCTGCAGAGGCTGCGCTTCAATGTTGAAATTCTTTTGCTGTGCGGCCTGCGCGCCGCTCGCTTCAGCCTGCGCGGCGATCGCCACAACAGGCTGAGTCAGCACCATCGCCGCCAACGCAGCGCGTACCGCCGTGGCCAAGCGGCCGGCCGGCGTGGTTCCCTTGTGAATAAACATGCGTGTGTGTTCCACCCGAAAGAATGCCAAACCAAGTGATAATGGAAATCAATCTCGTTTAAACATAAGGACGTTCCGGAGGGTGAAAACCCGTAAAGATTTTTTACAGAAAGTGAAAATAGCGGCGAAACGGGCGTCCCGGCCCACCTGCGCCGCTCAGTAAAGCAGCGTGATGCCGGGGAGATTCAGTTGGCGGGCGGCGAGTTCCTGACGAATGGCGCTGACACCGTCGTCGAGTTTATTGAGCGCGAACACGCCGCTGACCGTACGCGATCTGAGTTCGGGATTGATCGCTACGATGCGGGTCTCGCGATAGCGGTTGAGCTGCGCGAGCGCCTGCGTCAGCGGTTGGCGGTCGATCACCAGCCAGCCGCGCCGCCAGGCATCATCGCCGGCCGTTTGCCGCGTCAGCCACAGCAGGCCGCTGCGGTAATGCGCCGCCTGGCGTTGCGCGACCACCAGCGAGCGCTCGCCGCGCTCGAGCGTCACCCGCACGCTGTGCTGATGCACGCTGACGTCGACGCCCTGCCCGGTGCGCGCCACGCTGAACTCGGTGCCCAGCGCCTGGGTGACGCCGTTTTCCGCCTCTACCCTGAACGGGCGCTTTTCCGGCCCGTTCACCGGTGCGACGATAAAATAGGCGGCGCCGCTCAGCAGCCGCACCTTGCGTTCGTTGGCGGAATAGGCCAGCGCGATCGCGCTGCCGCTGTCCAGCGCCACCCGGCTGCCGTCCGGCAACGTGACTTCGCGCACCTCGCCGCGAACGGTTTGATAATCCGCCTGCATGCCGATCCATATATCCGGCCCGCGATAAACGCCGAAGGAAACGGCGATCGCCACCGCCGCCGCCATCGCCCAGCGGGCTCCTCTACGGCGAAATGGCGTTTTCAGCGCCGCTACCTGCGGCTGCAGCGCCTGTCGCTGTTCTGGCGGCAGTTGCCCCAGCGTCGCCCACAGCAAGCGAGCCTGATGCAGCGCCGCCGGATGCTGCGGATCATCGGCCAGCCAGGCCTCCAACGCTCGCCGCTGGTCGGCGGCCAGCGCCCCTTCGGCCAGGCGCACGGCCCAGGCGGCCGCCTGTTGCCGCGACTGCGCGGTTAGCGGATTCATGATGGCATAGACCCCTGTTTTTTCTGGTTATAGGTTAAGACGTCTGAAGGCGCATAAACCCGTAAAAAAATTGTCATTATTGATCGTCCATCAACGTCATCAGCCGCTCCAGCGCGCTGGCCAGATGCTTCTCCACCGTACTGAGCGATACGCTCAGTTGAGCCGCCACCTGCGCCTGGGTCAGCCCGTCGAGCCGGTTGAGCCGGAAAATCTGCTGCGTGCGCGGCGGCATGCCCGCCAGCGCCTGTTGCAACAGCTGCAGCATTTGGCTGTCAATCGCCAGCTGCTCGAGCGCCGGTTCGCCGGAGGGATACTGCGCCAGAATGTCATCCTCTACCGCATCAGTCTGTCGCCGCTGCTGTTGCCGAAGATGGTCAAGCATCAGATTCTTGGCGGTTTTATACAGGTAAGCCTCGATATCGAGAATATTGCCCTGCGGGTATTGCTCGGTGAGGCGGGTAAAACTTTCCTGCGCCAAATCCGCGGCCAGCTGAGGGTCGCGCAGTTTGGCGTTCAAGTAGGCTTGCAGCGGCCGCATATGGCGCAGAAACAGCGCCTGCAACTCGGAATTGGACATCTCTTTTCCCAGAAGTGAAACACCCAATAGGGGCGATAAAAATCACATAAATGATTATCATTATCAATATTGTTCTGGGAAATATGTGCTAAGGCGGGGATAAACAGGAAACCGGCCTGACGCCGGTTTCCGCTGGGCTGCAGGTCAGAGCTCTAACGCCTCGTCTTCATAGCGATGCTTGGCGTCGAGCGCTTCCTGCTCGGTTTCATGTTCACTGAGCAACGTATTCGGCTCAATATCGTCGGTGCGCACCTCAAAGCGGCGCAGATGCAGGTTCGGGTCGCCTCGAAACACCTCTACGACGCGGGCACTCCGTGGATAAGCAGGTTGATCATTTTCGCGCATGCCGTTCTCCCGTGTGTTTCACACAGTAGCAAGTATAGCAGCCGCCCTCATTCCGACACGCGCGAGCCAAGATCGCGATCGCCGGGAGCGCCCGCCAACAGCTCGGTCAGTTCTTCGCAGGCGCAAATGCGGCCTTCACGCACGGTGAAGTGCGCCAGCACCCGCACGCGGCTGCAGGTGCCGTCGCGCTTTTCCACCTCGACCAGATGGTGGGTCAGCACCGCCTCGCCCTGCTCCGCCGCCGCGATCACGCTCAGCGTCATGCGGCGGGTTTGCCGCTTCAGCAGCGCCATATGCTGCTCAAACTGCTCGAAGTGCAGCACCTTGCCATCCACCTGCTGGCGGTAGTCCGCGCTGAAGCGGGCGGCGAGCAGGGCCGGCCGATGCTCCGGGTTGGCGACGATCTGCCGCAGCGTATCGAGCACCAGATTCAATGGGGTAAGTTGAGTCATCACGTTTCTCCGAATAGGGTGAATGGCGATCCTATCTCGGTCGGGTGATGGCATAATAACCGCATCAGGACTTTCAATAACGTTAAACGGCCAATACGATGCAGATCCGCAGCCAACGTCTTCAGCATGAAAAAAAGCACCTGACGCCCTGGCATCAGCACCAAGGCGGCCAGATCTATCTCTTGACGCGCGGCATGCTGGCGCTGGAACTGCCCGGCCGGCAATGGGCGATCACCGGCGGCACGCTGGGCTGGCTGCCGCCGGGGTGCGCCCATCAGGCGCTGGCCTGCGGCGATGTGGCGGGCTGGAGTCTGTATCTGCCAGTGGAAAGCGCGCCGGAGATGCCGCCGCAGCCGCAGCTGTTCACGGCCTCTGCGCTGTTGCAAGCGCTGGTGGAACGCATCGCGCAGTTCCCTGCCGGCCCGCTGAGTGCGCCGCAACGGCGGCTGCTGCAGGTGCTGCTGGACGAAATGCACGCGGCGAGCGGCGCCCCTTTGCAACTGCCGCTGCCGCAGGACGCCCGGTTGCTGAACATCGCCCGCGCGCTGCTGAACGATCCCGCCAGCCTGCGCAGCCAGCGCGACTGGGCCGTCTGGGCCGGGCTCAGCCCGCGCACCCTGAGCCGCCGCTTTCAGCAGGAAACCGGCATCGGCTTCGCGCTGTGGCGCCAGCAGGCGCGGGTATTGCGTTCACTGGAGGGGTTATCACGCGGCGAAGCGGTTGGCGAGGTGGCCGACGCCTGCGGCTATGATAACGTCAGCGCCTACATCGCCGCCTTTCGCCGCCGCTTCGGCGTCACGCCCGGGGCATACTTTGCGGCCGCTCGGCAAACGGAATAGAAAAACGGGCGCACAGCGCCCGAAGAGAAGAAAAGGTTATTTCACCGTCTCACGCGGCAGCACCGCGAGGATTTGTTCCACCACCCGCTGCGGATCGGCGGCGCCGTCCATCACGTAATGTGCGGCATCCTGATACAGCGCTTCCCGCGCGGCCAGCACCTCGCGCATCTCTTCGGCGATCGGCCTGCCGGTGAGCGTCGGGCGCTGCGCATCTTCCGGGTACTCTTCCAACCGCTGCGCCAACACGCTGGCCGGCGCGCGCAGGTAGATAACGGTGCCATGCTGGCGCATAAACTGACGATTCTCTTCCGCCAGGATCGCGCCGCCGCCGGTGGCAACTATAGTTGACGGCTTAGTCACGGTTTGCAACGCGACGGTCTCACGGCGGCGGAACCCCAGCCAACCCTCGCGCTCGACCATTTCCGCCACGCTCATCTGCGCCGCCTGCTGCATAAACAGATCGGTATCGACGAATTGATAGCCCAACGCCAGCGCCAATGCGCGGCCTACCGTGGTCTTGCCGGCTCCGCGAGCGCCTATCATGAACAGGGTTTGTGTCATTACGGGTTGTCCCTTATGCGGTGACTGAGTGCATTGCATACCAAAATGCCGAGCGGGTGCGATGGCGTGGTGGCAGCATCATACCCTGCCCGCTCTGTATTTCAATATTTACGATAGTGTAAATTCCATGGCACAGCGACTGCCGACGGCAAAGCCGTGCGCCAGATCCTCATCCAGATGCCGCCGCAAGGCGGCCGTGAGCTGCGCGCCCTCAAGAGGCCGGAATCCCAGCCGCCGGTAGTAAGGCGCATTCCACGGCACCTCAATGAAGGTGGTGAGCGTCAGGCGGCCGGCCCCCTGCCGTTTGGCTTCTTCCGCCACCGCGCCGATCAGGCGGCGGCCGACGCCCTGCCGCTGCCAGGTGCCGGCGACCGACAATTCGGCAATGTGCCAATCTTCCCCCTGAGCCAGCACGGCGATGAAACCGGCGCACTCGCCGTTGTCGCTTTCCGCCAGCCATTCACGGCGCTCGGCGATAAACGCGGCATGCTGCTGCGGGGCCATCACCTCGCCCTCGGCAATAAAGCGCCATTCCGGCTGTTGGCGAAACAACTGCGCCGCCGAGCGTTCAACCGCCATCAGATGCGCGATATCCCGCTGCTGCGCCAAACGAATCTGCAGGCTCATGGGTTCTCCTTAACGTTGGGGCGGTTATTTAAGCAAATTTCACCGCCCGTGGCTTAGAAATCGATACTGCCGCGCAGCACCACCTCACGCGGCTCCCCCACCGCCACGCGCAAATTGCCGCCGCTGGATGGGTAGTAGGTTTTATCGAACAGGTTCTTCACGTTCAGCTGCCATTTCACCCGATAGCCGTTGATCGGCATGGTGTAAGCGGCGAACGCATCGGCAACGGTGTAATTATCCAGGTAGAAGCTGTTGGCGGCGTCACCCGGGCGGCGGCCGACATAGCGCGCGCCGGCGCCGATGCGCACCTCATCGCCGCTGTAGAGACCCGGGCTGCCCAGGTTCTGGGTCAGGAACAGCGAGGCGGTGTGGCGCGCCACGTTGGTCATCTCTTTGCCCTTGTTGTCCGGATCGTCCACCACCCGTGCGTCGGTATACGCATAGGAACCGATCAGGCTCAGCGAGTCGGTGAGATTACCGGCCACGTCCAGCTCCACGCCCTGCGAACGCACGCGTCCGGCGGTGCGCGTCACGGTTTCGCCCGCCACCAGCTCACTGACCATCACGTTGCGCTTGGTGATGTCGAACAGCGCCAACGTGCCGGTAACACCGTTCGGCAACGCCAGCTTGCCGCCGACTTCCCACGACTTGCCCTGCTCCGGCGGCAGCGAATCAATCTGGGTGGCGATGGAAGAGTTCGGCTTGAACGACTCGGTATAGCTGCTGTACAGCGACACGTAAGGCGTCAGCTTGTAGACCACCCCGGCGCGCGGCACCAGCTTGCCGTCCGAGCTGTCGGTATTGGTCTGGAACGGCCGCCCCTTGCCGGCATAGACGTCGAAAGCGTCGTAGCGCAGCCCGCCCATCACCAGCCATTTATCGGTTAGCTGGATGGAATCCTGCATAAACCAGCCGTAGCTGGTGAGATTTTCCCGCTGGTCGCTGTCTTTGGCGCTGACCGCCGTCGACGGCGGCATCAGGCCGTATACCGGATGATAAATATTGAAATCGCTGTTCTTTTTACCGCGGATCATGTCGCCGCGGTAGGTACGGTTATCTTCAAAATCAAAGCCGAACAGCATCTGGTGGTTGATGCTGCCCCAGTCCACGTCACCATTGAACGTCAGCTGCACCGCGTTGGCGTGGCTGACGGCATGGGCGGTCGAGTCGGCCTGGCGGCTCAATGCGCCGCTCTCCGGGTTCAGCGCCGTGGCGCGCGCCTGGTTGTCGCTGTAGCTGTTGCGGCTGTAGGCGTAGGTCAGCGAGCTTTTCCAGCGCTCATTGAGCGTTTGATCGATCTGCAGGGTGACGCTGTCCTGATCGCCGCGGGTGGCGTTATAAGCCTCGTCGAAACGGCGATCGCGCGGCGTATTCACCGGTTTGCCGGTGCGCGAATCGATAATGGTGCCGCGATCGAACGGCACCAGATATTCCATATGTTCATAGGCCAACCGCACGGTGGTGTTCTCGCCGTACCACATCAGCGAGGGCGCGATCACCGTCTGGCGATTGCGGCCAAAGTTGCGCCAGTAATCGGTTTCATCGTGATCGACGATCATCCGATAGGCAAACCCCGACGTGCCGAGCGGCCCGGTAACGTCGAGCTGGCCACCGCCGCCGTTGAAACTGCTGCCCCAGCCTTCCACGTGGGTATGCTGCTGCAGCTGGGGCTTTTTGGTGATCATGTTGATCATCCCGCCCGGCTCGCCCATGCCGTACAGCATCGAGGCCGGCCCCTTGAGCACCTCCACCCGCTCGGTGGTCGGCGTAAAGTTGCGCGCCTGCACCGAGCGCACGCCGTCGCGCAGAATGGAGCCGTCGCGGTTGTCGCCGAAGCCGCGTTTCATTACCGCGTCCTGGGTGCCCCCCAGCGTGTTGGCCTGGGTTATGCCGCTGACGTTGTACAGCGCTTCGTCCAGGCTGCTGACCGCCTGATCGGTAATCACCTGTTGCGGCACCACGTCGATCGCCTGCGGCACGTTCAGCAGGTTGGTTTCGCTGCGGGTACCGGTAACGCTGGTCAACGGCTGATAGCTCTGCACGCCGTCGGCGTCTTTGCGGCCGACCACCACCAGGCTCTCTTCCTGCGGCGCGGCTTTTTCCGCCGCCCACGCCGGCGATGTCGTGCAGGCTGCCAAAGGCAATGCGCACCACCAGCCGCGCTTGTTGTTATTCATTATCTAACTGACTCCAATAGGTCCCTGAAAAAGGTAACGGCAAAAACTGCTGATACAGCTGTTGGAAGGTCTGCTGCGGGTTGATGTCGGCGAACAGATCCGGGTAAAACGCTTTGGCGAACATCTCGACCAACACGACATGGTACGGGCTGAGGTAAAAGTTGTGCCAGACGCTCCAGGCGCGGTGGTTTTTCACCGCCTGCAGGCTGGCCAGCATCGGCTGTTTGGCGATCAGTTGGCGGAAGCTGTCGGCGGCCTCCTGTGGGCTGACCTGCGGCCCGAGGCGCAGATCGGACAGCCGTTTGCCCTGCGGCCCGGCCATGCCGGTGGCGAGGTACACGTCGGGATTGGCGCTCAGAATGGTTTCCGGGTTCAGCTCGCCATACACCCCTTTGACGCTGGCGTTGGCGATGTTGTCGCCGCCGGCGAAGGTCAGCAGATCGCCGAGGTTGCCGTGCGCGGCGGTGGTGCAACAGGTGTCGCGCCGCCCCAGATGCAGGTGCAGCATCACCTTGGGCTTCGGCCCCTGATAGCCCGCCAGCCGTTGCCGGATCACCGTCATATGCTGCTGATAAAACGCGATGAACTGCTCGGCGCGTTGCTGGCGATTAAGCACTTCGCCCAGCAGCCGCACGCTCGACACGGTGTTGTTCAGCAGATCGATGCGCAGATCGACGTAGATCACCGCCACGCCGGCCTTGCTCAGTGCGGAAACCAGCAAATCGTTGTCGCCGTCTTCACGCGCGTAGCGCGCCAGGATCACCAGATCCGGCTTCAGCTGCAGCAGGCTTTCGATGTTGACCTGGCGAAAGTTATTGCCGCTGATGACGGGGATCTGGGCTATCTGTGGAAACTTCTGCGCATACAGCTGCCAGCTTTGCGCATCAAAGCGCGCCAGATCCGCCGGCCAGCCGACGATGCGCTGCGCCGGGTTACCCGGCTCCAGCAGCGCCAGCGTATACAGCATGCGGCTCTCCCCCACCACGATGCGCTGCGGGTTGTCCGGCACCGCGACCTGGCGGCCGGTGATGTCGGTTACCGTCTTCGCCTGGGCGGAGAACATGCCGAACCACAGGGAAAGCAGCAGTAAAATGAGGGAATTGCGCATGATTGAGCCGAAACGGGGGAAATAGTGTGCGCATGATAATCACTCTCATTAGCACTTGCAATCCCACGCCGCAATTGCCAAAAGAAATCCGGGAAACGGCGCCGGGCATGCGGTGAAACACCGTGAAACCGCTAAAATAGCGGCTTTAAAAAGTTAAAAAAATGGCGGAAAAATCGGTTAAATAGGAGGGGGAAACAGCAAAAAAACCGGGAGACCTCCATGACTCAACGCATCATTCCGCTGTCGGAGTGCCCGCAGTTTGCCGATGTGTGCGCCGCCTGGGCTTTCGGCCAATGGGGGTCACAGCGCGGCGGTTCGCTGGCGCGCACCCAGCTGCGTTTCGCCCAATGCAGCCGGCCAAGCGACGATCACCTGACGCTGATGATGATCGACGGCGATCGTCCGGTCGGCATGGCCAGCCTGTGGCCCAGCGACGATCACCAGCGTCAGGATCTCACTCCGTGGCTGGCCGGCGTCTTCGTGCATCCCGATCACCGCCGCAAGGGCATCGCCCACCGTCTTGAAATGGCCATCGTCGAGGCGGCGCGGCAACGCCATCACTCGGTTCTGCATCTCATTACCGACAAGTCGGAAGCGCTGTACGCCGGCTGGGGTTGGCAACCTCTGGAGCGCCGGCGGCAGCATGACGAAGAGGTGGTGGTGATGGAGAAAAAACTGTAGCTAACGCGGCGTACAGACATACACCAGCGCCGGCGGGAAGTTGCGCACCACCCGCAGGCGCTTCCAGTGAAAATAGCGCGACAGCAATTTTTCCGACAGGTGGCTGTATTGGAACAACACCAGCGTGCCGTTGCGCGCCAGCAGCCGCTGCCGGGCCTGCTGAAGAATGCGCACGCTGATCCTGACCGGGATCGACAGCAGCGGCAGGCAGGAAAACACCACGTCGTAATCCGTGGCCATCCGGGTCGCAGAGTGGCCCATCACCTTCAGCCGCCGATCGTCTATCCCGCGCAGGCGATGCACGAAATGGGGTTGGATCTCGAAGGCCTCCAGCGCCGCATCGGCGCGCATCCGCCCCAGAATACGTTTGGTCAACACCCCGTCGGCCGCGCCCAGTTCCGCGATCGACAGCGCCCGGGTCCATTCAACCTGATTCAGCATCGCCTGACACAGCCACGGGGAAGAAGGCGCCAGCGTACCGACGGTGCGCGGTGAAGCCATAAATTGCTGCAGGTAAGCGAAGTGATTCATCAGTTGCAGCCGGGTCGCATTTAACATTGAGGCCTCCTTGGGTTAAGCCCTCAATGTGAGCCGAATTTCTTAAGTAATCATTAACATGATTCCGAAAGCGGCAGACACAGTTGTAATAAAATGCAACCTCATCAACGGCACGCAAAGAAAAACGGCCGTAATAATGACCTGAGAATAAGTCTTTTATACACCGACTATTCAGATAATTATTGCGACCGTTTATTTTATTGGCCGCGTTGCCGCGGCCAGAGCGTAAAAAAACCAATGCTTAGCGATAAATTTCCGCATTGCCGCGCCAGTTGCTGGAATCCCCGGGGGTGTCCAGACCGATAATGCGATAATGGCTGGCGCCGTCCGCCGCGGCTTTTTCTTTAAGGGCGGTGATGGCATCATGCGGTGAGCCGCTAATGCCGGAAACCGACACGACGCCGATGCTTTGCAGATTGGCGGCCTGCTCGCTGTTGACCTGTTTCACCGACGACAGCGGCGCGGCGAAAGTGGAGAAAGAAGCGGCGGCGATCAATACGGCTGCGATGCTTGGGATGAGTTTCATGATTGACTCCAGGTGTTCTTGTTTATTAGCTCGTGGTCAGTGATGTTAATTATCCGCTAGCCAATGAAAACGGACGTCATGCAACGTAAAGAACATCAATCATTGTGAGGAGAATAAGGAGGAAGTAAGAGCGGGTGTGTATTTTCAGGCGGGAATGACTTTATAGACCTCACCTTACCCCTATTTGATGAACAATTAAAGACGGTGCGAGATAAAGCATGCGCGCCGCGTCTATTTAAGATTTTTTACCCGCCGGAGCGCGCTGAGCTACGCTGATTTTGTGGCTTACCCTTTTAAGGAAGAACGCTTATGTCGCAAAACCTGCTGCGCGTGCGTGACGGTCAGGGCGCTTCGGTCTCATTTTCCGAGCTGCTGTTCGATCTGATCTACGTTTTCGCCGTGACCCAACTTTCCCACTATCTGTTGCATCACCTGACGCTGACCGGCGCGCTGGAAACCCTGCTGCTGTGGTTTGCCGTCTGGCTGGCCTGGCAATACACCGCCTGGGTCACCAACTGGTTCAATCCGGATACCCGCCAGATCCGCCTGCTGCTGTTCGCGATCATGCTGCTGGGGCTGTTCGCCGCCGCCGCGCTGCCGCAGGCGTTTGGCGAGCGCGGCCTGATCTTCGCGCTGTTTTATGTCGCTATTCAGGTCGGCCGCTCCGCCACGGTATTGCGCCTGCTGGCGCCTGGCCACCCATTGAAACAAAACTTTCGCCGCATCCTCGGCTGGCTGTGCATCTCCGCCGTCTTCTGGATCGCCGGCGGGCTGGCGGAAGGCCATACTCGCCTGGCGCTGTGGGCGATCGCCGTCTTGTGCGAATACGTCTCGCCGATGTTCGGTTTTCGCCTGCCGGTGCTGGGGCGCTCGGACAGCAGCAGCGAATGGACCATCGAAGGCCACCATCTGGCGGAGCGCTGCCAGCTGTTCGTGATCGTGGCGCTGGGGGAAACCATTCTGATCACCGGCGCCACCCTGAGCGAAATGGAAAGCTGGAGCCTGCCGGTGCTCATCGCTTCGCTGGTGGCCTTTCTCGGCAGCCTGGCGATGTGGTGGGTTTACTTCGACACCAGCAGCAAAGCCGGCAGCCACGCCATCAGCCAGGCGGAAAACCCCGGCCAGCTGGGCGCTTATTTCCACTACGTGCACGTCGCGCTGGTGGGTGCCATCATCGTCTGCGCCGTGGCCAACGAGCTGGTGATCGCCCATCCTGACGGCCGCATCCAACACGCCACGGCGGCGGTGCTGCTGCTCGGCCCGGCGATTTACCTGTTCGCCAACGCGCTGTATAAACGGTTGGTGTATCGCCGCTTCCCGCTGTCGCACCTGGTTGGGCTGCTGGCGCTGGCGGTATTGGCCCCCGCCGCCTATTTAACCGATCTGCTGATGGTCAATGGCCTGACGACGCTGATCATGGTGGTGGTGGCGGTGTGGGAGAGCATCTCGCGCGGCAGAGCGCCGCAGCGGCACGCGGAGACCTGAAGCAAACGGGGGCGTCACCGCCCCCGCTGTGAGATTGATGACAAACCTCATGCCATTGCCGGGTTTGCAAAGAGCAGCGGATAAAAAAACAAGGAAAATCAATTTATTGATTTTCGGCTGATGGCCACAAAGGAGGAAAAACCACGTTTTTTCCTCCTTTTTCAACGGTCTGACGGGGGCGCTGTCGCCCCCTCTCGATCACTTCAAGGGTTGCGGCAAGGTGAGCACCCAGAGCTCACTCAGCGACTCCGGCTGCTCCAGAGGGCGCAATTCGATACGGGCATCGGTCTTGTCGCCGTCGAGGCTCAACCGCCCTCCTTTCTCCAGCTGGTAGTCACCGATTTTTTTGCTCTTTGGCGACGCATCCACCAGCTTCGCCTGCAAGCCGAAATCGTTGTCATTGATCACCGCCAGCGTGCGATCGTCGATCAGCGCCAACCCTTCCGCTTTCTCCTGGCGCCAGCCCAACTGGCGCAGATCCGCCACTTCCCGTTTCTGCGCCAGCTTCACGCCGCGTTTAGCCAGCTCTTGCGCATCGTCGAACTCCAGCGCTTTACCCTGGCCGTCAAACGTACTCAGATCGCTGGCCTGCGCGAGATCCACCAGATAGATCTTGTTGATCATCGTCTTATCTTTATCGGTTCCCTGTTCAATCAACAGGATGCGCTGGTTGTCCAACGCCACGATATCGCCAATCTTGGCGTCTTTGGCTTTTTTATAGCGGTCGATATCGATGGGATAGCCATACATCGCAGTTTTGCCACTGCGCGGATCGAAGCTCACCAGCCGGGTAAACTGCGCCTTGTTTTTGCTTTTACCATCAACATCCAGCGTGCTCTGCACCGCCGCCAGAATGCGTCCATCCGGCATCCGGGTCAGCCCCTCAAAACCGCGGTTAGGCTGGCGCCACTTCAGGATGTTCGGCAAACCGCTCGCCACCGCCTGCTCGCCGGCCTGCGGCGTTGGGCCATATTTGGCGAGAATTTTGCCTTTGTCGTCGACATGGATCAGAAACGGGCCATACTCGTCACACAGCCAATAGCCGCCGTTGCCGTCACCGATGATACCTTCGGTATCCAACCCACGGCGATCACCGGACAGCGGTTGCAGCGCGTCGTTCAACGCCACTTCGTTCGTGGAACCAATCAGCTCGCTCGGCAGCGGCAGCCCGCTAATCGGCCCTTTTTCGTCATGCAAGGGCCGCGCATTCTCGGCCACGGCCTTGCCGCCGCCGATACGAATGTCCATCAACAGAGGCGTGAATTGCGGATTGGCGAAAATCTTGGCTTCTTGCTTGCCCACCGCAGGGGCATCAGCATTCGGGCCGCGATCGGTCAGCGTCGTCAGCACCAGATCGTCGCCCTGCTTGCGATTGAACGACAGCCCTGAGCCGATCCCCACCGGCAACCCCTGCGGGAAATGCTTGGCAAACGCCCCCTGATAGGCGACGCGTTCCCCGCCGGGGAAGCCGACCACATAACGCGCCACCTCAATATCTGCAGCGTAGGTGAATACCGGAAACAGCGAAGCCAACAGCAGGGAGAGCGATTTTATTCTCATGTTTTTTACCCGAGGTTGAATGAAGCGTTATCAGGCAGAAGAAGATATTAATTTAGCATGACACTTAGATGACAACAGGCGCTTCGTCAAATGTAAAACAAGCAATAAGGTTGGCTGGCAAATAGAAATTAGCAATTAACCTGAGCGTATTGAATGGATAAAACCGCTGGAAAAAACCACCCGAAAATAGCCCGCCATTTTGCTTAGGGTAAATTCTTATAGCAAAGATAAAAAAATCGGCAAACGCGCGTCGGCACGTGGAAAAACGGTGTTTTTCTCATAGACAAAATAAAATACCGGGGATTTAATACCGCCGTTATTCAAGGTGCATTAAGAAAATTCTATAGAATATCTGCATGAACTCAAAAAGCTGTTCTATAGTTTTTAGTGCTAACGCCCGTTAGTCTATTCCGCAGGATGGAATCTATGTCAAAGCGACTTTTTGCTGAATTTTTTGGCACATTTTGGTTGGTGTTTGGTGGTTGTGGTAGCGCAGTATTGGCAGCGGCATTCCCACAGCTGGGTATTGGTTTCCTCGGCGTCGCGCTCGCTTTCGGTCTGACCGTGGTGACGATGGCCTATGCCGTCGGCCATATTTCCGGCGGGCATTTTAACCCGGCCGTCACCGTCGGCTTATTCGCCGGCGGCCGTTTCGCGGCGAAAGACGTTATTCCTTACGTTATCGCTCAGGTCATCGGCGGTATCGCCGCAGCGGCGGTGCTGTATTTGATCGCCAGCGGCAAAGCCGGTTTCGACGCCACCGCAGGCGGCTTCGCCTCCAACGGTTACGGCGAACACTCACCGGGCGGTTATTCTCTGCAAGCCGCGATCGTGATTGAGCTGGTACTGACCGCCTTCTTCCTGATCGTTATTCACGGCGTGACCGACAAGCGCGCGCCGGCAGGCTTTGCCCCGCTGGCGATCGGCCTGACGCTGACGCTGATCCACCTGATCAGCATCCCGGTGACCAACACCTCCGTCAACCCGGCGCGCAGCACCGGCGTAGCGATCTTCCAGGGCACCTGGGCGCTGCAGCAGCTGTGGGTCTTCTGGCTGGTGCCGCTGGTCGGCGGCATTATCGGCGGCCTGATCTACCGCTGCCTGCTGGAAGACAAAAAATAAGCGTATCGCAGTCAATCGCGTTTCACGGGGCAGCCTTCATCGGCTGCCCCGTTGCTTTCAGCCCTTCGTCACTTCAAACATCATGATGTCGCTGGTAAAGGAGCCGTCCGGCTGAATGGCGAAATGCGCCGCCACCTCTTCCGACACGCTTTGCTGCAGCGCGCGGATCGCGGTGACGAAATGCGCCGGCGTGCGCATACGCGCCACCCAACTGCCGAACTCCAGCATCAATCGATCCGCCGTCACTTCGCGTACCATCAGCCCGGCCTCGGTCAGTAACGTCAGCCACTCGCCCGGCGCATAGTTGCGCACGTGCGAGGTGTCGCGCAGCACTTCCACGGTTTGCAGGTAAATATCCAGCAGCGGATGCCCCGGCGAGACCACGTCCATAAAGATCGCGCTGCCGCCCGGTTTGAGTACCCGCCTGACCTCGCGCAGCGCCTGGCCGACGTCGTGCCAGTGGTGCGCCGAATAGCGGCTGATGACCAGATCGAAGCTGGCGTCTTCAAACGGTAAAGACTCCGCCACGCCCTGCTGCTGCTGAATGTTATTCAGGCCTTTTTCCGCCGCCACCTGCTTCACCACCGCCAACATTTGCGCCGACAGATCGTAGGCCACCACCTGCGCTACCCTGGCAGCCGCCGTGAAGCTGGCATGCCCGGCGCCGCAGCCCAGATCGAGCAGGCGCGCGCCGGCGTGCGGTTCCAGTAACTGTGCAAGGCGTTGCAAATCCTTGCCCTGCGCGTGTACCGCGCTGGTTAAGTAGGCGTTGGCCTGCTCGCCGAACTGCCGGTCTACCGCGTTTTTATGGCTGTTGCTGATGCTCATGTTTGCTCCCGTTATTATCCGGCTTGCGCCTGTGCCTGAAGGCTTTCGGCTACTATAATCAGGCTACTATACGGGTACAATATGAGCAGTTATCCTGGTATAAATAGGTACCACGCTATGTCATCAGAAGCCTTATCCGGGCCAAAGGCCCTCGGCGCGTTCCTGCGGGCGCACCGCGAACGCATCACGCCGGAAATGCTCGGCCTGCCCAGCTCCTCGCGCCGTCGCACCAGCGGCCTGCGGCGCGAAGAGCTGGCGCAAATCAGCGGCATCAGCGCCACCTGGTATACCTGGATCGAACAGGGCCGCGAGGTATCCATTTCCCCCTATACGCTGGCACGCATCGCCAAGGCGCTGCGGCTCGGCCCGGCCGAACGCCATTACCTGTTTACCCTGGCGCGCGTCGCCGACCCCGAGCAGGAAACACACCGCGAAACCGCCAACGACGCGGTGCTGCAAAGCGTGCACCAGATGACGGTGCCCTGCTACCTGCTGGACGTGACCTGGAATGTCGTCGCCTGGAACCCGCAGGCGGCGGCGCTGTTCAGCGGCTGGCTGGATGTGGCCAACAGCCCCAACCTGCTGCACTTCATGTTCTTCCACCCGTTGGCGAAAACGCTGGTCAGCGATTGGGAAGAGCGCGCGCGCCGCGTGGTGGCCGAGTTTCGCGCCGAGACCAGCCATCATCAAAATACCGAAGAGATGCGCGCCTTCGTGCGCAACATGACGCACAACAGCGCAGACTTTAATCACTGGTGGAAGCAACATGACGTCATGGCGCGCGAAGGCGGCGAACGCGCGTTCGAGCATTCTCGGCAAGGCGCACTGCGCTATCGCCAACTGACCTTCCACCCGGCAGAGCACGCCGGTCTGAAGCTGGTGATGCTGATCCCGCTGCCGCAATTGGTAACAAATTCATAGGCAAGTTTACCCGCCATTTATTTATAGGTTCATGTAAACGCGCTAGGGTGATTGATACCGATGATAATTATCATCCAGCACCGTTATTTATCTCCTGAGGTACTCCTATGCAATCCGAAGAACAACGCCTTATCGATGGTCTGTTTGGCCGCCTGAAAGAAGCCGAGACCAAGACGGGCCCACGGGATCTCCAGGCAGAGCAGCAAATCAACCAGCATATTCGCGAGCAGCCTTCCGCCCCTTATTACATGGCGCAGGCGATGATCATTCAGGAAGCGGCGCTCAAGCAGATGGATCAGCGGGTCAAAGAGCTGGAGGCCCAGGTGGCGCAGCTGCAGCAAACCGCCAACGGCCAGCAGAGCAGCGGCGGCTTCCTGGCCGGTCTGTTCGGCGGCGGCAGCCGCACGCCAAGCCCGCGTGAACAGTATCAGGCGCAGCAGCAAAATACGGCGGCCTGGAACAACGCGCAGCAGGGGGGCTACGCGCAGCAGCAGCCTGCCTATGCCCCACCGCAGCAGGCGGCGCCCTCACGCGCCGGCGGCTTCCTGGGAGGCGCCTTGCAAACGGCGGCGGGCGTCGCCGGCGGCGTGGTGTTGGCCGACATGCTGACCGGCATGTTCCGCCATTCGCAGCCACAGGAAATCGTAAATATTATCGAGGAAACCCCGGCGCCGCTGGACGACAGCGCAATGCGCAATTTCGACGCCTCCAACAACCTTGATACCTTCAACAACGGCGATGGTGGCAGCTTCCTGAACCAGGACAACGGCTTCCAGAACGCCAGCTATCAGGACGACACGGATTACGCCGACGACGATTACAGCGACGACGACGACTCCTTCCTGTAATTCCCTTCGCCCCCTCTCACCCGCAGAGGGGGATTCCCCGTTTCACCAATCTGGTCTACAGTGAACACTGTTCATTTATCCAGCCGGGAGAAACGATGATGAGCCTTACTCCTTCAGACCCTTTTTTCAGCGAACGTCTGCAGATGCGCCCGCCGGTGATGGCGGATCTCGAACGCTTCTACGCCATCTTCGGCGATCCGCAAACCCAGCGTTTCAATCCCGCCGGCCCGCTCACCAGCAAAGCGCAGGCTATCTCGGCGCTGCAAGAGAGAATTTCCGGGTGGCAACAACACGGTTACGGTTCCTGGGCGATCGCCCTGCGCGAACGGCCGGATTGGATCATCGGCTTTGGCGGATTGTCCTGGAAACCGCTCGGCGCACAGCGCACCGTGAACCTCGGCTATCGATTCGATACTCGCGTCTGGGGCATGGGGTTGGCCACCGAGATGGCGCGGGCTTCGCTGCAATATGGTTTTGTCGGATTGGCGATGGAGGAAATTTCCGCCATTGTGCGCGCGGAGAATCAGGCGTCGTGGCGAGTGCTGGAAAAGATCGGCATGCGGCGGGTGGATACGCTGGATGACGTGCCCGGCGCAGCGCCGAGCCTGGTGTATACACTAAAGCGCGGCGACTATCAGGGCTGATCGTCGCTGATTCTGGCCAATGCCATGCGATAAGATTTGACCTTCTTACGCTTTTTCAGCCAGGTGGTGGTCGACACTATGAACACCGCGCCCGACATCGCCAACACGCCGGTCGGGTGGCCGTAAAACACCATCAAGGCAAAGTACACGGCGGAAACGATCGCCACCCATTTCGCCGTATTGCCCATGTCGTTTTTCTCCTGGGTCAAACGGCGAATGCGCTCTTCTTCACTGATTCCCATACGCGCTCCTTGTTGGTTGAATGTTCCATTATATGGAGCTGGAGTGCTGATATTTCAAGCGGTTGGATGGTAAAGAAGCGTAAAGCTCAGGCCGGCGGCTCCCGCCGCCGAGACAGATAGCGCCCGGGCTGATCGGCACCCGGCAGGCCGCTGCCGTCGTTGCGGCCAAACAGCCGGTAGCGATTGCCGGCAACCGCGTCGTACACCTTGTCCGCCAGCCGCGGTGGCAGGCAACGCCCCAGCGCCAGCGCACGGTACGGCCAGGTCATTTGGCGCAGCGCCTGAAACAACGCCGCCGAGCGCAGCCAATAGCGCCCCTGCTCAACATAGACCACGGAATCGAAACGATCGGTCGGCAACCCCAACGCCAGCAGGATCGCCTGCCCTTCGACGGATTGCACCGTTGCCAACAGAATGCGCCGCTGCCGATCGGCGCGAATAAGGTATCTCACCAGCCCGTGACACAGATTGCATTCGCCGTCGAACAACAGCACGCGATCGCCGAGCTGGAGATAAGGCAGCTGTGATAAAGGGGTCATCCCGCCTCCCGAAAAACGCTCTCCTTAGCCTAACGCGCCTGGCGCGCCCAGGCCAGAGCGGGATGACAGGGCCCGTTAAGGCGCAGGCGGTGCGTCAGGCACGGCCACCACCGCGATGCGCACTTCATAGTGTTTGGCGCTGCCCGCCGGGATCACCGCCGTCAGTTTGTTGATGGTTTCCACCGGATTGTCGCTGGCCGAGGTGGCGCAGAACAGCTCGCCGCCGTGGCAGAACCCCGGCTTGGGCGGGTGCCCGCCCGGGAAAGACGGCATGCGCATCGGCGCATCCATCAAAGGCGGCAACGCGTTGGCCGCAGGCTTCTCAGGCGCCGACATCGCGCTCGCGCTGAACAATAGCGCCATGCCCATGCAGGGCAGCGCCAGGATCTTGATTGCTTGTTTCATTGAATTAGCCTCATTTGCCGGGTTCGGGATTACGCTACCCCGCCCCCGGCCAATGAGAAAGCCGCTTTTCGCTACCTTTTCGCCCCGCTGCGCTTTGCTTACATCCCGCGTCTAACGTGATGAAAGGCGAAAGGTTGAGTAAAGGGCCGTCGCGTTACTTACCGTTGGTCAGCGTGTTGTAGCTGGTCATCAGATTGCGGTAGTCCGGGATATGGTTGGAGAACAGCGTGCCCAGGCCTTCGATATCGTTGCGCCAGTCGCGGTGCAGCTCGCAGGCGACGCCGAACCAGGTCATCAACTGCGCGCCGGCGGCTTCCATGCGGCTCCAGGCCGACTGACGGGTCAGTTCATTGAAGGTGCCGGAGGCGTCGGTCACCACAAACACTTCGAACCCTTCATTGAGCGCAGACAGCGCCGGGAATGCCACGCACACTTCGGTCACCACGCCGGCAATGATCAGCTGCTTGCGGCCGGTGGCTTTTACCGCTTTGACGAAGTCGTCGTTGTCCCAGGCGTTGATCTGGCCAGGACGCGGAATGAAGGGGGCATCGGGGAATTGGGCTTTCAGTTCCGGCACCAGCGGGCCGTTGGGGCCGTTTTCAAAACTGGTGGTCAGAATGGTCGGCAGGTTGAAATACTTCGCTAAATCACCCAGCGCCAGCACGTTGTTTTTAAACCGATCGGGATCGATGTCGCGCACCAGCGAAAGCAGCCCTGCCTGATGATCCACCAGCAATACGGCGGCCTGATCTTTGTCGAGGCGTTTGTAATTTGCAGTCATGGTTTTACTCCTGTGGGGTTTGATGTTGCGGATGAAATGCCCCGCCGGTGTGGCGGGGCGTTGAGGTTTAAGTGTGGCATCTGGAACCGAGAACACTTCCCGCCCCAGATGCCAAGGTTCAACCGGCGCTCGCTTCGGCGTTCATGCTGCCGAACTTGCCGCTGTTGAAATCGCGGAACGCCTGCTGGATTTCCGCTTCGCTGTTCATGACGAACGGGCCGTAGCCGACGATAGGCTCATCGATCGGTTCGCCGCTCAGCACCAACAGCGCGACGTCGTTGTTGGCTTCGATAGTGATCGAATCCCCCGCCCGGTCGAAACGCACCATCTGGGTTTCACGCACCACATCTTCGCCGTTAACCAGGATCGCGCCGTGCAGCATCACCAGCGCCAGCGTATGGCCTTCTTTCACCGTCAGCGTGGTGGTATGGCCGGCATTCAGCTTCATATCCCACACGTTGAGCGGGCTGAAAGTGCGCGCCGGGCCGGCATGGCCGCCGAAGTCACCGGCGATCACCCGCACCTGCCCTGCGCCGTCCGCCAGCGGGACCACCGGAATATCGGCGTTCAGCAGCGTCTGGTAACCCGGCTCGGCCATTTTGTCCTTGGCCGGCAGGTTGACCCACAACTGCACCATTTCCATGGTGCCGCCGTTGCGCGAGAAGTCCCGCGAATGGAACTCTTCGTGCAGGATGCCGGAGGCGGCGGTCATCCACTGGACGTCGCCGGGGCCAATCACCCCGCCGCTGCCGGTCGAGTCGCGGTGTTCCACTTCGCCCTGATAGACGATGGTCACCGTTTCAAACCCGCGATGCGGGTGCTGACCCACGCCACGGGTGCCGGAGGCGGAACGGAATTTGGTCGGCGCCGCGTGATCCAGCAGCAGGAACGGGCTCATTTCCGCCCCCAAATCGTTATAAGAGAACAGCGAATTCACCAGGAAACCGTTACCGACCCAGTGTGCTTCCGGGCTGTTGTGAATACCGAGGATTTTTTTCATCTTGAACTCCCGTTTCAGACCTCACGGCCTTAAGTTGATGTCAGAAGTTTAATCCGCCGGGGTTTGCTGCAGTAGTAGGCAAGATGTACACTCAGCGTTCTACTGATAGAACGATAAGGGATACGATGCTGACCGATCTGAACGATCTGTTTTTCTTCGCCAGCGTGGTCGATCACCAGGGATTCGCCCCCGCCGGCCGGGCGCTGGGCATTCCCAAATCCAAACTCAGCCGCCGCGTGGCACTGCTGGAGGAGCGGTTGGGCGTGCGCCTGATCCAGCGCTCGACGCGGCGCTTCTCGGTGACCGAGGTCGGCCAAACCTATTACGCGCACTGCAAGGCGATGCTGGTGGAAGCGGAAGCGGCGCAGCAGGCGATCGAGCAGACGCGCGCCGAGCCCTGCGGCACGGTGCGCATGTCCTGCCCGGTGGCGATCCTGCACACCCGCGTCGGCAGCATGGTGGCGGCCTTTATGGCCGATTATCCCAAGGTGACGGTGCATCTGGAGGCCACCAATCGCCGGGTGGACGTGGTGGGGGAAGGCTTGGATCTGGCGATCCGGGTGCGGCCGCCGCCGCTGGAGGACAGCGATCTGGTGCTGAAGATCCTGGCGCAGCGCACCTGGTGCGTCGCCGCCAGCCCGGCGCTGGTGCGCACCCTCGGGCCGGCGCACACGCCGGAAGACCTGCGTAAATACCCGACGCTCGATCTCGGCCCGGCGCGCGGTCAGCACCAATGGCGGCTGACCGGCCCACAGGGTGAACGGGTGGAGTGGGAGCACACGCCGCGGCTGGTCACCGACGACATGCTGATGCTGCGCACCGCCGCCATCGCCGGCGCCGGCATCGTACAACTGCCGGCGATGATGATGCGCGACGACATGCTGCGCGGCGAGCTGGTGCAACTGTTGCCGGGCTGGCAGCCGCAGGGCGGCGTGGTGCATGCGGTTTACCCGTCGCGCCGCGGCCTGCTGCCGGCGGTGCGGCTGCTGCTCGACTATCTGGGCGAGCAGTTCGCCAGCATTGAAGAAGAGTGATCAGGCGGTGATTTCGATCGCGTTGCCGTCTGGATCGCGAATGACGGCCTCGTAGAAGCCGTCGCCGGTCCAGCGCGGCGCGGACAGCAAAATGCCCTCCTGCTGCGCGCGCTGCGCCAACCGATCGACCTGCCGCTCATCCCCCAGCGACAGCGCGATGTGCGCCCAACCGACCCGCTCCTCCTGTTCCTGCGCCGGCAGCAACGTCGGCACGCGCATGATCTCCAGCGACGGCCCGGCCGCCAGGCTGACGAAGCGGGAAACGAACCCCGGCCGGTTGCGGCTGACATACTCCTCCCCCGCGGCACCATTGAAATAACGCTGCCAAAATGCCAGCTGCGCGTCGATGTCACGGGTCCACAGAGCAACATGGGCTATTTTCATCATCATTCTCCGGTCGGTAAATCGCTGTGCCAAACCTGGCCGCCGCCCTGCGCCACCTGCAGCTCAAGCTGCGGGTGCGCGCCGCGCGCCGTCACCAGATGATCCACCCGCCCGGCGGGCAGGAAGGGGTAAGGGGCGTAGGTATTGAGCTTGTCGCGGGTGCACAGCACCGCCACGCTGCCGGCGCGCGTCAACAGCCGCTTTTTGAAGGTGGCGTCCTGGTAGCTCAGCGCGGAGAAGCCGCCGGCCGGGTCGTAGGCGCAGATGCCGGTAAACACCAAATCGAAATGGAAACCGTCGATCTCTTCCGCGGCCTTGGCGTCCACGCAGCCGCCGACCTGCGCATCCAACTCGCCGCCGATCAGGATGGTGCGGATCCCCGGCCGCTCCAGCATTTTGCCGGCGATGCTCAATGCATTGGTCACCACCGTCAAACGCCGGTCGCGCGGCAACAGATCCGCCAGATACAGGTGGGTGCTGCCGGCGTCGAGGAAGATCAGCTGTTCTTCACCGATCACCCCCAGCGCGGTCTGCGCCAGCGCCAGCTTCTCGTCACCGCTGAGCGCAATGCGCGTCGCAACGGGGCCTTCGGCCGGCGTCGGCGCTAACGCGCCGCCATAGATGCGTTTACACAGGTTCTGCGCCGCCAGCTGGCGCAGATCGCGGCGGATGGTCGCTTCGGTGGTGTTCAGCCGCTGCGCCATCTCCAGGGCCAGCACCCGCCCCTGTTGGCGGAGCGTGTCAAGAATGGCCTGGTGACGCTCATTCGGTAACAGTTTGGACATCATTTCAATCCGGTGACGCTAAAGTGATCACAAATGTACACAAACAAACACAAACGTACAATGCAGAGCGGAAGAAAAATCGCCGGGCAGGATTTTCGCCTGCGGGATGTTGGCTATACTGAGGCAAGCGAAGTTACCGCAGACGTAACGGCTTGGACGCTAAGGGAAAACGATGTTATTGACGATCGCAAGGTGGCTGTTTCAACTCCCCGGGAAGCTGTTCGGGCTGATTTTCAAAAATCGCCTGAGGATATTTTTGTTCTTCATGCTGGTCGCCGTTGGGGTGCTCGGCGCCAAGCGCTATCTGCGCGCCCACCAATATGACGACGAGTTCAGTCTCGCCGCCCCCGCCGATTACAATCGCGCCATCAAGCGCGAAATGCCGCTGCGGGAGGCGCGCGAACAGTGCGGCGGGCCGCTGCATGACAATGCCGGGCAGCCGTGGCCCGCTTCAGCGGGTTATCTGCATCAGCCAACGCGGCTGCCCGCATCCGGCCTGCATCGGCTGACGTTGGATAATCAGGGCAACGATTTCGCGGTGCTGGTCAAGCTGGAAACGCCAGCGGCGCCGCAACAGCTGGCGGAAGTCTTTATTCCGCCCGCCGGCAGCTTCGAGGTGAAAATCAATGCGAACGCGGAACACGTGATGAAAATCAAGAATATCAAGACCGGCTGCATGTTCCGCTCCCGGCCGTTCAACCTGGATAAACAGCGTGATTGGCGCATGCCGCTGACGCTGCAGAAGGACGGCAGCCTGCAGCTGCAGCCGATAGGCGATCGCCAATTCTGAGCGGGCGCCGGGCAGCAGAGCCGGCGCCGCATAGGGTTACTTTTTCACCGGATGATCGCGGCGGAACAGTTCCCAGCTTTCAATTTCCTGCCCACTCGGCAAGGTACAGGTAGAATACTGGCCTGCCGCATTCTCTTTGGCGTTCAGCTTGCCGCCGATTTGGGTGCAGTACACGTCGGCCGGGTTCGCCATGCCGATCGGTTTCACCTGCGGCGGTGGCGGCGCATCGTTGGATTTCACGGAACACCCCTGCAACATCGTCATCCCTGCCAGCAGGGAAAGCATCAACGTTTTTTTCATTTTTCCAGCTTATGCAAAATACCCACGGCGGAACGCTCCGCCGTGGGTTGATCATGAAATAAAGGATTTGCCCTGTTTCAGCACCAGATCGCAGGCTTTCTGTTTCACCTTCTCGGTGATCTGCGAGGTGCCCAGGCTGTTCAGATCCAGGCTCTTGCCTTCACCGGTCTGCAGCAAGCCGCCCAGGCCCTGCTGATAATCCTGGCTCTTGGCGTTTTCGGTGCTGGTGATGCCCAGCTTGCTGAGCAGCTGATCTTTCACCCCTTCGGCACCGTTAGCCGACAGCACGTTGTTTTTCACGCAGTACTGCAGGATACCGGCGGCATTGGTCATGCTGCTGGAGCTCAACGCCTTGTCGCCGCCGTTCAGCAGGCCGGTCAACGAGGAGAGCGACATGCCGCCGCTGCTGTCGCCGCCCGACTTGCTCAGTTCGCCCGCCGCGCTGCTGAGGGAATCCATCAGCCCGGCGGCCTGGGTGGCGCCGCTGGCCAGGGTCGCGGACAGCGCCAAAGCCAGCAATAAACGATGTTTGGTGATCATAGTGGTGAAACTCCTGTCATAACGGCATGCAATCGGCGCAGCGCGCCGGGATACCTCTCCGACGCCGCCTGCGGCGACAAGTTCCTTTTATCTCGCCACCGCGCCGTTTTTCGGAATTCAGGAAGTTTAGAACTGCCAGCGCAGCCAGGCGAAGAACACGTTGCCGTTGTTATAGGTGCCGGGAATGTAGGTCGCCTGGAACGTCAGCCGCTGATAGCCGATAGAGGCCAGCGGCAGCGGCGCCGGGATAGGGATGTAATTCCAGTTGTCGCGCGCGGTGACGCTGGCGGTGAAGCCCAGCCCCAGGCGGAAATCCTTGTCATCCAGCGGGCGCCAGATCTTCTCGTAGGCATAGCCGCCGATCGGCTCCCATTTGTTGAAGGAATCCTTGAACGCCATGATGTAGATGCCGTGCCAGTCACCGTCGCTGTCGTAGCGGGAGATGCCGTAACCGGCGCCCCACGGACGTTCGTTGTACTTATCGATATGCTCATCATCATAAGTCCAACGGTTGTGCCAGGTGATGGCCGGGATATAGAGATCGTGGTTAGGCGAGTTGTTCCAGGTCTCCGCCACGTTATCGGTAAAACGCTGCCATAGACCCGGTTTTTCAGCCTGCGCGGTATTGCCACTTTCTGTACCAACCTCAGCGTAAGAAGGCAGTGCAGGAAATATCAACGCCAGAGAACACGCCAAAAGGGTCCGTTTTAGAAACATCGTAAAGCTCCTGTAAAAATACGGCCGCAGATTTTTACCGATAGCCCAGGCAAGATCAAGCTGTATCTAATTTATCCAACGCCCGTTGTGCTTTGGTTAAGTTTAGCACCGGAAAATTCCCGATAACTTTTAACAGGCTGCACCGGCCTGCGTATGCTATCGCCTTTCGGGCGGCAAAGCCGTGGGAAAAATCCACTTTGTCGCACGCTACTCGCGAGCAAGATGCTTGACCAACACATCGACATCGAGACGGTTCACAAACTCCAGGGAATACGAGGAATAGAGGCCGAACAGGCGGTTTTGGTGCCCGACCACCACCAGATCGATGCCGGCCTGGTGAATAAAATCGCTGACGTCCTTAAAGCGCCGGATAGTGACGATTTCCTTGACCGCAACCGGCACATCGACGGCGCTCACCAACCGGCTCAGCATCGCCTTGGCGGCGATCACCTCCTGCGCCTGGCGATCCTTGATTAACGCATCGCTGCCGTACTCCAGCTCCGCGTAGTCGGCGTTAAGATGGCCGACGGTGAGGGCGATGGGCTTACCGCGCACCATCGCCGCCGTTTGACGCAGCAACGGCAACCCATCACGCTCGTTATGAATCAGCACCAGAATATGTCGATAGCCTTTCATCACACGCCCCCCCTCTCAGGCCAGCACCGCTGGGACATGAGCCCCTCTGGTAGGTATACGCCATCCGTGCGCACGTAGAGAAAAGTTTACGTATCACTTCCCACAGAATGTGATGACCGCCACGTTATATTCGCGCCCGTGACGGCCCATTTTTACACCGGCCCGACGCGGCGCGCATTGCGGCATCTGTAAAGCAAAACTGACGGAAACCGACAAATAAAAAACGATCGTTGTTAATTTTTTGTTTTTAATTGGTTGCAGGATAGTTTCTTGAAATAAGCGTGCGGCGGATCACCAAAATCCCCCTTTACGTCAGCGTCGGTTTTTCTTTCTCAGACTCACAGCCGGGTGCCGCCAGGTAGGATTTAACGCGGCATCAAAAGTACCGGGTAACTCCCCCTGCGTCATGATAAATGCCAACGCGGCGCCGTTTTTCTGCCGATATGCCGTCAACGAAAAATACCGCCCCGCCCTAATGCACAATAGCCACACTATTTATGGACAAACCCATCGCGTAAAGCGCCGAATACAAACCGCCTCTTCCTCGGCCGCTCCTCCTATCTTGAACAAGCCGACACTTTAAATAACTGTTAATGCTAACGACACAACATCGCCAGCAATTTATTTTTGCTGATTTTCGCCTGACAAAATAAAGATAAATAATCCGGAGCAATCAATGAAAATAACTATCGGGTCATTCATTCTGCAACAGCTTCACGCCCTGAACGTCGATCGTATTTACGGCGTGCCCGGCGACTATAACCTCAGCCTGCTGGAGCTGTTGGAAAGCGACGAACGGCTGGCGTTTGTCGGCAACTGCAATGAATTGAACGCCTCCTACGCCGCCGACGGCTACGCACGGATGAAAGGCGCCGGCGCGCTGATCGTCACCTACGGCGTCGGCGATCTGGCCGCGCTGTCCGGCATCGCCGGCGCCTATGCCGAATCTTCGCCGGTGGTCTGCATCGCCGGCACGCCGCCGCTGCACGCGATGAAGAATCATCAGCTATTGCACCATACCCTGGGCGACGGCAATTTCGACAACGTCATGAACTGCTTTAAACAATTCACCGTCGCTCAGGCTCTTATCACGCCGGAAAATGCCGCGCAGGAAATTCCACGCGTTATTTCTCGCGCCTGGATAGAGAAGAAACCGGTGTATTTACAGCTGCCGTCTGATATTTGCGACGTCGAAATTGAAATCACCGCAGCCGCAGCAGCGCCGCAATTGCCGGCGAGCGATAAATACAATGTGCAATTGGCGGCAATGGCGCTGTTAACCAAAATAAAACGCGCGCAGCGCCCGATCATATTGGTCGACCAAATGGTGGATCGCTATCAGCTGCAGCAGCAGGTTATCGAGGTCGCTCACCGCTTCGCCATACCGCTGACCAATATGCCAACCGCCAAATGCATTATCCCGGAAAACACTGCCGGCTGGATGGGCGGCTACAGCGGCAACCTGTCGCGCCCCGAATTGTATGAACGCATGGCCCACTCAGACTGCGTGCTGAGTTTCGGCGTGCGTCTGGTGGACTCCACCACCGGCTATTTCTCGCAGCAAATTCCCGCCGCCGCTCAGGTGGATATTCAGCCGTTCTCGATGACGTTGGACAACACCTCCTACCCGGCGGTAGCGACGGCGGATCTGCTGCAGGCGCTGCTGGATCTGAGCGAAGACGCGCCGGCGCAGCTTTTATCACCGCTGGCCGATCCGCGTGACAAGCTGGCGACGCCGAGCGACGCGCCTATCGACCAGGCCTATCTGTGGCGGCGGATCCAACGCTTCATCCAGGCGGAGGATGTGGTGGTGGTGGAAAACGGCACCTCGGGCGCGGCCATCGGCGGCATGCGCATGCCGGGCGGCGTCAAGGTGGTCAACCAACCGATTTGGGGCTCGATCGGTTATACCCTGCCGGCGCTGCTCGGCACCCTGATGGCGGCCCCTGAGCGCCGTCACCTGCTGTTCATCGGCGACGGCTCCTTCCAGCTTACCGCGCAGGAAGTGTCCACCCTGCTGCGCTGCGAACAAAAGCCGATCATCTTCCTGATCAACAACGACGGTTACACTATCGAACGCTATATCCTCGGCGAAAACTCGTCCTACAATGACATCAGCCCGTGGGACTACGCCAAACTGCCGGCGGTATTGAATACCCAGGCGCAGCCGTTCAGCGTAGCGGTGGAAACCACACAACAGCTGGAAATGGCCCTGGAACACGCCTCACGGCAGGATCGGCTGGCGTTTATCGAGGTGAAAGTGCCGATGATGGACACGCCACCGGTGATGAAAGAGTTCTGTAACCGCTGCAACAGCTTTAACTTCGGCCTGACCAACCCGCGCCGCAGCGCCTGAGGCGCGATGATCGCGCCGCCGGTGGTTCAGGCCACCGGCGGCGTTTTTCATACCGTTACCCGCCGGCGCGCGCCATGCAGCGCTGCCGGCGTTCATCCACCCGCTTGGCGAACCAGGCGGTGGTCAGCTTGCGGGTGATTTTCGGGCTTTCCAGCTGAATACCCGGCAGCATCTCACGCGGCAGCTTGCCGCCCGCCAACGCATAGACCTTCTTATACAGGTCGGTATCGGCAAAGTCAGCCGTATCGCCTTTCTCAAGCGCCCGGCGAATGGCGCTGTCGCTCATGTTCAGGCGCTTGCCGAGCGTACGCACCGCCAGCTCGGTCGAGCCGGGCTTGTCGCTGCTGAAATCGATCAGATCGCCGTCCAGCGCCAGCGGAATGGCGCTCGCCCGGCTGACCGCGTTTTGGAACGCCGCGTTGCGGCTGGCGTACCAGCCGGCGTTGAAGTCGGCAAAGCGGTAAATCGGCCGGCTGTAATCGGCCGGGTACCCCAGCAAATGCATAATGCCGAAGTACATGCCGCCGCGCCGGCTGAAAACTTCGCGGCGAATCGAGCCGTCGACCGGATAAGGATACCCTTTGGCGTGCGCCTCGGCGAAGGCGATGCTCACCTGCATCGGGCCGCCGGTATGTACCGGGTTCAAATGGCCGAACAGCTTCTGTCCCATCGGCACGCGGTCGATCATGTCATCGAAGATATCGCTCAGATCCTTCTCCGTGCGCACCTTATCCAGACGCTCACTGTAGCTCTGGCCGTTCGACGACGAGATCTTCAACGCGGTATGCACCAAAAAGTTCGGGATGTGCATCTGATCGGCACGGCGGTCGATCTCTTTCCAGGCGATCTTCGGCAGCCCCGGCACCTGCGGGTTAGCCTGGAACGTCGACTCTTGTTCGGTCACCGCCAGCACCGAACACAGGTTCTCATCGCTCGGTTCAATACCCTGCGCGGCGAAGGCGGCGGTAATATCGGTGGCCCAGCCCTGGCGATCGCCGGCGTTGGCCGGGATCAGCGTCATCAGTCGGGCTTTGACGTCGGCGGGGCGCGCCGCCGGCGCCGTGGTGGTGGTTTTGCTGGTACAGCCCGCCAGCGCCAGCAGCGCAGCCAGGCTCAGCAAACGGAAGGGCATCGGGTGGAATAAACGAGATATCGGCATCTTTTCCCTGAACGTGATGACATGAACAGCACTGAAATTAGCCCAGCCGCCGCGCACAATCCAGTATAAAGATATCGCCGCGCCTTTCCGTCAGGCCGCTATGTTCAAACGATCGATAAAGATGTATTTTATATGCATCATATAAATCACTTTGTTTGCCCAGCCAGAGGAGCCCCCTATGGAGCAACAGCTGCTTTGCTATAAAACCCTGCCGGAATGGAACAGCGACACACTGCCGGAAGCCTTTCGCCAGCGCCACAACACCCAGAGCGGCACCTGGGCGAAGCTCACCGTGCTGAGCGGCAACCTGACGTTCGCCATGATGACCGAAGACGGCGCTACCACCGAGACCTGGCAGTTTAGCCCCGAAAGCCAGCCGCCGTTTATCGAACCGCAGCAGTGGCATCGCATCGTTTCCTTCTCGGACGACATGACCTGCCGGCTGGCGTTCTACTGCACGCCGGAAGATTACTACCACAAGAAATACGAACTGACGCGCACCCACTCCGAAGTGATCGAGGCGGCGGCGCGCATCGCACCGGGCAAGGCGCTGGATCTGGGCTGCGGCGGCGGCCGCAATTCGCTCTATCTCAATCTGAAAGGTTTCGACGTCACCGCCTGGGACAAGCACGCGCCGTCGATAGCTCGCCTCAATCAGATCATCGACGCCGAGCAGCTGACCCGCCTGAGCGCCGGGGTGCAGGATCTCAATACTCACCGCTTCAGCGGCGAGTACGACTTCATCCTGTCCACCGTGGTGTTGATGTTCCTCGAGCGCCAGCAGATCCCGTATATCGTGCAAAACATGCAGGACAGCACCGTGCCCGGCGGCCATAATCTGATCGTGGCGGCGATGGATACCGAAGATTATCCCTGCCCGCTGCCGTTCCCGTTCACCTTCAAGCCGGGCGAGCTGAAGCACTATTACCGCGACTGGCAGATCCTCAAATACAACGAGGACGTCGGGCAACTGCACAAGACCGACGCCGCCGGCAACCGCATCTCGCTGCGCTTCGCCACCCTGCTGGCGCGCAAGCTATAACGCGTCGTGAAAGATCACCCCTAGCGTGTGGCGTTGGCCGGTGCGTATCCGGCTGACGCCGTGGCGCAGATTGACCCGATAGTAGCCTCTCGCCCCCGCCACCGGCCGATGATGCACCGCGAACACCACCGCGTCGCCCTGCTGCAAGGGCACCACCTCCGGCCGGCTCTGCATCCGCGGCCGCTGCTCGGTCAGCACAAACTCGCCGCCGGTGAAATCCCGTTCAGGGGCGGAGAGCAAAAACGCTACCTGCAGCGGAAACACCCGTTCGCCGTACAGATCCTGATGCAGGCAGTTGTAATCCCCCTCCGTGTAACGCAACAGCAGCGGCGTTGGCCGCCGCTGGCCGGCCTGATGGCATTCAGTCAGGTAGGCCTCGTGTTCGGCGGGATAACGCGCCGCCAGACCCAGCATGGCGTTCCAGCGATTGGCCAACGGCGCCAACCGCGCGTACAGCAGGCCGCGCGCTTCGGCCACCGGGGGCGGTAACGGATACGCAAAATACTGGTACTCGCCGCGACCAAAACCGTGCCGCGCCATGACAATGCGGCTGCGGAAGTGCTCGCCATGCGGATAAAGCGCCGCCAATTGCCGGCACAGCTCGGCGCTGAGCACGCCCGGCAGGCGCGCGCCCCCCTGCGCATCAAGTTCGCGTTCGATCGCCGCCCAGTCCAATTCGGCCAACCGCGCCGCCAGCGCGCCGCTCATCGCTGCGCCTCCTTTTCCAGCAAGGCTTTCTTGCGCTCGACGCCCCAGCGATAACCGGACAAGGCGCCGTCGTTGCGCACCACCCGGTGACAGGGGATTGCCACCGCCAGCAAGTTGGCGGCGCAGGCGCCGGCCACCGCGCGCACCGCTTTCGGCGCGCCGATGCGCCGGGCGATATCGGCATAGCTGACGGTTTCGCCGACCGGTATCGCCTGCAGCGCCCGCCAGACCCGCTGTTGAAACGCAGTGCCGCGAATATCCAGCGGCAGCGCCAGCCCGCTCTCCGGCGCTTCGATCAGGCCCACCACCTGCGCCATCAGCGCTTCATACTGCGCGTCACCGCCGATCAGCTCGGCGTTGGGGAATTTATCCTGCAGATCCTGCACCAGCTGCTGCGCATCGTCCCCCAGCAGAATGGCGCAAATGCCCACCTCGCTCTGCGCCGCCAGGATCTCGCCCAGCGAACAGCGCCCGACGGCGAAATGGATGCGCATGCCTTTGCCGCCCGCCCGGTAGGCCTTCGGCGTCATGCCCAGCGCGGCGTTGGCTTGCTGGTAGAAGCGGCCGTTGGCGCCATAGCCGGCGTCGAAGATCGCGTCGGTCACCGTCTCCTGCTGCGAAAGACCGGTGCGCAAGCGCTGGCTACGCTGCGCGTCGGCGTAGCCTTTCGGCGTCAGGCCGGTGATCGCTTTAAACAGCCGGTGGAAATGGTATTGGCTCAACCCGACGTGGCGCGCCAGCGTCTGCAGCGACGGCGCTTTCTCCGCCCGTTCGATATAGCGGCAGGCCTCGGCTATCTGCCGCGCATGCTGCTCTGTCAACGGCGTCAGCCCCTGGCGGCAGCGTTTGCAGGGCCGATAACCCGCCGCCTCCGCCTGTTCCGCATCGTCGAACAGCTCCACGTTTTGCCGATTCGGCTGGCGTGACGGGCAGGAAGGCGAGCAATACACGCCGGTGGTTTTCACCGCGTAGATAAAGCGGCCGTCGGCGTGCTTGTCGCGGCTGACGATCGCCAGCCAGCGCGGATCGGCGCTGTCGATTACGTTTTTCATCATCCGTTCCTCACTGCGGTTTCGATGTTAACCAGCATAGTGACGGGCCGTTGGCGAAACACGCCGACTCTTGCTTTTTAATTCGACGCCGACGTTTTCAACAATCTTTCGACAATTTTTAACCAACAACATGAAGTTTATTACGTTGCCAACCCGCTTGCACGGCGTTAGGATCGCGGCCGGCCACGGGCGTGGCCAGTGTTTTTGCCTGTTAGTTGCGCGCATGGAGAGGTTATTGTGTTAGAGAGTTTTGGCGTCCTGAATTTATGGACCTATTTGGCCGGGGTGGTCTTCATCATCATTCTGCCGGGGCCGAATACGCTGTACGTGCTGAAAACCGGCATATCGCGCGGCGTGCGCGCCGGCTACACCGCGGCGCTGGGCGTGTTTATCGGCGATGCGATCCTGATCTTCTGCGCCTATATCGGCGTGGCGTCGCTGATCCGCACCACGCCGTTCCTGTTTACCCTGGTGCGTTTTCTCGGCGCGATTTACCTGCTGTTCCTCGGCGCAAAAATCCTCTACGCCACCTTCGTGCAGAAGGCGCAGGCGCAACAGCAGCAAATTGAAGGCGGCCACAGCATTCTGCGCAAGTCGCTGACGCTGAGCCTGACCAACCCGAAAGCCATTCTGTTTTACGTGTCGTTCTTCGTGCAGTTCATCGACTTCAACTACGCGCACACCGGGCTGTCGTTCACCATTCTGGCGCTGATCCTCGAAGCCGTCAGCTTTATCTACATGAGCACGCTGATCTTCTCCGGCGCGATGCTGGCGCATTTCTTCAACCACAAGAAAGGCCTGGCGAAGCTCGGCAACGGCCTGATCGGCCTGCTGTTCCTCGGTTTCGCCACCCGTCTGGCGACCCTGAGCTCGTGATCCTTTCCGGCCGGCGCCCGCCGGCCGCGGTTTACTCTCCCGTCACGGCAAAATGACACGCAGGACAAACCGAATGTCAGGCAGACCAAAGCCGCCGCTTTCCCGCTGATCTAGACTCTCAGGGTTAACGATAACCTGATGAGCCTGATCGGAGGATGTATGTCTGACAATACCGTAGCCGTGCTGGATAGCGTGTCGCGTTTTCTCGATCGTCAGCATGGGCTGTATATCGACGGCCAGTGGCGCGCGTCCGCCGCGGAAGGCCGCCTGGCGGTGTACAACCCCGCCAATGGGCAGCAGATAGCCACCACCGCCGACGCCAATGAACACGACGTCGCGCTGGCGGTGCAGTCCGCCCACAAAGCCTTCAGCGAAGGCGTCTGGGCGCAGCGTCTGCCGGTAGAGCGTGAACGCATCCTGCTGCGCTTCGCCGATCTGGTGGAGCAGCACGCCGAAGAGTTGGCGCAGCTCGAAACCCTTGAGCAGGGCAAATCCATCAACATCGCCCGCGCCTTCGAAGTCGGCAGCACCCTGAACTGGATGCGCTACACCGCCGGGCTGGCGACCAAAATCACCGGCCAGACGCTGGATGTCTCCATTCCGATGCCACCGGGCGCCAAATATCAGGTTTATACCCGCAAAGAGCCGATCGGCGTGGTCGCCGGCATCGTGCCCTGGAACTTCCCGCTGATGATCGGCATGTGGAAAGTGATGCCGGCGCTGGCCGCGGGTTGCTCCATCGTCATCAAGCCGTCGGAAACCACCCCGCTCACCCTGCTGCGCATGGCCGAACTGGCGAGCGAAGCCGGCGTACCGCCGGGCGCGTTCAACGTGGTCACCGGCCGCGGCACCGTGTGCGGCAAGGTGCTGACCGAACATCCGCTGATCGCCAAAGTCAGCTTTACCGGCTCCACGCCGGTGGGCAAAAGCATCGCGCGCGCGGCGGCGGATCGCCTGACCCGCGTGACGCTGGAGCTGGGCGGCAAAAACCCGGCCATCGTGCTGAAAGATGCCGATCCGCAGCAGGTGATCGAAGGCCTGATGCTCGGCAGCTTCCTCAACCAGGGGCAGGTGTGTGCCGCCAGCTCGCGAATCTATATCGAAGCGCCGATTTATGATCGGTTGGTGGCCGGATTCGAACAGGCGGTGAAATCGCTGTCGGTCGGGCCGGGGATGGATACCGGCGCGCAAATCAACCCGCTGGTGTCGCTCGCGCACCGCAACAAGGTGGCGGCCTATCTGGACGATGCCCGGGCGAAAAACGCCGAGCTTATCGGCGGCGCGGCCGGGCCGGACGCCAACGGCTTCTACATTCCGCCGACCCTGGTGATCAACCCGGACGATCGGCTGAACCTGACGCGCGAAGAAGTGTTCGGCCCGGTGGTCAACCTGATCCGGGTGGCGAGCGCCGAAGAAGCGCTGAGCAAGGCTAACGACACCGACTTCGGGCTGACCGCCAGCCTGTGGACCACCAGCCTGCAGCAGGCGATGGCGCTGACGCCGCGCATTCAGGCCGGCACCGTGTGGGTCAACACCCATACGCTGATCGACCCGAACATGCCGTTCGGCGGGTTCAAACAGTCGGGCAGCGGCCGTGATTTCGGCCCGGATTGGCTGGATGCCTACACCGAAACCAAATCGGTCTGCATCCGCTATTGAGTGAAGCGGCGCGGGCCTGGCCCGCGCCCTGACTTACTGATACTGCCGGCGATACTCGCTCGGCGACATGCCGAAACGCTGCTTGAAAGCGGTCGAGAAATGGCTGTGATCGGCGAAGCCCCAGTCGAGGCCAACTCCGGCCAGCTTTTCTTGCCCGGCGGCGCTGCGCAGCGCCTGCGCGCACAGATCCAGCCTGCGGTTCCTGATGTACTGGGCCACCACCAGCCCCTGGCGGGCGAACAGCCGATACAGACTGCGCAGCGACACCCCCAACTCGGCCGCCACCCACTCAGGGCGCAGCTGCGCCGACTGAATATGCCTGTCGATCAACACCAGCGCCTTGTCGAAGACCGGTTGTTGCCCCTCCGGACGCGCCTGTTCGAGCGCCAACGCCGGGCGCAGCAGCGCCGCCAGCGCATTCAGCACCGCCTCGCTTTCCGCCGCGGCGAGCTGAGGATCCTGCATGCTGCTCAGCACCAGCTGGCGGCTGAGGCGCACCGCGCTGAGCTCGGCCCCGAGACGCTGCGCACCAGGCGGCGGCAGCGGCAGGCAGCCGCGCGGCAACAACAGGGAGATTTGGCGCGAATCGCGCTGGAAGGTGAAGCTGCTGGGCCGTGAGGCATCGATCAGCGTCATGTCGCCGGGGGAGAGCAGCGTTTGGCGATCGCCCTGCTCCATCAACGCACTGCCGCGCAGCTGGATGACGGTGAAAAAGTGCGCGCCGTCGCTGCGGGCGATCTCACGCGGCGTGCGGTACAACCGGGCCTGGGACACGTCGACCACGCTCAGGCGCAGGGCATGGGCGCGAAACTCCTGCATCGCCCCGCGAAAGCCGGGCCCCAACGTTTTCGCGCAGAATCGGCCGCAGGCGGTGTTGATTTTCCCCAGCCACTCTTCGAAGCCGACGTCCCGGAGCGTTGCCAATGCCGTCATGATCTCTCCCTTCAAACAGCAGCGGAGCTGCGCCGTTGAACAGAAAAACACCATAACAATCCGTTAACACACAATCAATGGCGAGCGGGGGATTTGGCGCCGCGATCACAGATCACCGGGCGCCGGGGAGGCATCGCCTTAAGGCTGCGTATCCAACAGATGGCGCACCACTGCCGCGTACTCTTTGGCGTAACCTTCGACGCTGGTGCTGGCCATGCCGGCATTATCTATCTTGTATTTGCCTGCCACGTAGAACGACGGGGTGCCGCGCACCTCGAACGCTTTCACCGCTTCGTTCTGCTTGGCGATCAATCCTTTGACCAGCAGGCTGTGGCGCGCGTTTTCGTAGGTGGCGGCATCGATGCCGGCCGCCGTGAACACCCGCTGAATATCCTCGGCGCCGTTGACGGCGCGCTGTTTCTGCACCGCGTCAAACATCGCCCCTTCAATCTTGTCTTCCACGCCCAGCACCGTCGCCACCGCCCAGGCCTCGGTCAGCTCATTGCCCAGCTTGCCCATCAGGCTGACGTGATATTTGGTGACTTTCTCGCCGGCGGGCAGCGCCTGCGCGACGGTGCTGCCTACGCGGTAGGTTTCGGCGAACTGATAGCAAGGGCCGCAGTAGAAGGAGAAAAATTCCACCACCGCCGGCGCGGCGGCCACCGGCTTATCCAGCCGGGTATATTGCTCGCCCGCACGGTAATCCGCGGCCTGCACTGCGGGCAGCGCCAACATCAATACGACGGCGGCGGCGAACGAACGCTTAACTTTTGCCAACATAAACACTCCTGGTTTCTTCTATGAACATCGTCCTTAGCGGCGGTTTTTATAATCAAATAACCGCCAGAAGGCCAGTTTTTATTACCTTCTGTTTATGTGGGATTAAGTCAGCGCCCTTCGTAGCCGTCCCAATAGGCGCCCACCGCTTCCTGCGACAGCACCTGGCGGCGTTTAGGATTGTCGGTGCTGCTGTAGGCGCGATTGATGAAAATGGTTTTGTGTTCCATGTTCTGCTGGAATTCCGCGCTGGCCAGGTAGTCGGCCTTTTTCTGCGCTTCGCTGCGCGCCACGCCCGCCGCGCGATCCTTTTTCCCCTGCTGATAGAACTGTTCGAACATCGGCACGGCGTTTTTAATGCTGCCGTTCACATCGGTGCGGAATTGCGGATCGAAGTCGTCGCGGGTTTGATAAACGTAGTGTTTGGCATGCTGCTCTGCGCTGCTGAGGGAGTGAGTGCAGGCGCTGAGCGCCAACAGCGGCAACAGCAGCGCCGCGCTTTTCAGTCTTTTCATGTCGTCTGTCCCTGTCAGTGAGGAAGGTTCCTTTAGCGCCAAGAGCATAGCGCCGGCCGCCGTTGAACGTCAAACGACAAAATACGCATCACTTTGTTTTATATTAATATTATATACATTGATTGGTATTCATTGCCTGAAACACTATGCTTTAACAGAACAGGGTAAACACTCACCGACAGCGAGGCGGCCAATGAAACCGATCGACAAAAGCGTGGGGGAGTACGACCTCACGGCGGAAAAAAAAGCGGGCATGATCACCGGCACCATCCGCGGTGAACTGCCGGACAGCGACGCGAACCTGCCGCTGCTGCCCTTCTCCGGCACCTTCGCCGGCCCGAGCGTGGCCGAAGCCATAGCCGATATTCAGCAGCAGTTCCCCGACATCGAACCGGCGATTATCGACGATTTGCGCGAGGAACTGCTGAAGGCCGGGTTCTAAGCCGGATCTCGGTGCCGCACGAACGGGCTGTAGACCGGCGCGCCGGGCTTCAGCGCCAGATCGGCGTCAAAATCTTCATTACGGTTGAACGGCACCGCCGGCCAGGCGGCAAGGTCGCTTAAGCCAGCCCGATACGCCTGCGTCACCTGCGCCAACGCGGCGTTTTGCGCCTGCCGCTCCTCGCCCGCCAGCCCGCCGCGCACGCCATAGACCAGGAACGGCTCCAGCACGCTAAAGCCGATATAGTGCAGCGCATGCATGATCGGCCACAGCATCAGCCGCATGTCGCCGTCGCGCCCGTCCGGCGCGCAGGCCTGGGCGGAAGCGCCGGCGGTGACGGTCAGCAGCGCCCGCTTGCCGCGCATCACGCCGTTCTCATGGCGGTGGCGGCTGTCGTAGAGCCCGCCGTAAACGAACACCCGATCCATCCAGCCCTTGATGATGGCCGGCGCGCCGAACCACCAGAAAGGGAACTGCAGCACCAGCGTATCCGCCCAGCGCAGCAGCTCGATATGCCGCCGGATCTCCGCCGGCAGCGCCTGGATCGTCCAGTGATGGCGCTGCTCCTGCATCGCATCGAACCGGTCCGCCTGCTTTCTGCTGGGGTAGTGGCCGGCGCCCTCGCGCGGATCAAACCCCTCCTGATACAGATCGACCGTTTTCACCTGATGCCCCTGCGCCAACCAGGCCTGCCGCGCCTGTTCGGCCAAATGGGCATTGAAAGAATGCGGCTCGGGGTGAGCCAGCACAATCAGCACGTTCATCCTGTTTCTCCCGTTGTAAGGTGGTGCTGTTATGCTGTGGCTTTATCGCCCCCTTGGCAATTACGCACCTGAAGGTAACCCCAATGGCTTATCCCGGCGACGTCTATTCGAGCAAGTGCTCCGCGCGCGATGCGCTGGCGCTGATTTCCGGCAAGTGGGTAATGTTGATCCTGCCCGCGCTGGCGCAGCGGCCGATGCGCAACGGCGAGCTGCTGCGCCGCATCGACGGCATTTCGCAGAAGGTGCTGACGCAAACGCTGCGCCAGCTGGAACGCAACGGGCTGCTCGAGCGGCTGGATTTAAGTGAAAAGAATCAGGCCCATGTGGAATACCGCCTCAGCGCCGTCGCCTGCTCGCTGGTCGAGACGCTGACGGCGCTGGATAAGTGGGCGGAATACCATTTCCCCGAGCTGGACGCCGCCCGCGAGCGCTATGATGCAGACCGCAAACGCGAGGCCGATTAAAGCGGTTTGGCCCGCAGCGTCTCGCCGATGCGCACGAAGTTGCCCGCCCCCAGATGATGAATGGTGTGCAGATCCGCATTGGCGGCGGTGAAGTGCCAGCGCCCTTGCTGGAACACTCGCTCATCCGCCGCCGCGCTCAACACCTCGCCGAAGCAGGTGTCGTATTTTTCCTGCGCGCCGCTTTCCGGCAGCAAGCGACACTCCAGCCACGCCACGCAGCCCTGTTCGATCAGCGGCACCTGCAGCGTGGCGCTCGGCGTCGCTGCGATATGGAAACGGGAAAATTTGTCTTCATCCAGCCCGGACACGCTGCCCACCGCGTAGGTGGCGTCGATGAACATCGCCGCCGGCACGCAAATGCCGAATGCGCCGCTCTCCTCGATCATTTGCCGGCTATGCGCCCCTTTGTCCACCACGATGGCGATGCGCGGCGGGCTGAACTCCACCGGCATCGACCAGGCGGCGGCCATCACGTTGCGTTTGGCGCCGTCATGGCTGCGGCTGGTGATCAATACCGTCGGACCGTGATTCAGCAGGCGGCTGGCGTGTTCGAGGGCGACAGGACGAAAGTGGCTCATCGGGAAATCCTTGCGAGTGACTGTTTGCCCAGCAGTGTAGATCTGCGCCGCAATGGCAGGCAACGCGAGGCGCACAGAATGCACCGATGAGGCGCTTGTTCCCCATCTCGCCATCCGTTATCTATAGTTAAATCAATTCGCCGGTAACGGCTCATTCCACCTGAGGATCTTGCCTTGACGTTTTTAAAACACCCTATCGCCGGATTGGCGCTGGCCGGCTGCGGCCTGTTGTCGGCGGGCGGCGCGCTGGCCGCTTCCGATGCGCTGGTGTACTGCACCGTCGCCTCGCCGGAATCGTTCAACCCGCAGCTCTCCAGCTCCGGGCCGACCTTTATCGCCACCTCGCAGGTGCTGTACAACCGCCTGGTGACGCTGCGCGAAAGCGATAAAACGCCCGCCCCTTCGCTGGCCACCGAGTGGAGCGTCAGCCCGGACGGCAAGACCTACACCTTCACCCTGCGCCAGGGCGTGAAATTCAACAGCAACAAATACTTCACCCCAACGCGCGACTTCAACGCCGAAGACGTGGTGTTCACCGTGATGCGGCAGAAGGATCCCGCCAACCCGTATCACAAGGTCTCCGGCGGCAACTATGAATACTTCACCGACATGGGCCTGGATAAGCTGATCACCAAGGTGGAAGCGGTGGACGAGCACCACGTGCGCTTCACGCTGAGCCAGCCCAACGCCGCCTTCGTCGCCGACTGGGCGATGGATTTCGCCTCGATCCTGTCCGCCGAGTACGCCGACGCGATGCTGAAAAAGGGCACGCCGGAATACGTCGACAACTGGCCGATCGGCACCGGGCCGTTCGCGCTGCAGCAGTACAAGCAGGATTCGCTGATCCGCTACATCGCCAACCCGCACTACTGGCAGGGCGACGTGGCCAGCAAGCACCTGATCTTCTCGATTACGCCGGATCCGCAAACCCGGCTGGCCAAGCTGAAAACCAACGAATGCCAGATCATCCCGGCACCGCTGCCGGAGCAATTCGCCGCCATCAAGGCCGACGGCAACCTGCAACTGCACGACATTACCGGGCTGAACGTCGGCTATCTGGCGTTCAACACCCAGAAAAAACCGTTCGACAACCTGCTGGTGCGCCAGGCGCTGAGCTACGCGGTAGACAAGAAAGCGATCGTCGCCGCCGTGTTCAAAGACAGCGGCACCCCGGCCAACTCGCTGCTGCCGCCGGGCATGTTGGGCTACAACGATAAACTGCCGGAGTACGCCTACGATCCGCAGAAGGCGCGCGAACTGCTGAAGCAAGCCGGGCTGGAGCAGGGCTTTGAGACCGACATCTGGTCAATGCCGGTACAGCGCCCCTACAACCCGAACTCGAAGCGCATCGCCGAGATGATTCAGAGCGACTGGGCGAAGGTGGGCGTGAAAGCCAAGATCGTCACCTGGGAGTGGGGCCAGTATCTGGCCGGGCTGCGCAAAGGCGAGCAACAGAGCGCGCTGTACGGCTGGGTGTCCGACAATGGCGATCCGGACAACTTCGCCACCCTGCTCGGCTGCGCCGGCGTGCAGAGCGGCGCCAACGTGGCGCGCTGGTGCGATAAGGATTATGACAAACTGATCCAGCAGGCGATCCAGGAGAACCAGCCGCAGGCGCGCGCCAGGCTGTATCAACAGGCGCAGGTGATCTTCGCCAAACAGGCGCCGTGGCTGCCGCTGGCCACCGGCAAAGTGTTCTACGCCACCCGCAGCAACCTGAGCGGCTACGTGGTGGACGTGAACGGCAGCGACTTCGCCAAGGCCAAATTGAACTGATCCCGGGCGCCGCAGCGAGGGCTGCGGCGCACCCGCCTCATCGCTTAATAAGCTGCCAGCCTCTGAACCTACCGCGCATTAACTTCACAACTTACGATGCTAACTGCCTCCCCTGCCGCCAGGCACTTAACCCACTAAATTCATAGCTTAATAAGCGGCGTAACCCCTGGCATTTTGCTTAAACTGCATGCAGGCGCTTTCCTCGCCTGTAACATTTCGTTACCATCGGCACACAGACCCTTTAACATCAAAAGGTAACCCGGTGCAGAACACCTACATGCCGTTGCAAATTCGCCTGCACTGGCTGGTGGCGATCCTGCTGGTCATCACCTGTGTCACCATCGAGCTGCGCGGCTATGCCGAACCGGGCAGCGCCCCCTGGTACGCGCTGGTTATCACCCACTTCAGCTGCGGCGTAACGGTGTTTGCGCTGATGATCGCCCGTCTGTTCCTGCGCTGGCGCTACCCCTCGCCCGCCATCGCGCCCAAACCGCCGAAGTGGCAAACCGGCCTGGCGCACCTGACGCACGCCCTGATTTACCTGCTGCTGCTGACGCTGCCGGTACTGGGGGTGTATTCGCGCTATCTGGGCGGCAAGGAGTGGTATCTGTTCGGCCTGTCGATGCCGTTCGCCGACGTGGCCGATCGGCCGCAGGCACGAATGATTATCGGCTGGCACAAAACGCTGGCCTCATTCGGCTACTGGCTGATCGGCCTGCATACCGCCGCCGCGCTGTTCCACCACTATATCGTCAAGGACAATGCGCTGGTGCGCATGCTGCCGCTGATGAAAAAACGCTGAATACCCGGCGCCAGGGATGAATTTTCGGGCCACGCCCACTGACAGGGAATGACATGCAAACCCAATTTTTTAATGTGACCGTCGAACAATGCGCCTGCCAGCAGACGGCGCCCGACAACCTGGTGAGGATCATCGCCTCCGGCCAGACGTTCTTTTTTTACCGCGACGACTTCAGCGACAGCGAAAATCTGCTGGCCAGGCTCGCCGCCGGCGATCGAGTGAAGATCGGTGCCCACCGCCTGCAAGACGGCAGCTACTGGCTGCACTGGCTGCTGCACGGCACGAAAGGCCGGCTGGAGCCTGACAGGACGCTGAAATACAAGCTGAAATACTTCGCCCTGCTGCTGCTGGGCGCGGTGCTGGCCGGCGGTTTCCCGGCGGCCTTTTTCATCATGGACGGGGAAGATTCCTGGCTGACCATCGTCCTGTTCTTTATCGCCATCATCGCCGGCCTTATCGGCATCGGCATGGCGCTGTTCGTCGGTTCGGAGCTCCTGCTGATCGGGCACCGCGGCCGCAGGCGCCTGCTCCGGGCGCTGGATCGCGTGCTGCTGGGGCAAGACGTCACGCCGCCCGGCTCGCTCAGCCTGAAAATCCCCGGCATCAAATACCGGGCCGTCCGCGCAGACGCTGTGCCGGCGACCGCACCGCTGCAGACCGCGCCTCCCCTCCCGGACGGCGTCGAGACCTCCGGCATCGAGACGGTCAACGCCCTGAACTACGAACTTTGCCACTATGAGATCCCGCGGCAGGTGCAGTATTTGGATACGTATGCGTGGCGTCAGAAGGAGACGCACTTCGCGTTGACGACCCGCGCGCTCAATGTCCCCAATACCAAACTGCATCCGGTATTTCGTCGGCAACATCCGCTTTTCATCGCCAAAGGCGATCCGCTGCAGGTGCTGTATTGCGAGAACGACGTCATTCCCGAGTTGCCCAAAGTGCGTGGGATCATCAATCATCGCGATCGCCAAACCTATCTCATCGGCGGCAGCCGCTACTTCACCGAAGCCGGTCTTAACCTGTGCGCGCGCGTTGTCTTCATTTTTGGGGCAATCGTGGCGTGTTTTGTACTCGGCATGATGGTGGTGGATAACGCCGATACCCCGGCCGGCTTTCACCTGGATGCCTGGACCCTGAAGCGTCTCGGCAGCGAATTGCCGCCGATTATTCTGCTGCTGATGCTGATGGTCAGCGGCCTGGCGCTGTTGATCGAGGGGGTCGCCCAGATCTGCCGCCTGTACTCTTTTGACCAGCACCGCACGTTTAAAACGTTTAAATACCTGAGAAATCTGCGCCGCAGTTTATGGCGGCAGGCTCAGGTGACGGAGCTGAAATGATGACGTTAGCGCTTTATAAAAGACCCCTTATTATCCTGACGCTGTTTTTGGCCAGCGCGCTGGGCGTCTATTTGCTCGCCCCTGAGCAACGCTATGAGCAGTGGCAATGGACTCAGGGCGACCAGGCGTTGCCGACGATAGCCCGTTACGATCTCATCCACAGCTACCCGGCGCAGGACGGCGCCCTGCTGCTCACCAGCAAAAGAAGTGAAGACCGCGCGTACAATAGCTTTTACGGCTGGGCGGCCAACTACCTCAGCCAGGTGCTGTTTGCCGGCCCAAAAGGGTTACAGATGCTGGGGGAACTCGACGACTTGATCCATGATGCGGTTTGCGGCGAGCAGGAGTGCGTGCTTTTTCTCTCTAAGGGCCGCAGACTGGTTGATGTGCAACGGGGCACCATCGGGGCGCTGATCCCCTGGCCGGAGGGCGACGACAACCGGCCTTCCTTTGTCGGCGGCAAACTGGTGGCGCAACCGGGAAAACGCGCGCTGTATCTCATCAGCACCGAAGGCGTATTCTACAGCCCGGACTTCGGCGCCCATTGGCGGCAGACGCTGGATCTGCCGGCGCTGCTGGACGCGCGGCAACTGCTGGGCTTTGAGCGCGGCGAGGAGGACTCACCGACGGCTTACGCCTCCGGTAAGCGCAAATCCGTACCCGAGATCTTCACCGCCGTTGATGGCGATCGCGTGCATTTCTGGATGAACCCGGTGCTCGGATCCGGCGCGTTACACATCGCCGTTAACGGTAAAACCGGCGAGGTGATTGAACTGCATTGGCTGCTGGTGCGCGTGGAGGAAAGCGCACAGGCCCCGGACGGCGGCATCTACCTGATCGCCCAAACGCTGGACAGAGGAGTGTATCAGCTTCTGCGTTATCAATCCGACGGGCAGTTGAAGGTGCTGCTGGAGACCGGCGATAAATCGCTGTATCAGCTCTGGGCGGGCAACGATAAGCTGGTCGCCCAAACGGATAACGGCGATGCCCGTCTTTCGCTGATTTTCGATCTGCGCTCATCCGAAGTGCGCTACCGACAGCCGTTGGAGTACCGCTACAACGGGCGCGACGACGCACGCCAAACCGTGATCGAACCGGAAAGCCACTATGGCGATGACGGGGAGACCCCGGCGCTGCCCTACTTCATTCGCTATCGCTCCACCACGCCGTGAACATAAGGAACTTGCCATGCTGTTAGGTTATGGCGCCGGCGTCGCCGGCCTGCTGGCGCTGTTATTGGCCCTGCTGCTCGCCGGCATCCTGCTCGCCTGGTGGGGCTGGCGATATGCCGCCGCCCGCTGCGGCCGCCCGCGCCCGCCGCTTTCCTGGGGCGGCTATCTGTTGGCCTCGGCGCTGGCGATCTACCCGGTAGCGTTCGCGCTGATGCTGATCGACATTGCCATCCAGGATCTCAAGAGCCAGCGGGCGGAAGAACGCTGGAATCGGCGCAGCTACCTGACGCTCGAGGCGGCCAGGCCGTTCGGCGAAATCACCCTGCCAAAGGGAAGCTGGGTAAACCGGCAGGAGCCGCGCCAGCCCGGCACCGAAGACAGCCCCATCACGATGGACGGTGTAACCGCCGTGCGCTTCCCTCAGCCGCAAAGCGTGGCCGGCGTGCCGATCATCGCTTTTGAGGTTTTACCGCCGGTGATGGAGCTGGCGGATGCGCATACCTTCACCCGTCCAACCGGCCAAAGGGCGCACTGCGAAGCCGGTTGGCTGGTCTCTTTCTCTTTGCCGTCGGATCAGCCGACCCCGCAGTGGGAGGAGTGGCAGGCCGGGCTGCCAGCGGCGGCGTTTCGGCCCAGCGACTGGATCTTTAGGGAGTGCTTCTCCGGCAGCCCGATCGCGGTGCTGACCTTGCACAACGGCGAAGTCAGGGTGCTGCCCTAAGCCTTACGCCGTGGCGTTGGGCAAACGCACGGTCACGCGGTTATTGGCCGTGGGCAGCTGCAGCGGCGCTTCCTGCCAGCTCACCGCGATAACCAAGACCGGCGGGGCCGGCACGCGCGGCTCACGCCCGTCGGGCCCCAGGCTGTAGGCATCCCATTCAATCACGAACACGCCGCCGTCTTGCGGCTCGACCCGTTCAACGAAAAAGGTGGTGTCTGAACCACGCCCACCAGCAGGTTTGTGCGCATAAGAGAGCAGGCAGAACCACTCGCCGGCGAAATAGAGGTGGTACAGGCCATCCACGATATGCTCGCCGCGGAACTGGCAACCGCCGACGCTGAAGGCATCACCCGCCGGGGATTCCGCCACGCGTTCGAGATCGCACACGAAGCGATCGGTCGGCCGGTTATCCAGCCACAACGCATAAGGCGGTGCGTGCAGCAGCGCGGCGGGATCGTCTGCATAGCGCAGATCGGGCGGCAACATCAAACGCGCCGCCAGCGCGCGGCCGCTGGGCAAGGTGATCTCCAGACGATCCGCCGGTTCCTCTATCCACTGCGGCACCCACAGACCGCGCACCTGCCGCAACGGCGTGGCCTCCACCTGCCGACACTTCGCCCGCAGCCGCGCCAGCGCCTCGGCGGAACCGGCGGCTAAGGCTCCCTGCTCACGATCGGTCAGCGCGGGCAGCGCGTACATCACCCGGGCGGCAGGCTCGTACACCGTCAGCCCCTCTCCCTCGCGGCTGCGGGTCGGGATCAGGCGCAACCTGCCGCCGTCCACGTCCTGCGGCTCGGCACTGGCGCCATGCACCATCGCCCCGTCGCGCAGCAGCAGCGTCCAAAAACTGGGGCCGCCCATGCCCAACTCCCCCACGCCGCCTATCTGCCGGTCACTGTCACCGGCGTGCGCCATTTCAATCGGCTGCGAACGCCAGTCGGTCTTGCGCCACTCTGCCACCTCTTCGGGGTCTTGCGCGCCTTTAGCGGCGTACTTCGCCCATTGCAGCACGGCAAACAGCGCGATGCACAGCACGCCGACAATCGGCTGATCCTGCCAAATCAACACCCAACCGACGATCAAAAGGGCCCAGGCGGCCATGGCGATATCCTTTTCCAAGAGAAAACCGCCTGATTCTAGCGCAGGAAACGCAAGGGGTTGAAGCCTATGCCATGAATAATTAGCCATTAGATAGAAAGGTAGTAATTTCGGCATTATTTCTGTGACTATGAAGTTCACATAAATAACGCTTCACAGAGTGCTTTTAACGTAAAAAGATAACTCCCCGCATCTCAATATAACATTTACTCCTTGTTAAAAACTGGAAAATGAAAGCGAAAAAAAACCGCAATAATTTGTACACACTCCAATCATTGACTATGTTTAGATATACTATTTACATGTATCCAAACACACGCAAGCACACTTGCAGAAATTTAAAAATTCCGTTTTTATCGGGCGATAAAATATTTCATCAACAATATTCTGGGGAGCGACAATCAAAATCGTTACAGGCATTATCCTTACCTCTGTGGCCGCCTTCAGCGGCGCGTCCTACGTGGCCGATGCTGAGCCCACTACCGGCAGCGCGGAAGTAATGCCGGAACACGCGCACGCCGTGATGGAAAATGGCGGCCCGGCGCCACAGCACGACGCCGCCGGCAAAAAAGAACTCTCCATGCCGGAATCGAAATATATCGGCATGAAGGTCAAAACCGATTACACCATCAACAGCAGCACTATGATGATGTCGGCCAAATCGATGTTCCCAGCGCCAAACAACAAACAGCCGATGGAACTGGCGACCGATCTCACCACGCTGGGCCTGGCGGATTATGGTGATCAACCCTCGTGCTCTCCAGTTCGAATAAAATGATGAGCAAAGAGATACACGGTAAGATTATGATAAAGAAACAGTAATGGAATGAAAAACGGCGCGTCCTTTAACAGGAAGCACCGTTATAAAATCATTAAATCAGGCCAGAATTGTATTTCTGGTTGAATTTCTCTTCCGACTGGAACAGATAAATAATGCCTTCGATAAAGCCGACAATCGCCGGGATCCCCGTCCAGCAGAACAGCAGGTAGAACAGCCCCCACCACTTCATACCCAGGTAAAACTTGTGAATGCCCAGCCCCCCCAGGAAGATGGCCAGCAGGGCCGCCGCGAGCTTGTCTTTTCTGCTCATAGTGCACTTCTCCTTACTTCTCACCGAACCACCGGCATGTCCAAAAACGGATGCCGCGCCACTGAGCGCCGCATCGCAATGCTTGAGGAGGAAAACATTCACCCATCAAGGCTCAACAGGGGTAAGTATAACAGTGATTAATTAAACGGTTGTTTAACCGGGGAAAGGCAGGCAAATGACGTACGGCAAGAGAAGGAATATTCCTGCGGCGAAGGCTCAATAGTTTAATATCTTTTTGTTTTTAAAGTAAATAATTCACATACATTCATGACTATCACGCCAGCCGTTGACGCCGCGCTAAGCGTGTTGCCTCTTAGGGGGCCAGATCCCTGTCGGCTATTTTATTTTCCCTGGTGACTTCCCACTGGCAATCTAGGTGACTCGCATTGAAAGGATTCGCAGCGTCAGCCCGGACTAACAGCAATAAAATCGATCTTGAATAACGCGATGTCTATTCTAAAGCCCGTCATATTGGGGACAATGCCCAGCGATCAGGTTTGCCACCTGTGCATAATCCTTAATAACGCCGGGATGGCGCCGCCCGGTGCAAAAAACAAAGCTACAGCGCTGTTCATTACCGATCAACTTCTCCGCCAGATTTCTGGCTCGCAGCTTAGGCGTGGCGTTCATTCTAAGGATCTGCATTTTCTCTGTTTCATTACTTTGGGGATGAAGTTTTTCTTCATACTCTCCCACCATCAGCGTGACCTGATTGACATGCTCATCAATGGTTAACTTGCCGTCAGGAATCAACGCCCCATTGCCCCACCAAATGGATGGGCTGGCCGCTAAATAATTTTGAAATGCATCAGGATGATTAAACAGGGTATACAACACAAAATGACCACCGTGCGAGTGGCCTGCCAGCGTTTGCTGGTCTGCGTTGACAGGATAATGCGCTTCGATCCATGGTTTAACGCATGCGGCAATAAATTGATAAAACGCTGCCGCTCCGCCCCCCTCCGCAAACTCTTTCTCTCCTGAGGGAACCGTATAATCACGGGTTCTTGCCTTCAAGATATCCACCCCGTCTTGATAGCCAATGCCGATATAAAGAATATCCCCATCGCGTTTTCTGTTGTTACGTTCCGTCACGACCGAAAACTGGGAGTTAGCATCCAAAAGATACAGCGGGTTCAAATTACCGCCAATCCCCCTGCGGTGAGAGATAAAGACTCTGTATCTTTGACCATTAAAGACAAAACACTTCGCTCTTGAAATTAAATCTTCACACATAACAACCTCACTTGTTTAAATGAATTAATCACGTCAATGCCTTTATTCTCAGAGAAGAAAAAGACGGTGAGGTCCCAACGTAGCAACGCATATTCCCGTTTACGACGTTTGTGTGTTGTGCGGTTTATGGTACACAAGCCCAGGTATTGCATCATGCACCAGATTAATAGACTTTAGCGTTGCGGCAGAGTCGGTGACGGTGTGTACGAAAGGGAAAGTTAAAAAGTGAGGTGGTGCCGATAATAGGAGTCGAACCTACGACCTTCGCATTACGAATGCGCTGCTCTACCAACTGAGCTATATCGGCATCGAGCCAAGCCTGCGGGGCAAGCCGGATGTGCGTTGAACAAGGTAGACCTGCGCGCGAAATGAGTCAATAGCCGCCGGGGCGTTTGGTCGTTTTGCAAGCAACCACACTGCGGCACACTCAACCTTCCCCAAAAACAATCAGGGCGCAGCACGCTGCGCCCTGACCTCTTTATGACCGCAATCCGGCCTTAGCTGCGCACCAGATCGTCGCCGTAGCCGATCCACTTGTAGGTGGTCAGCGCGTCCAGGCCCATCGGGCCGCGGGCGTGCAGTTTCTGGGTGCTCACCGCCACTTCCGCGCCCAGGCCGAATTGGCCGCCGTCGGTGAAGCGGGTGCTGGCGTTGACGTACACCGCCGAGGAGTCCACCGCGCGCACGAAATGCTCGGCGCTGCTCAGCGAGCGGGTGAGGATCGCGTCGGAGTGGTTGGTGCCGTGGGTGCGGATGTGGTCGATGGCCTGATCGATATCGTCCACCAGCAGCACGTTCAGATCCAGCGACAGCCATTCGTCGTCGTAATCTTCCGCGTTCACTGGCACCACCGTCGCCGGGCCGCCCTGCAGCAGCGGCAGCGCATTTTCCGCCGCGTGCAGCGTCACGCCCACCGCCGCCATTTTGGCGCTCAGCGCCGGCAGGAACTCGGCGGCGATGCTGCGGTTCACCAGCAGCGTCTCCAGCGAGTTACAGGCGCTGGGGCGCTGGATCTTGGCGTTTTCAATCACCGTCAGCGCCTTGTCGAAATCGACGTCGGCATCCACGTAGGTGTGGCACACACCGATGCCGCCGGTGATCACCGGGATGGTCGATTGCTCGCGGCACAGCTTGTGCAGACCGGCGCCGCCGCGCGGGATCAGCATGTCGACATAGCGGTCCAGGCGCAGCAGTTCGTTCACCAGCGCGCGATCCGGGCTGTCGATCGCCTGCACCGCCGCCGCCGGCAGGCCGCACTGTTCCAGCGCCTGCTGGATCACTTTCACCGTCGCCTGGTTGGTGTTGTGCGTCTCTTTACCGCCGCGCAGGATCACCGCATTACCGGTTTTCAGGCACAGGCTGGCGACGTCGATGGTGACGTTCGGCCGCGCCTCGTAAATCACGCCGATCACGCCGAGCGGCACCCGGCGGCGCTCCAGCTTCAGCCCGCTGTCCAGCAGGTTGCCGTCCAGCACGTGGCCGACCGGATCGTTCAGGCGGCATACCTGGCGCACGTCGTTGGCAATCGCCGCCAGCCGCGCCGGGGTCAGCAGCAGGCGATCGAGCAGCGCTTCGCTCATGCCGGTGGCGCGCGCCTGCGCCATGTCTTGTTCGTTCGCCAGCAGGATCGCTTCACTGTTGGCTTCCAACCTGTCGGCCATCACCGACAGCACCTGATTCTTCTTCGCCGTGCTCAGCACCGCCAGCTGCCAGGAGGCCTGCTTGGCGGCCTTCCCCATCTGCTCCAGCATGCTCACTCCTTAACTGACAATCATATCGTCGCGGTGCACTGCCACCGGACCGTATTCGTAACCGAGGATCTCGCTGATTTCCTGCGAGTGGTGCCCGGCGATCATGCGCATCGCATCGCTGTTATAGCGGCTGACACCGTGCGCCAGATCGCGCCCCGCCAGGTTGCGGATGCGGATCACTTCGCCGCGCGAGAAGTCGCCCTTCACTTCGCGGATGCCTTTCGGCAGCAGCGAGCTGCCGCGCGCCATCATCGCTTCCACCGCACCGTCATCGACGGTGATCTCACCGGCCGGCGGCGCGCCAAAGATCCAGCGCTTGCGGTTTTCCAGCGGGGTTTCCAGCGCGTGGAAACGGGTGCCCACCGGTTTGCCCTCGATCACGTCCGCCACCACGCCCGGCTTGCTGCCCGCGGCGATCACCACGTCGATGCCGGCGCGGCAGGCCACGTCGGCCGCCTGCAGTTTGGTGCCCATGCCGCCGGTGCCCAGACCGGAGACGCTGTCGCCGGCGATGGCGCGCAGCGCGTCGTCGATGCCGTGCACTTCACGGATCAGTTCGGCCTGCGGGTTGTTGCGCGGATCGGCGGTGTAGAGGCCCTGCTGATCGGTCAGCAGCAGCAGTTTATCGGCCCCGGCCAGAATGGCCGCCAGCGCCGACAGGTTATCGTTGTCGCCCACTTTGATTTCGGCGGTGGCGACGGCGTCGTTCTCATTGATTACCGGCACGATGCGGTTGTCCAGCAGCGCCGTCATGGTGTCGCGCGCGTTGAGGAAGCGCTCGCGGTCTTCCAGATCGGCGCGCGTCAGCAGCATCTGCCCGACGTGGATGCCGTAAATGGAGAACAGCTGTTCCCACAGCTGGATCAGCCGGCTCTGCCCTACCGCCGCCAGCAGCTGCTTGGAGGCGATGGTGGCGGGCAGCTCGGGATAGCCCAGGTGTTCGCGCCCGGCGGCGATGGCGCCGGAGGTGACGATGACGATGCGGTGGCCCGCGGCGTGTTGCTGCGCGCACTGGCGCACCAATTCGACGATGTGGGCGCGGTTCAGACGCAGCGATCCGCCGGTCAACACGCTGGTGCCCAATTTCACAACCAATGTCTGGCTGCCGTTCATAGTATTTCTGCCGTGTGTAATGATGAGAAGAAGAGTGCAAAGGTCTTTGTAACAGGAGAGACGCGTTATGCCAACAGGCACAACGCGAAATCAGCACAATACGTGGTCAAACGGGGTCAGGCGGAGAGTTTGATCAGTTTTTCTTTGAAATCATCGGCGGGTTCCAGCCCCAGTTCCATGGTCGCCAGCAGTTCGCCCAGGCGGCGATGGAAGTCGCGCAGGGTATCTTCCAGTTTGGCGTTCACTTCATCATCCTTAATGTTTTGCGTCGTCCAGTTGCCTTCCTTGTCGAACAGGCCGAATTGGTACGAATAGGTGAAGCGCGCCTCTTCCGCCTGCAGCTCCATCCACCAGCCCCAGAACTCACGCTTCTCCGGAGCGGGCTTTACATTGACGCAGACGGCCAAACAATCAAAGAAAAACCGGTCGTTCTCACATTGCCCTTCACGCAGGTACGGCCCCAAGCTGGCAAAACGTTTCATTAGTCGGCTTTTAGGGTGACCACTCGGTAACGTCATTCTCTAACCTCCTCAATGTAGACCACTCTTTTTAACAAATTGTTAAAATTTAGCAACTAATTAACGCATTTTATCCTTCAGCCAACCGGACATCTGCAGCAACGCCCGGTGGAAGCTGTCGTAAACCGGGGTGCGCGGGATGGCGATCAGCTTGCCGCTCACCGAGGAGGTGACGATCAGCTGCGACTCCTCTTTCGGGCTGAGCGTATCGCGCTCCCAGTAGCCGGAGATCATCGGCGTCGGGCAGCGGCGCCCCAGCAGCCCCTGCATTTTCAGCGAGTAGCTGTTCAGCTCCACCTTCAGCACGTTGTCCGAGGCGTTAGCCATGCCCATGCGGCTGGCCAGCACGTCCATATACATGTCCGGCACGTTCAGTTGGGTGCTGCTGTCGCACAGCAGGCGATGCACCACCGGCCCCAGGCAGGCTACGCCGCGCAGCCGCTGCGGCTCCAGGTAGGCCAATCGCACCGCCACGTTGGCGCCGAAGCGGAAGCCGAAGGCGCTCACCCGCTGATGATCCACCCACGGCACCGAGGCCAGCTGGATCAACACCTGCTGGTGCAGGTAGCTGGAGTCCTGCGTCAGCTTCCATTTGCAGGAAGAACCGATCGACGGCATGTCGAGCGTCAGCATGGCGATGCCGTGCGGCGCCAGGTAGTCGCGGAACAGGCGGTGGTAGTCGGTCTGCAGCGTATCGAGGCTGCCGCACATCAGCACCGTCGGGAACGGCGCTTCGCCCTTCTCCGGCATGTGCAGGAACCCGGTGACGCTGCCGCCGCCTTCGATGCGAAACTCCAGCTCTTTCAGCTGATACGGCAGCAGCAGCGCCGCCTCTTCGTACGCACGGTTAGCCAGCATCTCCGCCTGTTCGGCCAGTTCGTCGCCCTTCAGGTGCGGGTAGCCGGCGATGCTGTACAGGCTCGCGGCCTTCAGCCAGTATTCGCCGCCGAGCAGCGGATCCTGCTGCTCCGTCGCCCGCTGTTGCCACTGCATGCCCTGATGGATCCATTCGTAGATCCAGTTGCCGTTGCGGTAGCCCACCACGGTATCCAGCCGCTGCGGGTTGCTGCGCTCGGCGTCGGAGGCGGCAATGCGCGCCAGCACTTCGTGGATTTCGATCGGGCTGACGCCGCGCCAGGCCCACAGTAGCGGGTTCAGCATGCGGTACCAGCTGCCGGTGGTGTCGCCTTCCAACGCGGAATGCATGGCGGCGCTCACTTTGTTGCGCGCGCGCAGCACCAGCGTCGAGGTTTCAGGGTGTTTGAATTTGGGCTTGAAAAGAATTTCAGAAAGGTTGGCCTGTGCCATGGTAACAACAGCCTCCGTAAATCTGGCGATAGGCCGCAACAGGCCTACTTAACTGGGGGTAGTGTACCTAACTCTGGCGGGATAAACCAAGATAACGCAAACGCCCGGCATAACCGGGCGTCAGGCGGCTGACAAAGGAGGAAACAGCGTGGTTTTTCCTCCTTTGTGGTCAACGGCCGAAAATCAATAAATTGATTTTCCTTATTTTTTATATCTTGCCTTCGGTAAGCCTGACAACGCCATCACGTTTATCCTTAAACAAACGCCCGGCATAACCGGGCGTTGACTTGGAACTGGCTGGGCTTAGCGACCGCCGATAGGGGGAACGAAGCTGACGCCCATGTCCCACGGCTGTTCGATCCAGGTATCCTGCGGGATGTCGATCACGTAGTCGTCCACCAGTGGACGGCCCGCCGGCTTGGCGAAGATGGTGACGAAATGCGCTTTCGGGTACATGTCGCGGATCGCTTTTGCGGTGCCGCCGGTATCCACCAGATCGTCTACTACGATGAAGCCTTCACCGTCGCCTTCGGCGCGCTTGAGCACTTTCATTTCGCGCTGGTTGTCATGGTCGTAGCTGGAAATGCAGACGGTATCCACATAGCGAATGCCCAGTTCGCGCGCCAGCAGACCCGCCGGCACCAGGCCGCCGCGGCTGACGGCGATGATGCCGGTCCATTTGTCGGCAGGCAGCAGGCGGTGCGCCAGCTTGCGTGCATGTATTTGCAGCATATCCCAGGTAACAACGTATTTTTCGCTCATAGAATCGTGTCCCAGCCGGCTGGTGAAGCGGCTTACTTTATAGTTCAGGGGAAAAAAGGTTGCGCGAGATTATAGAGACTGGCCGCGTTGAATTCCAGCTGTACCGAGGAAAACCTCGCGATTTCCGCCGCGCGGCTTTTCGGTGATTGATGCTGAAAAAGCGAACGTTCCCGCCGCAAAGCCGTGTGATCAAGCGCTTAAACCGCACAATACGGGGCGCGCGCCGCCGGAAATAAAGTGATATTCTCTAACGATCGTGCCACGACGCACAGATACCCGCTCACCTCAACCGCGCGGCACGCCCGTCCTGTCGGAGCCTGCCGTCACAGGAGACTTATAGTGTCTGAATTGTCTCAGCTTTCGCCACAGCCGCTGTGGGATATTTTCGCCAAGATCTGTTCTATCCCGCACCCTTCTTATCATGAAGAAGCGCTGGCGCAGCACATCCTCACCTGGGCCAAAGAGAAGAACCTGCACGCCGAGCGCGATCAGGTCGGCAATATCCTGCTGCGCAAACCGGCCACCAAAGGCATGGAAAACCGCAAGCCGGTGGCGCTGCAGGCGCACCTGGACATGGTGCCGCAAAAGAATAACGACACCGTGCACGACTTCGCCAAGGATCCGATCCAGCCTTATATCGCCGGCGAGTGGGTGAAAGCGCGCGGCACCACGCTGGGCGCCGACAACGGCATCGGCATGGCCTCCGCCCTGGCGGTGCTGGCCGATGACAGCGTTGAGCACGGCCCGCTGGAAGTGCTGCTGACCATGACCGAAGAAGCCGGCATGGACGGCGCCTTCGGGCTGCAGCCAAACTGGCTGCAGGCAGACATTCTGATCAATACCGATTCCGAAGAAGAAGGCGAAATCTACATGGGTTGCGCCGGCGGTATCGACTTCATCACCACCCTGCCGCTGCAGCGCGAAGCGGTGCCGGCCGGTTATCAAACCCTGAAGCTGACCCTCAAGGGCCTGAAAGGCGGCCACTCCGGCGCCGAGATCCACGTCGGGCTGGGCAACGCCAACAAACTGCTGGCGCGCTTCCTGTTCGCCCATGCGGCGGCGCTGAACCTGCGCGTGCTGGATCTGAACGGGGGCACCCTGCGCAACGCCATTCCGCGTGAAGCCTCCGCGGTGGTTGCGGTGCCGGCGGAAAAAGCCGACGCGCTGAAAGCGCTGAGCCAGGAGTTCCTGGCGGTGCTGCAGAACGAACTCTCCGCCAAAGAGAAGAACATCACCGTGCTGCTGGAGCCGGCCACCAGCGCTTCGCAGGCGCTGAGCGCCGACAGCCAGCAACGCTTCCTGGCGCTGCTGAACGGCACGCCGAACGGCGTGATCCGCATGAGCGACGCGGTCAAAGGCGTAGTGGAAACCTCGCTGAACGTCGGCGTGGTCACCACCAGCGAAAACGAAGCGGAAATCATCTGCCTGATCCGCTCTCTGATCGACAGCGGCAAAGATTACGTGGTCGAGATGCTGACCGCGCTGGGCCAGCTGGCCGGCGCCAAGGTGGCGCCGAAGGGCGGCTACCCGGGCTGGCAGCCGGACGCCGACTCGCCGGTGATGCACCTGGTGCGCGAGCTGTATCAGGAGCTGTTCAACAAGACGCCGAACATCATGGTGATCCACGCCGGCCTGGAATGCGGTCTGTTCAAAAAGCCGTATCCAAACATGGACATGGTATCGATCGGGCCAACCATCACCGGCCCGCACTCGCCGGATGAGCAGGTGCATATCGAAAGCGTCGGTCTGTACTGGAAGCTGCTGACCTCGCTGCTGAAAGCGATCCCTGAGCGCGCGTAATCTGCGCGCTTAACGCAAAAAGCCGGCTAATCGCCGGCTTTTTTATTCCCAAGGCAGCGCCAGCTGCCGCTCCAGCTGCGGATCGAGCAGCGTCACATGTAGCCCCACCAGCCGCACGCCGCGCCCTTCACGCCGTTCGCGCCACGCCTGCCGCGCCACCGCCAGCAAATCCTGCTGATTCAGCACCGGGAACACGTGCTCCTGGGTGGTTTGCTGAAAATCCTGAAACTTCAGCTTCACGCCCTGCCGGGCGATATGCAGATCCGGCTTCACCTTACGCAGCCGCATCTCCAGCTCGGGGTAGAGTTTGTCGATAATCAGCGTTTCGCAATCTTCCCAGTCGTGAATGTCCTCCGCCAGCGTGCGCTCCACGCCCACCGATTTACGCAGCCGCTCCGCCGAGATTTCGCGCCGATCGATGCCCTGACACCGCTCCCACAGCACCCGGCCGAACTTGCCGAAGCGCTTGAGCAGCTGCGCCAAATCGTATTGCTGCACGTCGGCGCAGGTGATAAGCCCCACTTCCTCCAGCCGTTTGGCGGTCACCTTGCCGACGCCGGGGATTTTGCTGAGCGGCAGCTGCTGCAAAAACGCCGGCACCTGCGCCGGGGTGATCACGTATTGCCCATTCGGCTTGTTCATCTCGGAAGCGATTTTGGCGAGAAACTTGATCGGCGCGACGCCGGCCGACGCGGTGAGATTCAGCTCATCGGCGATCGCCTGACGGATCTCCTGAGCGATCAGCGTCGCCGAGCCGTTGCATTGCGGGCTGTCGGTCACGTCGAGATAGGCTTCATCGAGCGACAGCGGCTCGATCAACGGGGTATAGCGGGCGAAGATTTCACGGATATGCAGCGAAGCCTCTTTGTAGGCCGCCATGCGCCCCGGCAGCAGGGTGAGATGCGGACACAGCTTGAGCGCCATCGCCGTAGACATGGCGCTATGCACGCCGTAGCGCCGCGCCGGGTAGTTGGCGGTGCTGATCACCCCGCGCCGATCGGCGCTGCCGCCAATCGCCAGCGGGATATCGCGCAGGCTGGGATCGTCGCGCATTTCCACCGCCGCGAAGAAGCAGTCCATATCGACATGAATGATTTTACGCATCGCACCCTCCAGTAACACTGTATAAGTATACAGTCATATGCCGAAAGCTCAAGGCCGCAGGCTTCGATGAAAGCGCCGTTTCCACCAGATATTTCCGCGTTGTTAAAAAAGCTTAATTTTTCAATAGTATGATTTCCGCCATCCCGTGCGGCTCACCACAACGATAACGACAAGGTACTCTACATGATCAGATTTTCTCACTGGCTGCTGGCTTCCGCGCTGTCGCTGAGCGCGTTGGCGGCCAGCGCCGCCACCGGTCACGCGCCGGCGATCGTCGCCCATCGCGGCGGCACCGCCGATGCGCCGGAAAACACCCGCATCGCCATCGAAACCGCGCTGAAAAACGGTGCCGACGCCATTTGGATCACCCTGCAAGAATCCAAAGACGGCGTCATCGTGCTGTATCGCCCCTCGGATCTGAAGGCGCTGACCAACCGGCAGGGCCCGGTCTCTGCCTATACCGCCGCGCAATTGGCCGAGACCGATGCCGGCTGGGCGTTCGCCAAAGGCGATGCGCATCCGTTCCGCGGCCAGGGCATCGGCATTCCGCGGCTGGACGAGGTGCTAAAGGCGTTTCCGCACGTCACCTTCTATCTGGACATCAAATCCCCGGACGCCGATCCGGCGCAGTTTGGCCAGGCGCTGCTGGCGACGCTGGAAAGCACCGACAGCCTGAACCGCACCCGCGTTTACTCTACCGATGCCAAATACCTGCAGGCGCTGCCGCCGGCCGTCCCGCGCTTTGAAAGCCGCGACGAGACCCGCACGCTGCTGGCCAACGTCACCATGGCGCACCAGTGCGATGTCAAACCGGACAACCGACAGCCGCGCTGGTATGGGCTGGAGCTGAAGCGCGAGGTGGAAGTGGTAGAGAAGTACACCCTCGGCGAAGGGCGCTCGAAGGCGTTTCTGACCTGGGATAAAGAGTCGATGGATTGTTTCCGCTCGCAGGGCCCGGCGCACATCATTCTGTTCGGCGTCAACACGCCGCAGGAGTATCAGCAGGCGCTGGCGCTGGGCGCCGACGGCGTGATGGTCAACTCGCCGGCCGAGGCGAAAAGCTTCCGCAAGGCGAAATAAAAAACCCGGCCAAGGCCGGGTTTTCGCTTCGCTACAGAATGCGGTGCTTGTCCAACTGCTCGCGCCGCTGCACCGCTTTGGCTTCGCGCTTTTTGCGCGCATCGCACGGCTCCGGGCAGTCGCAGACTTTCTCCATGCCCAGCGCGGTGATGCCGCCGCAGCTGCCCTGCAGGCTTTTGCGTTTGAACACGTAACCCAGCGACATCCCGCCGACGATCAGCAGGAACAACACGAAGGTAGCGGCGAATACCGTCAACATAGCAACCTCACGAACGCTTTTTCAGATAGGGTTTGAACGCGTCCGAATAACGCTCCTCAAACCCGTCGGCGGTTTTCACGATCATGAACACCGGGATACCGAGCAGGTTGGCCAGCGCCATGCCGCGCTCTGGCCCCATCACGTTCAGGCCGGTGGACAGGCCGTCGGCGGTCATGCAGGTCGGGCTCAGCACGGTGATCGACACCAGCCGATGATGGATCGGCCGCCCGGTGACCGGATCGATGGTGTGCGAATAGCGCACCCCGTCCTGTTCGAAGTAGTTGCGATAGTCACCCGAGGTGGCGATCGACATCTCCCCCGGCTGGATCACCAGCTGCGCCTGCTGCTGCGCGCCGGCGGTCGGGCGCTCGATGGCAATGCGCCACGGCTTTTGCTCGCCGTTGCGCCCGCGGGTACGAACTTCACCGCCGATATCCACCATGTAGTCTTTCACGTGTTGCGATTGCAGATACTCCGCCACCACGTCCACGCCGTATCCTTTGGCAATCGAAGACAGGTCGACATACAGCTCGGGGATGCTTTTCACCAGCGCGCTGCCCTGCACCGACAGCTTGTCGGCGCCGGTCCAGGCGCGGCGGTGCTCCAGTTCCGCCTCGCTCGGCACTTTGTCCGGTCGCCCTTCCGGGCCGAAACCCCATAGGTTGACCAGCGGCCCGACGGTCACGTCCAGCGCGCCATCGGTGACGCGGTTGATGCGCAGCGCTTCGCGCACCACTTCGGCGGTGGCCGGCGAAACCGGGAACGGCCGGTCAATGTCGCGGCTGGCGTTGAAGCGGCTTAGCTCGGAATCCGGCCGGTAGGTGGACATCTGATCGTTCACCTGTTCCAGCCGTTTGTCGATCTCCGCCTGCATCTCGCGCGCCGACGGCGTATCGTCGCCGGTCACGTAACGGATCGAATACGAGGTGCCCATGGTTTTACCCGTCAGATCCACCTGTTCCGGCCCGCAGCCGGTCAGCAGCAGGGTGGCGCTCAGCGCCACGCCCGTCAGCCAGTTCTTCGTCGCCAATGCGCGCAATTTAGCCACCAAAGTCATCCAGCATGATGTTTTCGTCTTCGACACCCAAATCTTTGAGCATCTTGATCACCGCGGCGTTCATCATCGGCGGCCCGCACATGTAAAACTCGCAGTCTTCCGGCGCCGGGTGGTTCTTCAGGTAGTTCTCCAGCAGAACATTATGGATAAAGCCGGTGTAGCCGGTCCAGTTATCTTCCGGCTGCGGATCCGACAGCGCCACGTGCCAGGTGAAGTTTTCGTTCTCCGCCTGCAGCTGGTTGAAGTCGTCTTCATAGAACATCTCGCGCAGCGAACGCGCGCCGTACCAGAAAGTGATCTTGCGCTTCGAGTTCAGACGCTTGAGCTGATCGAAGATGTGCGAGCGCATCGGCGCCATGCCCGCGCCGCCGCCGATAAAGATCATTTCGGCGTCGGTGTCCTTGGCGAAGAACTCGCCGAACGGCCCGGAGATGGTCACCTTGTCGCCCGGCTTCAGCGACCAGATATAGGAAGACATGATGCCCGGCGGCACGTCCGGATTGTTCGGCGGCGGCGTGGCGATACGCACGTTGAGCATGATGATGCCCTTTTCTTCCGGATAGTTGGCCATCGAGTAGGCGCGCACCGTGGTGTCATTCACCGTCGAGCGGTAGCGGAACAGGTTGAACTTGTCCCAGTCGCCGCGATACTCCTGCGGCACGTCGAAGTCGGCGTAGCTGATGTCGTGCGCCGGCGCTTCGATCTGGATGAAACCGCCCGCGCGGAACGGCACGTCTTCGCCATCGGGGATCTTCAGCTTCAGCTCTTTGATAAAGGTGGCTTTGTTATCGTTGGAGATAACTTCGCATTCCCATTTCTTCACGCCGAAGATCTCTTCCGGCAGCTCGATCTTCAGGTTCTGCTTCACGTTCACCTGGCACGCCAGGCGGCAACCCTCTTTCGCTTCGCGCTTGTTGATGTGCGAGAGCTCGGTCGGCAGGATATCGCCGCCGCCCTCTTTGATCACCACCCGGCACTGGCCGCAGGAGCCGCCGCCGCCGCAGGCCGAGGAGACGAAGATCCCTTGGCTGGAGAGCACGTTGAGCAGCTTGTCGCCCGCCGGCGCATGGAAGCTCTTATCCAGATCGCCGTTGATTTCCACCGCGATGTCGCCGGTGTTCACCAGCTTCGATTTGGCGAACAGGATCAGCAACACCAGCACCATCACGATGGCGGTGAACATCGCTACGCCTAAAATAATTTCCATAAATTCTTCCCGCCTTTACAACTGAACACCGGAGAAGGACATGAAGCCCAGCGCCATCAGTCCGGTGGTGATAAAGGTAATGCCCAGGCCGCGCAGCCCTGCCGGCACGTTGGCATACTTGAGTTTTTCGCGGATCCCCGCCATGGCGACGATCGCCAGCATCCAGCCGGTGCCGGAACCGATGCCGTACACCACCGATTCGGCGAAGTTGTAGTCGCGCTGCACCATGAAGGACACGCCGCCGAAGATGGCGCAGTTCACGGTGATGAGCGGCAGGAAGATGCCGAGCGCGTTATACAGCGACGGGAAGAAACGATCGAGGATCATCTCCAGAATCTGCACCAGCGCCGCGATCACGCCGATGAAGGTGATGAAGTTGAGGAAGCTCAGATCGACGCCTTCCACCAGCGCGCCGTCGCGCAGGATCAGGTTGTAGACCAGGTTGTTCACCGGCACCGAAATGCCGAGCACGATGGTCACCGCGATGCCCAGGCCAAAGGCGGTCGAGACCTTCTTCGACACCGCCAGGAAGGTACACATCCCGAGGAAGAACGCCAGCGCCATGTTCTCGACGAACACCGCGCGCACAAACAGGCTGATATAGTGTTCCATCGGCCTTTACTCCTTTTCGATCTGCGCCGGCTTCAGGGTGCGCAGCACCCAGATCAGCAGGCCGATGATGAAGAACGCGCTCGGCGCCAGCAGGAACAGGCCGTTCGGCTGATACCAGCCGCCGTTCTGCACCGTTTCCAGCACCGGTACGCCAAACAGCTTGCCGGAGCCGATCAGCTCGCGCAGGAAACCGACCAGCACCAGGATCACCCCGTAGCCCAGCCCGTTGCCGATGCCGTCCATAAAGCTCTCGATCGGCGGCGACTTCATGGCGTAGGCCTCGGCGCGCCCCATCACGATGCAGTTGGTGATGATAAGGCCAACGAACACCGACAGCTGCTTGGAGATCTCGAACGCATAGGCGCGCAGCAGCTGATCGACCACGATCACCAGCGAGGCGATGATCGCCATCTGCACGATGATGCGCACGCTGTTGGGAATATGGTGACGGATCAGCGAGATGAAGAAGCTGGAGAACGCGGTTACCAGCGTCACCGCAATGGTCATCACCACCGCCGTCTCCAGCTTGGTGGTCACCGCCAGCGCCGAACAGACGCCCAGCACCTGCAGGGCGATCGGGTTATTGTCGAACAGCGGCCCCAGCAGGACCCGCTTTATCTCTTTGGAATCAGCCATTTTTCAGCGCTCCTTCACGAACTTTTTTCAGGAACGGGCCGAAGCCGTGCTCGCCCAACCAGAAATCAAACGTATGCTGCACGCCGTTGGAGGTCAGCGTGGCGCCGGACAGGCCGTCCACCCCGTGCACATCCCCCTGACGCGCGCCGCCTTTCACCACGCGGATCGCCGGCTGGCCGTTATCGTCGAACAGCTGCTTGCCGACCCACTGCTGACGCCAGGACGGGTTCTCGACCTCACCGCCCAGCCCCGGGGTTTCCCCCTGGTCGTAGTAGGTGATGCCCTTGACCGTGTTGCCGTCGTTATCCAGCGCCACGAAGGCGTACATCATCGACCACAGACCGGTGCCGTACACCGGCAGCACAATCTTGTTCACCTGGCCGCTTTCATCGCGCACCAGGTAGATTTCCGCCTGGTTGCTGCGGCGCTTGATGCCGGCCGGATCGTCGCCCGCCGCCAGCGCCACGCTTTTGGCGTCGTCGCGCAGCGCAGCGCCCAGATCGAACGCCGCCGCTTTGCCGGCGACAAACTCGCCGCTGTTCAGATCCACCAGGCGCGGTTCGATGCGCTCGCTGTACAGGCGCTTGACCTGCTCGCTCTCCATTTTCGGCTGCAACAGGCCGGCTACGTCGAGAATATTGCGCTGCTTATCGAGCAGCTTTTGCTCCTGCTGTTTGGACTTCAGGCCGACGGCGGAGCCCGCCACCACCACTGAACACACCAGACACAGCAGCAGCACTACCAGCAGCGTTTTACCGATGCCGTCATTTTTCGCTTCATTCGCCACGGGCTTGTCTCCGCTTGATGTTGGCCTGCACCACCAGGTAATCGAACAGCGGCGCGAACAGGTTGGCGAACAGGATCGCCAGCATCATGCCTTCCGGATAGGCGGGGTTGACCACCCTAATCAGCACGCACATCACGCCAATCAGAATGCCGTACCACCATTTCCCCTTATTGGTGAAGGAGGCGGAAACCGGGTCGGTCGCCATAAAGATCATGCCGAAGGCGAAGCCGCCCAGCACCAGATGCCAGTACCACGGCATGGCGAACATCGGGTTGGTGTCCGAACCGATGGCGTTGAACAGCATGGCGGAAGCCACCATGCCGAGCATTACGCCGGCGACGATGCGCCAGGAGGCCACTCGGCCGAACAGGATAATCGCCCCGCCGATCAGGATCATCAGCGTGGACACCTCACCGATCGAGCCGGGAATATTGCCGAGGAAAGCGTCCATCCAGCTGATGGACTGGCCGGTGGCTACGTTGCTCAGGCTGTGCGCCCCGCCCGCGCTCCACTGCGCCAGCGGCGTCGCGCCGGAGAAACCGTCCGCGGAAGTCCACACCAGATCGCCGGAGATCTGCGCCGGATAGGCGAAGAACAGGAAGGCGCGGCCGGCCAACGCCGGGTTGAGGAAGTTGCGCCCGGTGCCGCCGAAGATCTCTTTGGCCACCACCACGCCGAAGGTGATGCCCAGCGCGGCCTGCCACAGCGGCAGGGTCGGCGGCACGATCAGCGCGAACAGGATAGAGGTGACGAAGAAACCTTCGTTGACCTCATGCTTGCGGATAATGGCGAACAGCACTTCCCAGAAACCGCCGACGACGAACACCACGGCGTAGATCGGCAGGAAGTAACAGGCGCCCAGCACCATTTTGCTGACCCAGCCGGCGTCGGCCGCCAGCGAGGCGCCGAGCCACTGCGCCAGGCGATAATGCCAGTCGCCCGCCAGCACCTGTTGCAGCGCGTCGCCGCTGTACAGATGGTGCAGCGCCGGGATCGCCTGCTGGCCGACGTTGTACATGCCCCAGAACATCGCCGGGAACACCGCCAGCCACACCAGGATCATCATGCGTTTCAAATCGATGGCGTCGCGCACGTGCGAAGCGCCGCGCGTCACCGTGCCGGGGGTGTAAAACACCGTGGTGGTCGCTTCATACAGCGGATACCACTTTTCCAGTTTGCCGCCCGGCGTGAAGTGATGCTCTATCTTCTCGAAATAATTCTTCAGGCCCATCGGTTATCCTTCCTGCTCAATCTTGGTCAGCACCTCGCGCAGCACCGGCGCGTACTCATACTTGCCGGGGCAAACGAAGGTGCACAGCGCCAGATCTTCCTCGTCCAGCTCCAGACAACCCAGCGCCTGCGCGCTGTCGCTGTCGCCCGCCAGCAGATCGCGCAGCAGCAGCGTCGGCAAAATATCCAGCGGCATCACCCGCTCGTAGTTGCCGATCGGCACCATGGCGCGCTCGCCGCCGTTGGTGGTGGTCGAGAAGGCGAACAGTTTGTTCTTCAGGAAGTGGCCCAGCGTGGTGCGGGTAATGGAAAACTTGTTCGGCGAGGGCACGATCCAGCCGAACAGCTCTTTGTCGCGCCCTTCTTCCAGCACCGACACCTGCGAGTGGAAACGGCCGAGCCAGGCGTTCGGCCCGGCGGCGTGCATGCCGTTCAGCACCGAACCGGAGATCACCCGGTTCTCGCCGCCTTTCAGGCGGCCGGCGGTCAGCTCATCGAGGCTGGCCCCCAGGCGGGTGCGCAGCAGCGCCGGCTGCGCCACCTGCGGCCCGGCCAGCGCCACCACACGGCGGGTATCGAGCTTGCCGGTGGTGAACAGCGTGCCGATGGCGATCACGTCCTGGTAACCGATGTGCCAAACGGTTTTCTTCAGGCTGACCGGTTCGAGGAAGTGAATGTGGGTGCCCGCCAGCCCGGCGGGATGTGGGCCGGCGAATTCGCTGTAGGCGATCTGCGGGCCGCTCTGCTGACCAACCGAAGCGCCGGCGGCATGGCACACGTGCACCTTGCCTGCCGTCAGGCGCGCCAGCACCACCAACCCGGCGTTGAACGCCGCCTGCTGCTCGGCGATGATCACCTGCGGATCGGCGGCCAACGGCTGGGTGTCCATAGCGGTGACGAAAATGGCGCGCGGTTCGCTGCCGGGAGCCGGCGTCTTGCTGAACGGACGGGTGCGCAGCGCGGTCCACAGGCCGCTGGCGATCAGTTCGCTTTCGACCTGTTCGCGCGGCAGCTGGCTCAGTTCACCCAGCGGGTAGTGCGCGAACTCGAGCTGATCGTCGCCGCCGTTTTCCAGCGCAATCACCACCGATTGCAATACGCGCCGCTCGCCGCGGTTAATCGCGGCGATGCGGCCGCTGGCGGGAGCCGTGAAGAAAACCCCGGGGTTTTTCTTGTCTTCGAACAACGCCTGGCCTTTCTTAACGGTATCGCCTTCCTGCACCAGCATGGAGGGGCGCATTCCGACATACTCTTCCCCAAGCAGGGCGACATGCTGAATGTTCGGGCCATCTTGGATCGCCTGAACCGGAGCCCCGGCTATCGGCAGATCTAACCCTTTTCTGATCTTAATCATAGGATTTATACGATGTAGTTTGGTTTACACGTCTGACCGGCCCCAGAGGCGGGTGCGGACGATGCCAGGATTGCCGGGCAGTGCGCACGACGGCACGCCCAACATAAACTTTCTCGCAGTGAATATATGGGGTAACGCGCATTCCCTTGATTCCCCCCTCTCCGTTATTTGCGTGACAATCGATGTGTTAACGGCCTGTAGCCAAATAACCACCGAAACGGCCGGGTTATATGCCATAACCCCCGCCGCTTCAATCGCCACCGCGCGTTAAATTGAAGAGAGAATATTAACATTGTTCGCAACATTGTTCTGCGTTCCGTCGTGACTTGGGTCAAGCAAACGCAATTAAATTTCGCCTGTTTTTCACTACTTATCGTTAAAATCTGCCGGTCATTTCACTTTTATCGAGCTTTGTCGTTTTTTTATACATATCACGTATTGCTAAAAATAAACGCGCTGGTAATCTGGCGGTGTTTTGCAGCAGTAAAAACAATAATCAGTGGCATGCTGGCCAGGTTGATTGCGCCGGCAGATAAATATAAGCAGGAATTATAATGAGCAAAATCGCGCTGTTGTTTGCGATGCTTGTTTCTATGCCGATGATCACGGCCTGCAGCGCCAGCGAGCAGGTACCCGAAGCGCCGGTAGTTAAACAGCAATTATTGGGTTCGCCGGTCTATATTCAGATCTTCAAAGAGGAACGCAAGCTGGAATTGTATGCCAGAATGGGCAATGAATTCCGCCTGGTCAACACGTTCCCGATCTGTAATTTCTCCGGCGGGCTGGGTCCTAAACGTCGTGAAGGCGACTTTAAAAGTCCTGAAGGCTTTTATAGCGTTGACGCGCGCCATCTGAAACCCGACAGCAAGTATTATCGGGCGATCAATATCGGTTTCCCTAACGATTACGATAAGTCGCAGGGCTATTCCGGCGCTTATCTGATGATCCACGGCGAATGTAAATCGATCGGCTGTTACGCGATGACCAACACCTATATGGATGAGATCTATCGCTACGTCGAAGCCGCCTTCGCCTATGGCCAAAGCCGCGTCGACATCAGCATCTACCCGTTCCGCATGACCGATCAGAATCTCAAACGCCATGCGTCATCCAGCTATATCGCCTTCTGGCGCCAGCTGAAGCCGGGCTACGATTACTTCGCGAAGAACCGCCAACCGCCGACAATGGGCGTGGTCAATGGCCAGTACGTCTTGGGTCAACCGCTGATGAGCAGCGGCGGCATGATGACGCAGTACGCGTCAGCCAGCCCGACGCCCAACACCAACCCCTTCGCTCAGAACAAGCCGCTCACCGAAGTGAAATAACGCGAACTCGCCTGGCTCAATCTTGTGCCAGGTTTCGTTGGCGGTCAGCGGTTGGGTGGCGATCACCGTGACCACATCGTTCGGTGTGGTCTGTTGCTGAAAATCAATCTCCACGTCCTGATCAAGCAGCGTCGCCTTGCCGAACGGCGCGCGGCGCGTGATCCAATACAGGTTGGTGGAGCAATAGGCCATCACGAAGCGCCCGTCCGACAACAGCATATTGAATACCCCTTTCTTGCGCAGCTGGCTCGCCAACAGGCCAATGTAGCGGAATACCGCCGGCCACTGGCTCGGGGTGCGCGGATATTTCAGCGCCAGCTGGTGCAGCAGCCAGCAGAACGCATATTCGCTGTCGGTCTGGCCGACCGGGCGGAACGTGCCGGTATCCAGCTGGCGATAGCCTTTCAATTGGCCGTTGTGCGCGTAGGTCCAGTTGCGGCCCCACAGTTCACGGGTGAACGGATGGGTGTTTTCCAACGCCACTTCGCCGCGGTTGGCCTGGCGAATATGGGACACCACCGCGCAAGACTTGATCGGGTAGTCCTGCACCAGGCGGGCGATCGGCGAGTTGAAGCTCGGCTGCGGATCCTTGAATGTACGGCAGCCGTTCCCTTCATAGAAGGTAATGCCCCAGCCATCCTTATGCGGCCCGGTGCGGCCGCCGCGCTGTACCAGGCCGGTAAAGCTGAAGCAGATATCGGTCGGTACGTTTGCGCTCATCCCGAGCAGTTCACACATCGCCAGCACTCCTTAACCACACTGACACAGGCTGTGCGGGCGCGGCATATATGCGGCGCCCGCAGTCTTATTCATGGGGAGCTGCAGCCCCCCCGAAGGCTATTACGCCTTAACCATCTCTTTTTCGATCAGCTGAATCAAGATGTGAATCGCTTTAATATGGATTTCCTGAATGCGATCGGCGTAACCGAAGTGCGGCACGCGAATTTCCACATCGGCGGAACCCGCCATCTTGCCGCCGTCCTTGCCGGTCAGGGTGATCACTTTCATCCCCTTGGCGCGCGCCGCGTCGATAGCCTTGATGATGTTGCCGGAGTTGCCGGAGGTGGAAATGCCCAGCAGCACGTCGCCTTCGCGGCCCACCGCTTCCACATAGCGCGAGAACACATACTCATAGCCGAAGTCGTTGCTGACGCAGGACAGGTGGCTCACGTCCGAGATGGCAATCGCCGGGTAGCCCGGGCGGTTTTCGCGGTAGCGGCCGGTCAGCTCTTCGGCGAAGTGCATCGCGTCGCAATGGGAACCGCCGTTGCCGCAGGAGATCACTTTACCGCCGGCTTTGAAGGAGTCCGCCAGCAGCACCGCCGCGCGTTGGATGGCGTCGATGTTGGCGTCGTCATTGATAAATTTCGCCAGGGTATCAGCCGCTTCGTTCAGTTCACTGCGAATAAGGTCGTGGTACATGAGGAACCTCTTGTTATCGTCAAATCTTCCGCTCCGCAGTGTACCGGATCGCGGAAACAGCGAGAAGCATTCTCAGCCAAACAGCGCGCCGGTTAAGGAAGCGGAGAGGTTTTTGATGATTGGTGCTGTCAGTTTGTGACCTGAGTTGTAATTAAACTGTAAACGCATTGATAAAAATTCTGCCTTGTACTAAAACCTATTACATACACACAACAGGTCAGACCTCTTACTACTTCGGAGCTTCTTATGATGGTTCTTAGTATCGTCGTTTTCCTGGCTCTCCTTGGCGTGGTGTTCTACCACCGAGTGAACCTTACCCTCAGCAGCCTGATACTGGTGGCGTACACCGCCGCCATGGGCGCGATCGGCCTGTGGAGCTTCTGGCTGTTGCTGCCGCTGGCGATCGTGCTGCTGCCACTGAACCTTTCCTCTGTGCGTCGCTCTCTGCTCTCCGCGCCAGCGCTGCGCGCCTTCCGCAAGGTGATGCCGCCGATGTCCACCACCGAGAAGGAAGCGATCGACGCGGGCACCACCTGGTGGGAAGGCGATCTGTTCCGCGGCGCGCCGGACTGGAACAAGCTGCACAGCTACCCGAAACCGCGCCTGACGGAAGAAGAGCAGGCGTTTATCGACGGCCCGGTGGAAGAAGCCTGCCGCATGGCCAACGACTTCCAGATCACTCACGAACTGGCCGATCTGCCGCCTGAACTCTGGGCGTACCTGAAAGAACACCGTTTCTTCGCGATGATCATCAAGAAAGAGTACGGCGGCCTGGAATTCTCCCCTTACGCTCAGGCGATGGTGCTGCAAAAACTGGCCGGCGTTTCCGGCATCCTGGCAATCACCGTCGGCGTGCCAAACTCCCTCGGCCCGGGGGAACTGCTGCAGCATTACGGTACTGAAGAACAGAAAAACCACTATCTGCCGGGCCTGGCGCGCGGCGACGAGATCCCTTGCTTCGCGCTGACCAGCCCGGAAGCGGGTTCCGATGCCGGCGCGATCCCGGACGTGGGCACCGTGTGCATGGGCGAATGGCAAGGCAAGCAGGTGCTGGGCATGCGCCTGACCTGGAACAAGCGCTACATCACGCTGGCGCCGGTCGCCACCGTGCTGGGCCTGGCGTTCAAACTGCATGACCCGAACCGCCTGCTGAGCGACAACGAATCCCCGGGCATCACCTGTGCGCTGATCCCGACCAGCACGCCGGGCGTGGAAATCGGCAACCGCCACTTCCCGCTGAACGTGCCGTTCCAGAACGGCCCGACCCGCGGCACCGACGTGTTCGTGCCGATCGATTACATCATCGGCGGGCCGAAAATGGCCGGCCAGGGCTGGCGCATGCTGGTTGAATGCCTGTCGGTCGGTCGCGGCATCACCCTGCCGTCCAACTCCACCGGCAGCCTGAAATCCATCGCCCTGGCGACCGGCGCTTACGCGCACATTCGCCGTCAGTTCAAGATCTCCATCGGCAAGATGGAAGGGATCGAAGAGCCGTTGGCGCGCATTGCCGGCAACACCTATGTGATGGACGCCGCCGCTTCGCTGATCACCTATGCACTGGTGCAGGGCGAGAAACCGGCCGTGCTGTCGGCCATCGTCAAATACCACTGTACGCACCGCGGCCAGCAGTCGATCGTTGACGCCATGGACATCGCCGGCGGTAAAGGCATCATGCTGGGCGAATCCAACTTCCTGGCTCGCGCTTATCAGGGCGCACCGATCGCCATCACGGTGGAAGGCGCGAACATCCTGACCCGCACCATGATGATCTTCGGCCAGGGCGCGATCCGCTGCCATCCTTATGTGCTGGATGAAATGGCGGCGGCGCAGAACAACGATCTGAACGCCTTCGATAAATCGCTGTTCGGCCACCTGGGCCACGTCGGCAGCAACAAGGTACGCAGCTTCTGGCTGGGCCTGACCAACGGCCGCACCAGCGCCACGCCGACCAAGGACGCGACCCGTCGTTACTATCAGCAGTTGAACCGCCTGAGCGCCAACCTGGCGTTGCTGTCGGACGTTTCCATGGGCGTGCTGGGCGGCAGCCTGAAGCGCCGCGAGCGCATCTCCGCTCGCCTGGGGGATATCCTCAGCCAGATGTATCTGGCTTCCGCCGTGCTGAAACGCTTTGACGACGAAGGCCGTCAGAAAGAAGATCTGCCGCTGGTGCATTGGGGCGTGCAAGACAGCCTGCATAAAGCCGAACAGGCGCTGGATGATCTGCTGCGCAACTTCCCGAACCGCTTTATCGCCGGCGCGCTGCGCTTCGTGGTCTTCCCGTTCGGCCGCGTGCATAACGCACCGTCCGATCGCCTGGATCATCAGCTGGCCAAGATCCTGCAGGTGCCTTCCGCCACCCGCAGCCGTCTGGGGCGCGGCCAGTACCTGACGCCGAGCGAGCATAACCCAATCGGCCTGCTGGAAGCGGCGCTGGCCGACGTGATGGCCGCCGAGCCGATTCACGAACGCCTGTGCAAGGCGGTCGGCAAAAACCTGCCGTTCACCCGTCTGGATCGTTTGGCGGAGCGCGCGCTGGAAGAAGGCAAGATCAGCGCCGACGAGGCGAAGATCCTGGTGAAAGCCGAAGAGAGCCGCCTGCGCTCCATCAACGTAGACGACTTCGCGCCGGACGCGCTGGCGGCCGCCAAGCCGGAAAAGCCGGCGGCGCAATCTAAGCGCCAGCAGCAGACCGAAGCGGCTTAAGGTTCACTTCACGTATCCAAGGGGCGATCATCATCGCCCCTTTTTCTTTTGCTTTCATGACAAACTGCGCACCGCGCCGCAGGTTGGCGCAACGGCGGATTTTACGGGAAGGAAGTTCGGGTAGGCTGCGCCGCGGGTGCTCTGGATCTTTCTGTCCGGCGCCTTGGCAAAGGAGAGAAAGAGAAAGGCCCCGAGTCGATATTATCAACCCGAGGCCACTCTGATGCCAAGCAACATCAGGTTAGCCTCTTACCCGCCGCAAGGCAAGGATAGGGAGGTCAAAAATGCAGCAAAAACGGGTCGTGCTTAAACTGGTGATCGTCTGTATGACGCTGATCGCGTTCATCTGGCTAACCCGCGGTTCGCTGTGCGAACTGCGCATCAGGTTGGGAGACTCGGAGGTTGCGGCCACTTTGGCTTACGAATCCGAACGGTAAGGCAACCCAACGGCGGGGTTCGCCCCGCCCGTTGGCTGATGATGTCAGGCTGGATCCACGAGCACCCGCCTTTTCAGCCTTGCTGACGAATGCGCGCCAACAGCGCGTCGATATGCTCGATCTGCGGTGCATTGACGATCAGCGTGCGCCCCAAACCCAGCGCATGACGCTGGCAGTCGAGGCGCATGTCAGCGTCGGCGATGCTGTCCAGATCGGCGACGTGCGCCAGGCCGATGGTGCGCCGAATCAGTTCGGTGCCGCAGTATCCTATCGCGTCGCTCCAGACCTGCTGCAGGAACTGCTCGGCGTAACCCGGCGTCGCCAGCGCCGCATCGCGGCTTTGCTGATGGCACAGCGCCAGGAAACGATCGGCAAAGATCAGCCACAGCTCGCGCACATCCTGCAGCCGCTGCTCGCGCCCGGCGGCGGCGTCGCGCGGCCCGAACAGCCCCGGCTGGCCGCAATAGTTGAGCAGCAGATTGCCTAACGCAGTGCCGACATCGAAACCGATCGGGCCGTAGAAACCGAATTCAGCGTCGATCGCTTTCAATCGCCCTTCCGCCACGAAAATTGAACCGCTGTGGATATCCCCGTGCAACAGCGCCTCCGCCTTGCTGAGGAAGCGATGTTTCAGGCCGGCGACCGCCAACTTCAGCGGCGCATCCTCGCGCAGCGCCTGTACCTGCGGCAACAGCGCCGCCTCGAACTGATTGCGCTCATGGTCGATATAGGGATCGGTAAAGAACAGATCTTCGGTGATCTGGCACAGTTCGGGGTTGGTGAAACGGCTGACTTCCGCCTTTTTCTGCTGCGCCGGCTGATAAAAATCGGAGGTGTGGAACAGCGTCTGCGCCAGGTATTCCGCCAGCTGACCGGCCGCCAGCGGATGATAGTTCCCCTGCACCAGTTCGCTGCGCCAGATGCGATGATCGGAGAGATCTTCTTGCACCATCACCGCCAACTCAGGATCGTGATGCAAGACTTTTACCGTATGCCGCGGGCAGAAACCGCCGTGGATCAACAGCGTTTCCGCTTCGATGCGCGCCCGATCCAACGTCAGCGGCCAGGATTCGCCCACGCAGCGCACGTAGGGCAGCGCCTGTTTGACGATCACCCGGCTCACGCCTTCGCGATCGCGGATCTTGAACACCAGGTTCAGGTTGCCGTCGCCGATCTCGTCGGCGCTGACCAGCGCCTGCGGATCGGCCACCTGCCCGTATTGGCGGGCGTATTCAACGGCATCGGCAGCCGTAAACGTACGATAAAGCGACATTCCCCAACCCCTCTGTTCTCTCTCGCTGCCCCCAGCGATTCTGTTTATTTAGACGTAAAAGCATTTGGACGTCTATACATCTGGAAGTCATGTTGGCAGAATAGCGTTTCAGATGCAATAACCTCGCAACAAGGAATTAACCGCCGATGCAAGCGCTTAACACCACCAGTTTGACCCTGCAGGACAACCGCCTTTGGATCCTCGATCAGCAAGCCCTGCCGCAGGAAAAGCGGTGGCGCGCTTGCGACAGCGTGGAGGAGTTGGTCGGGCACATTCACAGCCTGCGGGTGCGCGGCGCACCGCTGATCGGGCTGTCCGCCAGCCTGTTGTTGGCGCTGCTGGCGGAGCGCGGTCTGCCGCGCGCCGAGCTGGAGCAGGCGCTGCACACGCTGCGCGCCGCCCGCCCGACGGCGGTTAACCTGATGAACAATCTGGATCGCATGAAGCTGGCGCTGGCGGAGTCTGACTGGGCGCCGGCGATGGTGAACGAAGCGCTGCGGTTGGTGGAGGAAGATCGCCTGCTGTGCGATCGCATCGCCGATCGCGGCGCTGGTCTGGTCAAGCCCGGCAGCCGCCTGCTGACCCACTGCAATACCGGCGGGTTGGCCACCGCCGGCGTCGGCACCGCCATCGGCGTGCTGCTGCGCGCCCACCAGCAGGGCAAGGTGCAACAGGTATGGGTCGATGAAACCCGGCCGCTGCTGCAGGGCGGCCGTCTGACCGCCTGGGAACTGGGCGAGCTGGGCATTCCCTATCGCCTGATCTGCGATTCGATGGCCGCCAGCCTGATGGCGCAGGGCCAGGTCGATGCGGTGTGGGTCGGCGCGGATCGCATCGCCGCCAACGGCGACGTCGCCAACAAGATTGGCACTTACAGCCTGGCGGTGCTGGCGCACTACCATGACATTCCATTCTACGTGGCTGCCCCGCATACCACCCACGATCCGCACTGCCCAGACGGCGCCGCCATCCCGATCGAGCAACGCGCGGCGGCCGAAGTCACCGGCGTTTCAGGCAGCTTCGGCGCCTGCCAGTGGGCGCCGGCCGATGCGCCGGTCTACAATCCGGCGTTCGACGTCACGCCGGCAAAACTCATCAGCGGGTGGGTGTTCGACAGCGGCGTGATCACGCCGCAACAGGTTGAAGCGGGGATCTTCCGGCGGACGCTGGGTTAACGCCCGCCGGTTAACGATCAGTCCAGACGCGGATAGGCATCGGCGATCTTGTCGCCGGTGAAATGCGCCACCCAGCCTTCCGGGTTGTCGAACACCCGGATCGCGGTAAAGTGCGGCGCCGAGCCCATATCGAACCAGTGACGGGTGTTGGCCGGCACTGAGATCAGATCGTTCTTTTCGCACAGGATCTGGAAGATCTTGCCGTCCAGATGCAGGCAAAACAGCCCCGCCCCTTCAACGAAAAAGCGCACTTCATCTTCGCCGTGCGTATGTTCGGACAGGAATTTTTCACGCAGCGCCTGGCGCTGTTCGTGGTCCGGTCGCATGCTGATCACGTCCCAGCTCTGGTAGCCCTTTTCCGCCACCAGCCGGTCGATCTCATGCTGGTAGGCGGCGATCACCGCCTCCGGCTGCGGATTGTCGCCCAGCTCGCGATCCGCCTGCCAACGCTCAAAGCGCACGCCGATCTGCGCCAGCTGGCGCTGGATTTCCTGCGCGTCGCGGCTCTGCCACAGCGGCTGCTGCGACGCTGTATCACTGAAAATGGTCAATCCACTCATGAGACAAACTCCCCTAAATCGATGTGATCAAAACGGCTGACCTGTGGATGCCGGCTTTGTGCGTCCGCCTCATCGCGGATCAGCTGGCAGGTATGCCAGCCGGCGGCCTGCGCCGCGTCCAGCTCCTGGTGGATATCGGACAGGAACAGCAGTTCGTCGGGCGCGATGCCGATAGCCTGCGCAATGTTGCGGTACGACGCGGTTTCACGCTTGGCGCCGACGTGCGTGTCGAAATAGCCGCTAAACAGCGGCTGCAGATCGCCGGCGTCGCTGTGGCCGAACAGCAGCTTCTGCGCCTCCACCGAACCGGAGGAATAGACGTAAAGCTGCAGCCCCTGACGCTGCCAGGCGGCCAGCTGCCCCGCGACCTCCGGGTACAGATGCCCGCGGAAATCCCCTTCGCGATAGCCGCTACGCCAGATGATGCCCTGCAGCGCCTTGAGCGCGGTGGATTTGCGGTCTTCATCCATAAAGCGGTACAGCGCGGCGATCAGCGCGTCGAGATCCGCCTGTGGCTGGTCAATTTCAGTGCGCAGCGCCGCCAGCGGCGCGGCGACTTCGCTCTCCGTGGCGTGACGGCGAACAAAATCCGCCAGCCGTTCACGGGCATAGGGAAACAGCACCTGATGCACGAAGCGAATATCGCTGGTGGTGCCTTCAATATCGGTCACGATAGCGCGGATCATTTCGCCTCCAGCAAGCGACGTTGCAGTTCACACTGGAACAGGAATTCCAGCCCTTCGAGATGGCGGCGGGCTTCCGCCACCTGGCTTCCCCAGCAATAGAGACCGTGGCCGCGCACCAGAAAACCGTACTGCAGCGGCGTGACCTCGGCATAGGCCGCCACGCGCGCCGCCAGCCGGGGGATGTCCTGATCGTTATCGAAAATGGGGATCGCCACGCTGTCCAGGTGGCTGCGCTGGCCGGCGAGCGACTTTTGCATTTCGTACCCCTGCAGCACCAACGCATCGCCGCGTTCCACCCGCGACAACACGGTGGCGTTGACGGAATGGGTATGCAGCACCGCGCCAAGGTGCGGGTACAAGCGATAGAGCAGCGTATGCAGCCCGGTTTCCGCCGACGGCGTACGGCCGCTCGGCACATGATTGTCAGCAATATCCACCCGCAGAAAATCGGCGGCGCTCAGGCTGCCCTTGTCTTTGCCGGACTCGGTAACCAGGCATTGACGTTCGTCGAGGCGCAGCGACATGTTGCCGCCGGTCGCCGGACACCAGCCTTTGTCGCCAATCCAGTGGCAGGCCGCCAGTAACGCGGCAATTTGCGGATTCTCCGTCATTATTATCGTTTCCCGTTCGCTAAAGCAGTCAGCAGGCAGGCTAAGCACTTTTTCGCATTTAGCCATCTAAGCGTCTTGATTGCCAAATACTAGCATCGTGTTATATTGACGGCAATATAAGCGCCTGGAGTATTCACCTGCTATGAGCACTTCCGCATTGATTCCCGAAAGTAAACTGCCTGCCCTGGGCACCACCATCTTCACCCAGATGAGCGCGCTGGCGCAGCAGCATCAGGCGATCAACCTGTCGCAGGGCTTCCCCGATTTCGACGGGCCGGACTACCTGAAAGCACGCCTGGCCTGGCATGTCGCCCAGGGCGCCAACCAGTATGCACCGATGACCGGCGTGGCGGCGCTGCGCGAAGCCATCGCCGACAAAACCGCCGAGCTGTATGGCTGGCAGCCGGACGCCACCGCCGAAGTGACCGTCACCGCCGGCGCTACCGAAGCGCTGTTCGCCGCCATCACGGCGCTGGTTCGCCCCGGCGATGAGGTGGTCTGTTTCGATCCGAGCTACGACAGCTACGCGCCGGCGGTGACGCTGGCCGGCGGCGTACTCAAACGCCTCGCCCTGCAGCCGCCCGCGTTTGCCGTGGATTGGCAACGGTTCGCCGCCGCGCTGTCGCCGCGCACCCGCCTGGTGATCGTCAATACGCCGCACAATCCGTCCGCCACCGCCTGGCAGGCGGAAGACCTGCAGCAGCTGTGGCACGCCATCGCCGAACGCGAGATCTACGTGCTCAGTGACGAAGTCTACGAACACATCTGCTTCGCCAAAGGCGGGCACGCCAGCGTATTGGCCCACCCGCAATTGCGCCAACGGGCGATCGCGGTGTCCTCCTTCGGTAAAACCTTCCACATGACCGGCTGGAAAGTGGGTTACTGCGTGGCGCCCACCACGCTGAGCGCCGAGGTGCGCAAGGTGCATCAATACCTGACCTTTTCGGTTAATACTCCGGCGCAGCTGGCGCTGGCGGATAGCCTGCGCGCCGAGCCGGAGCACTGGCGACAGCTGCCGGCATTCTACCGCGCCAAGCGCGACCGCTTCGTGCAAGCGCTGGCGAGCAGCCGACTGGAAATTTTACCCTGCGCCGGTACATACTTCTTGCTGGCGGACTACAGCGCCATCTCCGATCTGGACGATGTGGCGTTCTGCCATTGGTTAACCGAGCACGTGGGCGTGGCGGCCATTCCGCTGTCGGTCTTCTGTGCCGATCCTTTCCCCCATAAATTGATCCGGCTGTGCTTCGCTAAGCAGGACGCCACGCTGGATGCAGCTGCGGAGCGGTTATGTCGACTTTAAAAATTACCCTGTTGCAGCAACCGCTGGTCTGGCGCGACGGCCTTGCTAACCTGGCCGCCTTCGACGCGTTGCTGGCGCCGATCGTCGGGCGCGATCTCATCGTCTTGCCGGAAATGTTCACCACCGGTTTTGCCATGGATGCCGGCGAGAGCGCCCTGCCCGAACAGCAGGTGATCGACTGGCTGCACGGCTGGGCGGTGAAAAGCCACGCGTTGATCGGCGGCAGCGTGGCGCTGAAAACCGCCGAAGGCGCGGTCAATCGCTTCCTGCTGGTGGAGCCGGGCGGCCAGGTGCATGCCTATGACAAACGCCATCTGTTCCGCATGGCCGGCGAACACCTGCACTACCAGGCCGGCAACCGGCGTGAAATCTTCGAGTGGCGCGGCTGGCGCATCCTGCCGCAGATCTGCTACGACCTGCGTTTCCCGGTCTGGGCGCGCTATCAGCAGGATTACGATCTGGCGCTGTACGTCGCCAACTGGCCGGCGCCGCGCAGCCGCCATTGGCAAACGCTGCTGGCGGCGCGGGCGATTGAAAATCAGGTGTATGTAGCGGGCTGCAACCGGGTGGGCGAAGACCCTAACGGCCTGAACTACAGCGGAGACAGCCTGATCATCGGCCCGCAGGGCGAGATCCTGGCGGATGCCGAGCCCGGCACAGCCGCGCGGCTGGACGCCGAGCTGTCGCTGGAAAGCCTGCAGAGTTACCGCAGCGCCTTCCCGGCCTGGCGCGACGCCGACAGCTTTCTGCGTCTTGACTGATCAAACACTCTCCCAGCCGGCGATCATCAGGCAATAGGCCTGGATCGCCAGCGCCACGTCCGCCTGCCGCACCGCTTCGGCCGGATGATGGCTGACGCCGCCGGCGCAACGCACAAACAGCATGCCGACCGGCCAGTGCGCCGCCACGGCGATGGCGTCGTGTCCGGCGCCGCTCGGCAGCGCCAAACTCTGCCCCTGTACCTGCTCGACGGCCGCCTGCCAGCGGCGCTGCAGATCGCTATCGCAGGCGGTGGCGTCGATGCGATAAAACGCCTCGCTGGCGAAGCGCACTCCGCGCCGCGCGCAGATCGCTTGCGCCTGCGCCAGCAACGCCGTCAATAGCGTCGCCAGCGGTGCATCCTGCGGGCCGCGCACGTCGAGCGTCAAGCGCACCTCGCCGGGGATCACGTTGACCGCGCCCGGCAGGCTCTCGATGCAGCCCACGGTGGCCACCAGGTGCGGATCGGCGGCGCAGGTCAGGGTTTCTACCGCCATCATCCATTCCGCCGCGGCCGCCAACGCATCTTTGCGCTGCCCCATCGGCACCGTGCCGGCGTGGCCCGCCTCCCCGCTAAAGACACAGTTAAGCCGACGCGCGCCGTTGATCGCCGTCACCACCCCCAGCGCCAGGTCGGCCGCCTCCAGGCACGGGCCCTGTTCGATATGCAGCTCAAAATAGGCGCGGATGTCGTGTGGCGCACGGCGCGCCTGTAGAATCGCCGCCGGATCCAGCCCGAAGTCACGCATCGCCTGCGCGATGCTAACGCCGTCGGCATCGGTACGCACCAGCCACTCTGCAGACCACTGGCCGGTCAGGCCGCGGCTGCCCAACAGCGTCACGCCGAAGCGCGCCCCCTCTTCATCCGCAAAACCGATCACCTCCAGCGCCAACGGCAATCGGCGCCCCTGGCGGTGATAGCGCGCCACCACTTCCAGCGCCGTAAGCACGCCGAGCATGCCGTCATAGCGCCCGGCGTTACGCACCGTGTCCAGATGCGAACCGAGCAGCAGCGCGGGGGCGCCGGGCGTTAAACCTTCATAGCGGCCGCAGATATTGCCGACGCTGTCCTGCCAAACCGCCATGCCGCTCTCGCGCATCCATTCGCCAACCAGCCGGTTGGCGCGCCGATGTTCCGCAGAAAGATAAAGGCGCGTGAGCCGATCGGGCTCCGCGCTGATCGCCGCCAGCTCGTCACAGCGCGCCATCACTCGTACGGCGGCCTGCTGCGCCTCCAGCGGCGTCATCCATGATGTCCCGCATCATAAACGTTCCAGGCGGCCTGCAATGCCTCGCCCTGCCTGCTGGCGAAACCGAGGCGGTTCAACACCGCCTCCAGCGCCGCCAGCGTTTGCAGCACGCAATCCTTGCGCGCGTTGTAGCCCATGGTGCCGATGCGCCAGATTTTTCCCTGCAGCGGGCCGAACGAGGTGCCGATCTCGATGGCGAAGTCGTTCAGCATCATCTGCCGCACCTGTTCGCCATGTACCTGCGGCGGGATCATCACGCCGAGCACGTTATTCATGCGGTGTTCAAGATCGCCGAATACCGCCAGCCCCATGCCCCGGATGCCCGCCAGCAGCGCCGCGCCGTGCAGCCGGTGGCGGGCGATGGCGTGCTCCAGCCCTTCTTCGAGGATCACCCGCGCACATTCCCGCGCCGCGAACAGCATGCTGGTGGCTTCGGTATGGTGATTGAGGCGCTCCGGTCCCCAATAATCCATGATCATGCCGATGTCGAAATAGTTGGAGTAGATCATCTCGTCGTCGCCGTCGGCGTGCTCGGCGGTTCGGATCCCCTGCTCCACGCATTTACGGCGGCGCACGATCTCTTCAAACTGCGGGCTGAGGGTGACCGGTGAACTGCCGGAGGGGCCGCCCAGGCACTTCTGCAGCCCGGCAGAGACCGCATCCAGCCCCCAGGCGTCGGTCTCCAGCGGGTTGCCGCCGAAGGAAGCGGTCGCATCGGTGTAAAACAGCACGCCGTGGCGGCGGCAGATATCACCCAGCTCATGCAGCGGCTGCAGCATGGTGGTGGACGTGTCGCCCTGCACCGTCAGCAGCAGGCGCGGACGCACCCGCTTAATCGCGTCTTCGATGCGATCGGCGCTGAACACCTCACCCCACGGTACCTCGATCGTATGCACCTCGGCACGGCAACGGCGGGCGATCTCGCACAGCAGATGTCCGAAGCGGCCAAATACCGGCACCAGCACCTTATCGCCCGGGCGAATGGCGGAAACCAGCAGCGCTTCGATGCCGGCGCGCGAGGTGCCGTCCACCAGCATCGTCCAGCGGTTTTCGGTGCGGAACAGCGCGCGATACAGCGCCATGACCTGATTCATGTAACCGGTCATCGCCGGATCGTACTGGCCGATCAGCTGGCTCGACATGGCGCGCAGCACGCGCGGATCGGCGTTGATCGGCCCCGGCCCCATCAGCAGGCGCGCCGGCGGGTTAATCTGATCGAATTGCGAGATATCCAACATGTTCATTCCCTGTCAGCTTAGTAAGTTATTGAGTTATGCCTTCAGCGTCGACATGACGTTTGTTTGCTGCCCAACAGCCTACTCCCGATAGGGATTCAGTTGAAACAAAAGATTCTTATGATCAATTAATGAAACCAAAGTAACACAATGAGGTGACCGATCCGCCTTAAACGGCGGAGGGGGAAGGAATATGATCTGCCGTGCTTAACGCAGCTCCAGTTCGTCCAGCGTCTGGAACAGTTCAGCGACGTGATGAATGCGCTGTCGCCCCTGCGCCAGCCTCTCATGCAGCAACGCATTGCTGAGCAAACTGGCCAGGCTCATGGCGGCGGCATAGCTGTCGAAGGCCGACACGCTGTCGAGCGGCACGGTCAAGTGCCAGCTGGCCAACGAAAACAGCGCCTGCGCCTGCGGTTCGCAGATCAGCAGCGTCGGTACCCCGCGGCTTTGCAACAGCGTCAACACCGCCTTTATCTGGCGCGGCCGGCGGCGGAACGCCACCACCACCGCCATGTCCTGCGGTGTCAGCCCCGCCAGATCTTCCGCCAGCGTCTGCCCCGGCTGCGGCGCCAGCAGCACCTGTTCACGCACCTGCATCAGTTGCTGACGCAGGTGCATCGCCACCGGATAGCTGTTGCGCAGCCCCAACAGCATCACGCCGCGCGCCCGCGCCAGCGCGGCGATGGTCGCACTGAACTGTTCGGCATCGATCTGCTTTACCCAACGGGTGAGATTGGCCATTTCCTGCTTATAGTGCCGCGCCAGCAGCGTATCGCCCTGCACCGCATCGCGGCTATCGGTCAGCGGCATGCCACTCTGGCGCAGGGTGCGCAGCTCATCGCGCATGGCGCGGTAGTTGGGGTAGCCCAGCCGTTTGAACAAGCGGCTGACCGTGGCTTTGGAAACGCCGCTCAGGCGCGCCAGCTCGGCGCTGTTGTAGCCGATCAAATCGTCATAGTGATCGAAGATGAAGTCGGCCACCCGCTGCTCCTGCGGCGTCAGCTGTGGGTAGTCGCGGCGCAGACGTTCGTCGAACCGTTGCATTATTGTTCTCGCTGTAACCTTTGTTTCAGCGGAACATAGCACGGCCGAACTACCCGCTGGCAAGCGATTATTCGTTGATGGGAAATAACCGCGGCCAGCCCCTCTTCAGCAGCGTCGCCGGAAAAGGGCGGCGCATTCAGCACCAGTAGGCCATAAAGTTAACGGTAGCGCGGTCCAGATCGCGTTCGCCGATCAGATAACGGCGCAGGGTTTTCACCGCCGAAGACTCGGCCGCCACCCAGGCATAGAAAGCGTTGCCGCCCGCCGCCCGCTCCCACAACACCTCATCGCTCAGGCTGCTTTCCGCCAAAGACTGCGCTTGCGCGCACGCCGAAGCGGGAATATCCACCCGCTGGCGCACCGCTTCCGCCAACAACGTGCCATGCGCCAACTGGCGGCCCACATCGCGCGACAGCCAGTAAACCTCGGCGAACGGGAAGCGGGTCAAATCCAGGCAATCCCCCGCCTGCGGCACTTCGAAGAATGCCTGCACGCGCGGCGGATTGGTCTGCTGCGCCAATTGCTCCAGAATGCCCATCGCCGCCGGCACGGCCGTTTCATCGGCGATCAACAGCGCCTGCTGCAACTGCGCCGGCGGCGCCCATTCGTAGCCGCCGCTGTCGCCGTCGAAGTCAGCGTTGGGGGCGACGGTCTGAATGGCATCACCCGGCTCGGCATGAGTCGCCCAGGCGGAGGCCGGGCCGTTCACGCCATGCAGCACGAACTCGACGTCCATCTGATTCTGCTCACGGCGCAGCGCACGCAGCGTATAAGTGCGCATCACCGGGCGCCGCTCTTTGGGGATCGCCATGTAATCGCCATACCAGTCCGGGCTATTGGCCAACTGCGGGATCTGGCCGTCCGCCGCCGGGAACAGCAGTTTGATGCGCTGATCCGGCGCTTCCAACTTCATCCGATGAATATCCGCACCTTCAAACACGCAGCGCACCAGCGAAGGTGAAATCAGCGTTTTGCTTTTCAAGGTGATATCAAAAATTCTGTAGCTGGCGGACATGTTCTCGTTTCTCCGGCAACGGCTGTCGCTTGAACGTATGGCCGATCGGCTGCCGTGTTGACGGCGTGGGTTGCTCGATCGCGCAGCGGGTAAAATGTTAATAAAACTAATTAATTACGTTAATGTATCGCAAAAAATCATATCATGATTTTATTGATAACAAGAAACGTTATTGATAAAAGAATCATTCTCAAAAATAACGCAATAACAATATCACCTGGGAAATAAATAACGATGAAACGCAAACACCTTTGGGTTTTGAATCCTTGTCTGCTGGCGATGCTTGCGCCGACGGCTTGGGCAGAAGATCAGAAAGCCGGCGCCGAAGAGCAGATGGTGGTCTCCGCCAGCCGTTCACACCGCAGCACGGCGGAAATGGCGCAAACCACCTGGGTGATCGAAAGCCAGGAGATCGAACAGCAGGTTCAGGGCGGCAAAGAGATCAAGGACATGTTGGCGCAGCTGATCCCCGGCATGGACGTCAGCGGCCAGGGCCGCACCAACTATGGCATGAATATGCGCGGCCGCTCGATGATGGTGATGATTGACGGCGTGCGCCTGAACTCATCGCGCAGCGACAGCCGCCAGTTGGATTCGATCGATCCGTTCAATATCGATCATATCGAGGTGATTTCCGGCGCGACCTCGCTGTACGGCGGCGGCAGCACCGGCGGCCTGATCAATATCGTCACCAAAAAAGGACAACAGGAACAGCAGGTCGAGTTGCAGGTCGGCGGTAAAACCGGCTTTGGCGGCCATAACGATCACGACGAGAACGTGGCGGCGGCGGTCAGCGGCGGCAACGACAACGCCTCTGGGCGCCTGTCCGTTTCTTACCAGCGCTATGGCGGCTGGTATGACGGCAAAGGCAATGAGGTATTGATCGACAATACCCAAACCGGCCTGCAGTATTCCGATCGCCTCGACGTGATGGGCACCGGCACCCTCAACATCGACGATCATCAACAGCTGCAGCTGACCACCCAATACTACAAAAGCCAATCCGACGGCGATCACGGCCTGTTCCTGGGAGAGAACTTTGCGGCGGTGACCGGCAACGCCAAGGCATATAACAGCGGTAACTTAAATTCCGACCGCATCCCCGGCACCGAGCGCCACCTGATCAACCTGCAATATTCCAACACAGATTTCCTCGGCCAGGATCTGGTGGCGCAGGTCTACTACCGCGACGAAACGTTGACCTTCTACCCGTTCCCGACGCTCGCGGGCAAAGCACCGAACTATTACGTCAGCAGCATTGGCGCTTCGCAGCAAAAAACCGATTTCTACGGTGGCAAGCTGACGTTAAACAGCAAACCTGTCGATGCACTGACGCTGACTTACGGCATTGACGCCGAGCATGAAAGCTTCAACGCCAACCAGCAGTTCTTCAACCTGGCTAAGGCTCAGCAGTCGGGCGGCATGACGCTGGAGAACGCTTACAGCACCGGCCGCTACCCGAGCTATACCACCAGCAACCTGGCGTCGTTCCTGCAGGCCAGCTACGACATCAACCCGATCTTCACCCTGAGCGGCGGCGTGCGTTATCAGTACACCGAAAACAAGATTGATGACTTCGTCGGTTATAACCAGCAGCAGGCAATCGCCACCGGCGCCGCGACGTCCGCCGACGCTATACCGGGCGGGAAAACCGACTACAACAACGCGCTGTTCAATGCCGGCCTGCTGGCACATCTGACCGAGCGCCAGCAAACCTGGTTCAACTTCTCTCAGGGCTTTGAGATCCCGGATCCGGGCAAATATTACGGTAACGGCACCTACGCGTTGAACGGCGGACATTACCAGTTGCTGAAGAGCGTTAACGTCGGCGATTCCAAGCTGGAAGGCATCAAGGTCAATGCCTACGAGCTGGGCTGGCGCTATACCGGCGATAATCTGCGCACGCAAATCGCCGCCTACTACTCGCTGTCCGACAAGAGCATCGCCATCAACAAAACCGACATGACCATTAACGTCAATGCGGATAAGCGCCGCATCTATGGGCTGGAAGGGGCGGTGGACTACTTCTTTGAAGACAGCGACTGGAGCGCCGGCACCAACTTCAACGTTATCCGATCCGAAACCAAGGTCAACGGCGAATGGAAGAAGCTGGTAGTCGATACCGCCAGCCCATCGAAAGTCACCGCTTATGTCGGCTGGGCGCCGGGCGACTGGAATCTGCGTTTACAGTCGCAGCAAACCTTCGACGTGTCGGACGATGGCGATTACACCAAGGCCAATTCCACCCAGGGCCGCAAAATCGATGGCTACAACACCCTCGATTTCCTCGGCAGCTATACCCTGCCGGTAGGGAAAATCAGCTTCAGCGTGGAAAACTTGCTGGACAAGGAATACACCACCGTTTGGGGCCAACGCGCGCCGATCCTGTACAGCCCGACCTACGGATCGCCTGAGCTGTACAGCTATAAAGGCCGCGGACGCACCTTCGGCTTGAACTATTCGGTGTTATTCTGAGGATAAGGGGCCGGTCTGCCGGCCCCGTTCATTGGGCCGCGCCGTTTTTCAGAGAACGGAAACGACGAAGCCCTGAGTTATCGCTAACTCAGGGCTTCTGAATAGTGGCGGAACGGACGGGGCTCGAACCCGCGACCCCCTGCGTGACAGGCAGGTATTCTAACCAACTGAACTACCGCTCCGCGCCATTCCCTCTTGCGGGGGAACGAGGCGCATATTACGGACGCCTCTCGGTTCCGTCAACGCCTTTTTCTCCGCAAATGAACCGTTTGCACAGTTTTTCAACGAAGATTCATCCAGTGAGGTTTTTTCACGCAAAAACGCCGTTATTCCGCCGGCGCCCCGCGCCACAGGCAGCTACCGCCCTTCTTCGCCACCAGATCCAGACGCGCCTCATGCGCCTTCACTTCTTCGTCGCTGGCGTAGACCACTTTCATCGCCGTCGCCGGGCGGACAATGCGTTGTATTTCTTGCGCGGCGTCATTTTGCTGGGTATCCCCCTCCATCTGGAACGCTATCGAGGTCTGACCGCCGGTCATCGCCAGATAAACTTCCGCCAGGATCTCGGCATCGAGCAATGCGCCGTGCAGCGTACGCTTGCTGTTGTCTATCTCATAACGGCTGCACAAGGCATCGAGGTTGTTGCGCTTGCCCGGGAACAGGCGACGCGCCATCAACAGGCTGTCGGTGATGGTGCAGAAGGTCTCGGTCTTCGGGATGCCCTGCTGCAACATGCGGAATTCGTGATCCATAAAGCCGATATCGAACGCCGCGTTATGGATCACCAGCTCGCCGCCGCGGATAAAGTCGAGGAATTCCTCGGCAACCTGATCGAAGGTCGGCTTGTCGGCCAGGAAGTCGTCGCTGATGCCGTGTACGCCGTAGGCTTCCGGATCCACCAGCCGATCCGGCTTGATGTATACGTGGAAGTTGCGCCCGGTCAGGCGGCGGTTAATCACCTCCACCGCACCGATTTCGATGATGCGGTGCCCTTCGTAGTGCACCCCAAGCTTGTTCATACCGGTGGTTTCGGTATCGAGGACAATCTGTCTGGTGGTTGTAGAGATCATATTGCAGTGCTCACAGCGCTCGTTTATGTCAGACTTGGCTTTTATAAAACTGATAGGAAGAGTCTACCAGAGATGCTCAAACAGGTAGAAATTTTCACCGACGGCTCCTGCCTTGGCAACCCCGGCCCCGGTGGCTACGGCGCGATACTGCGCTATAAGCAGACGGAAAAAACCTTCAGCGAAGGATTCCGTCTGACCACCAATAACCGCATGGAAATGATGGCGGCGATCGTGGCGCTGGAAGCGCTGACCGTGCCCTGCGCCGTGACGCTCAGCACCGACAGCCAGTACGTGCGCCAGGGCATCACCAGCTGGATCCATAACTGGAAGAAACGCGGTTGGAAAACCGCCGACAAAAAACCGGTCAAAAATGTCGATCTGTGGCAGCGGCTGGATCAGGCCATTCAGCGCCACGAGGTGAAGTGGGAATGGGTCAAGGGCCACGCCGGCCATCCGGAGAACGAACGTTGTGACGTGCTGGCGCGCGAAGCGGCCGGTAAACCGACGCAGGAAGACGTCGGTTACCAACCGGAAGCCTAAGGCAGCTTGCGATAGCTCTTGGTCGCGCCCACCGCGCGGCTGAGAGACGGCTTTCTCGCCCCCAGTTTCATCGGCGTGGGCGTCAGCGGCAAGGTGCGCTTACGCGCCACAATCACGCTCATGCAGCCCAGCGCCGGCAAATGGGTGCATAAAAATTTGCCGCCCTTGCGGTGCCACGGCAGTACGTGAAAACGCGCCTGGTGCAACACCTCGTAATTCAGCAGACTGAGCCAATCCAGCAGCCGCATCTGGGTAAACATGCGGCTGACATAGGGCTGGCGACGACGCAACCCGGGCGCCAGCTTGCCCAACCCCAGCAGGCTGAACGGATTGAAACTGCTGATGACCAACCAGCCGTCGTCGATCAACACCCTGTCCACCTCACGCAGCATGCGGTGCGGATCGTCCGCATAGGACAGCGTATGCGCCAACAGGCAGGCATCTACCGACTTGGCGGCAAACGGCAGTTGATAAGCATCGGCGACCACCTGCAGCCCTTCCCCCTCCAGCCCTACGTTAACCTGATGGGAGATTGCACATTTATCCGTGGCCAGCTCGGCGCTGAGCATGCCCATCTTCAGCAGATGGAAACCGAACAGCTTGGGCCACCAGGGTTGCAACTGCCGCTCGAGCGCTTCACGATAGTACTCCCCCCACGGCAGCTCAGCCCAGGACTGCGGGCCGGTGAGCTTTTGTAGAGTATGGGCTGGTTTCATGATTTATTATCTTCTTTCAAGCCGTTGCCAACGAGAGGTACACCATGAATCTTATCAGCATTCCCGCCTTCCAGGACAATTACATTTGGTTATTGGATGACCGACAGGGGCGCTGCATTATCGTCGATCCGGGTGAAGCGCAGCCGGTACTTGAAGCGTTGCAGCGCCTGCAGCTGGCGCCGGCGGCGATCCTGCTGACTCACCATCATCACGATCACGTCGGCGGCGTGGCGCAGATTGTCGCGCAGTACCCCGGCCTGGCCGTCTATGGGCCGCAGGAAACCGCGGACAAAGGCGCCAACCACATCGTCCATGACGGCGACACCTTTGATATCGATGGCCGCCAATACAGGACTATCGCCGTTCCCGGCCATACGCTGGGCCATGTGGCATTCTATAGTGCCCCTTATCTGTTCTGCGGCGACACCATTTTCTCCGCCGGCTGCGGCAGGCTGTTTGAAGGCACCGCCAAACAAATGTACGACTCATTTCAACAACTCGCGCAACTTCCCGATAACACCTTAATTTGCTGCGCGCATGAATATACTCTTTCAAATCTTAAGTTTGCGCGGGCTATTTTGCCGGAAGATCGAGAGATTGAAACATATCAACAACATGTTGAAGCGTTAAGGGCAAAAGGCCAAGCCAGCGTGCCGACTACATTGCAATTAGAGCGCAAAATTAACCTGTTTTTACGTTGCCATGATACTGATTTACAAAAGAAATTAGGCTTTAATTCACCACCGAAAAGCCTTCATTCAGTTTTTTCCGAATTACGCCTGCGGAAAGATAACTTCTAAGCTTTTAGTTGTGTTATTTGGCGAAGCAAAGTATTATTGCTCGTCTTTTAAGCAACTACATTGACACACACATGAAGGCTAAAGCGATATTTCTCGCCTCAGTCTTGCTAGTGGGTTGCCAGTCGTCCAGGCAGGACGCACCGGCGCCAGAACAGCATGCACAGAGTTTGTCTTCGGCTGGTCAAGATGGTGAAGCAGGAGAGTACACAGCAAATGGCCGAGCGAGCTCGGCGCGGTGGTTGGATAACAACAGTCCCGCCGCGCAACAGGACCTGTGGAACTTCATTAGCGACGAGCTGAAGATGGAGGTTCCGGAAAATTCCCGGATCCGTGATCAGAAAAGAAAGTACTTAAAAAGTAAGAGCTATCTCCACGATGTAACATTACGGGCAGAGCCGTACATGTACTGGATAGTCGGGCAGATTAAGAAACGTAATATGCCGATGGAACTGGTACTGCTACCCATAGTGGAGAGCGCTTTTGACCCACACGCCACGTCAAGTGCCAACGCCGCAGGGCTATGGCAAATCGTGCCGCAAACGGGTCGCAATTATGGTTTGAAAAACAATCAGTGGTATGACGGCCGACGCGATGTCGTCGCCTCGACAACCGCTGCGCTTAACATGATGCAGCGCTTGAACCGCATGTTTAACGGCGACTGGTTACTGACCGTAGCCGCCTATAACAGTGGTGAAGGCCGCGTGATGCAAGCGGTGAAGGCAAACAAACGCCAGGGTAAGCCAACCAATTTCTGGGCATTGTCGCTTCCGCGTGAAACGTCAATCTATGTCCCGAAAATGCTGGCGCTGAGCGACATCATCAAGAACAGCAAGAAGTACGGCGTTAAACTCCCGAAAACGGATGAAACCCGTGCGCTTGCGCGTATCGATGTCGGACAGCAGATCCAGCTGACTCAGGCGGCTGAGATGGCAGGGCTTTCAGTCACCAAGATGAAAGCGTATAACCCAGGCTACAAAAAAGGTGTTACGGCACCCAACGGGCCCCATTACATCATGGTTCCCAAAGGACATGCCGAGCAACTGAAAGACTCGCTGGCCGATGGCCAGATCGCCGTGACTCAGCCAACGACGCAGTTGGCGAAGAACAGCGGTTTGACCGGTGGCAGTTCGTATAAAGTGCGCTCCGGCGACACCTTATCGGGCATTGCCAAGCGGCTGAACGTTAAGACCAGCGATTTGCAGAGTTGGAACAACTTACGCGCCAAGAGCGCCATAAAAGTTGGGCAAACCCTGCAAGTGGCCAGCAATACTGGCAGTAACAGCAGTATCACCTACCAGGTTCGTAAAGGTGATTCGCTCGCCAGTATCGCACGTCGTCACGGCGTCGATATTAACGACGTGATGCGTTGGAATTCAACGCTCGCCAAAGGCAACCTGCAGCCAGGTCTGAAGCTGACCCTGTTTGTCGGCAACAAGTTAACGCCGGATACTTAAATGTTCGGCACAAAAAAAGCACCCTTCGGGGTGCTTTTTTATTAGCTGCGATTCACCATACCGGTGAGTCTTTCTCCGGATGAAACTCCACCAACAGCGGGTTGTGATCCGACGCGCTGGTCACCAGCACCGACGCCTCCACCACCCCCAGATTGCGGTAAAATACGAAATCCAGTGGACGCCCGAAGGCCTTGCGGCGATGGTCGTCGGTGAAACTCACCTCGCGCAGCGCCATCTCTCCGGCAAAGTCATACAGCGCATTGATGCGCTTGCGGCTCCAGGCGTTGAAATCCCCCGCCATAATCACCGGCCCCCGGTGACTGGCGATCTGTTCGCCTATCGGCCCCAACTGCTTGCTGTAGACGTCGACGCCCAGGCTAAAGTTCACCGCATGGATGTTCACCACCATCAACAGCTCGCCGTTGTACAGCGGATAAACGGTGATCAGGGCCGACTTGGACAGCCGCAGCAGCGGCTCTCGCTCGCGCAGCGGGCAACAGTAAACAGGATGAGCGGCCGCCAGCGTCATCACGCCGGAAGGGTGCTGCGGTAGCACAAAGGCCGGCACCTGATCGGCCGCCAGATAGTTGGCGGTAGCGTAGCTCACCAACTCTGGCGTGGTTTGCGCCTCTTGCAACAATACCAGCTGCGCGTCTTTGCCATGGTTTTTCAGCACCGAAAGCCAGTCGGCTCGCTGCTGTTTGAAAATATTCCACACCATAACGCGCAAGGCGCCGGTCGTCGGCAGCGCCGCCCCTGGCGGCAACGGCTGGTTAACGGCGCCAGGAAAGATTCGCTCAACTGGCTGACCTGCAACATACCTCATTGCATAAGTTCGTTTCGGCACGCGATTCGCCTATTACCCATTAACATGAAAACTGGCGATGAACACTCGCCAACGATGAATTGATTATACGCCTACCCTGCATAGAGGGCATGGCTTTTGCGGGCATCACCTTTTCAGTTATAGGGGCCGCCTGCAGCGATTTCAATCTTCTGACGGTATAGCTGTGTAAAGGTGAGGGGTAATAGGTGAAAAATGCGAAAAGGCCCGCAAAACGCGGGCCAGGCAGCAAGGGTTTTACGAATTAAGCCGTTTGCAGCTGAGACTTTTTATCCAGGCGGCCACTGAGGCTAACCAGCAACAATGCAACCACCACGATCAGCGCGCCAATCCAGGGGGTCTGCGCCAGCCCCAGTGAGGCAACAGTCTGGCCGCCTATCACCGAGCCGAGCGCAATGCCGATGTTGAACGCCGCGATGTTGAGACCGGACGCCACATCCACCGCATTTGGCGTGTATTGCGCGGCTTTCTGCACCACATACACCTGCAGCCCCGGCACGTTGCCGAAAGCGAACACACCCATCACAATCACCGTCAGCAAAGCGGCAATACTGTGACTGGCGGTAAACTGGAACAGCAGCAGCAAAACGGCCAGCGCGGCAAAGATAAAGCTCAACGCACGCACGGCCCCATGACGATCGGCCAGCTTGCCTCCCCAGATGTTACCCACCGCCACCGCGACGCCATAAGCCAACAGTATCCAGCTCACGGTCGGAGCAGAGAAGCCGGCCAATTCCTGCATCATCGGCGCAAGGAAGGTGAAAGTCGTGAAGACCCCGCCGTATCCCAATGCGGTAATCGCGTAAATCAGCAGCAGACGAGGATGAGTCAGCACTTTCAGCTGTTCCCGCACGCCGGCGCTGCCCTGGTTCTTGATATTGCTCGGCACCAAAATAATGCTGGCCAGCGTGGCGACAGCGCCAATCAGAGAAACGGCCAGGAAGGTCTCACGCCAGCCAAACTGCTGGCCGATGAACGTCCCCAGCGGTACGCCGGTCACCAGCGCCACCGTCAGGCCACCAAACATGATGGCGATGGCGGAGGCCGCCTTCTCTTTCGCCACCAGGCTAGTGGCGATAGTGGAACCGATAGAGAAGAACACGCCGTGCGCCAGGCCGGTCAACAACCGAGCCACTACCAGCGATTCATAACTGGGTGACTGCCAGGCTAGCAGGTTGCCGAGAGTGAACAGCACCATCAGGCCAACCAGCAGCAGTTTGCGCGGTATACGGCTGGTCAGGGCCGTCAGCACCGGCGCGCCAATGGCTACGCCGAGGGCATAGATAGTCACCAGCAACCCAGCGGACGGTACAGTCACTCCCAACTGCTCCGCGATAGTCGGAATCAACCCGACAATCACGAACTCGGTCGTGCCGATAGCAAAAGCGCTGATGGTTAAGGCAAGTAATGCGAGTGGCATTTTTTACTCCGAAATAGCATTCAAGTTGATGACGGCTATTATCGGCCTATGCTTAAATGATAAAAATGCTCAAAATTTCAAATTAACTTTGCCATTGGAGCAAAAATGAAAGCAAACTCAGACGAGCTGATCACCTTTGTCACCGTCGTGGAAAGCGGCAGTTTCAGCCGGGCGGCTGAACGCCTGGAACAAGCGAATTCCGTGGTTAGCCGAACGGTGAAAAAACTGGAAAGCAAACTGGGCGTTACGCTGCTCAACCGCACCACGCGCCAAATCAGCCTGACTCAGGAAGGAGAGAATTACTTTCGCCAGGTGCAGAAGGTACTGAACGATATGGCCGCGGCAGAAAATGCGCTGATGGAAAGCCGTCAACGCCCGCAAGGCCTGCTGCGCGTCGACGCGGCAACGCCGGTGGTGCTGCACATGCTGACGCCTTTAGTGGCGGAGTTCCGCGAACGTTATCCTGAAATGTCGTTATCGCTGGTGTCTTCGGAAAACTTTATCAATTTGATCGAGCGAAAAGTGGATATTGCGATCCGCGTAGGAGAGCTGACCGATTCCACGCTGAAAGCGCGCAAACTGATGACCAGCTACCGGCATGTGCTCGCCTCCCCCGCCTATCTGGCGCAGCACGGCACGCCGCTAACGGTAGAAGATCTTGCACATCACTGCTGCATCGGCTTCAACGACCTGCCCAGTTTGAACCGCTGGCCACTGGCTTGTTCAGATGGCAGCCAGTTGGAAATCACCCCCGGCTTGACCACTAATAGTGGAGAAACCCAGCGCCATCTCTGTCTGCATGGCAACGGTATCGCCTGCCTGTCGGACTTTATGAGCGACGAAGATATCAAACGTGGAGATTTGGTTCCGATTCTGGTGGAAGCGACACTGCCGGTCGCCATGCCGATCAACGCGGTTTATTACAGCGACAGCGCCGTTAGCAACCGTCTGCGCAGCTTTATTGATTTTGTGAGTGAATACCTGAAACGATAAAAAAGGCGCCCTGATGGACGCCTTATGCTGACCACTGCGAGGAAAGATTAATCCCAGTTTGGCGCCAGGCCTTCCGGGCTAACCAGACGGCCGTTGCACTCCAGTGCGGCGATCTGCGCCATATCTTCGTCGGTCAGCGTCAGTTGCTGCGCCAACAGGTTGCTCGCCAGGTTTTCTCGCTTGGTCGAGGAAGGAATAACTGCATACCCCAGCTTCAATGCCCAAGCCAGGACAACCTGTGCTGGAGTTGCATTGTGACGAGCGGCGATGCTTTTAATCGTTTCATCCTGCAGCGCTTTGCCATAGGCCAACGTCATGTAAGAGGTGATGGCGATGCCGTGCTGCTGCGCGAATTCTACCACCTTGCGGTTCTGCAAGAACGGTGACAGCTCGATTTGGTTGGTGGCGATTTCATCGGCGCCAATCGCGTCAATCGCTTGCTGCATCAAGTCGATAGTGAAGTTAGATACGCCAATTTGGCGAGTCAGCCCCAGCTTTTTCGCTTCCAGCAACTCAGCCATAAATTCGGCAACTGGCACTTCGTCGTTGGGTGACGGCCAGTGGATCAGCGTCAGATCAACGTAGGAGGTTTGCAGTTTTTTCAAGCTTTCTTGCAGGCTTGGGATCAGTGTGCCTTTCGCCAGATTCGCGATCCAAATCTTGGTGGTGATGAACAGGTCTTCACGTTTCACGCCGCTGGCAGCGATAGCCTGGCCAACAGCCGCTTCGTTTTCATAGATCTGCGCGGTGTCGATAGTGCGATAGCCCAGTTCAAGTGCAGTGCTGACAGAATCGATAACAACCTGATCCTGAAGGCGGAAAGTACCTAAACCAAATGCAGGGATGCTCATAATGTTTTCTCTCATTAACAGGTAGATGTGGTATGAGGAAGATTATGGCAACTTTTTTATTGATCAAAAACGCCTGGTTCGGCATAAGACTTTTGATCTGAAGGCAATAATATGGAGAAAGGCGAGGCGGTAAAGAGGAACAATTCCAGTCTGAAAAGCGCAAAATGCAGATATGAAAAAGCCCTGAGTCGAAACCCAGGGCTTATCAATTAAGTGGCGGAACGGACGGGGCTCGAACCCGCGACCCCCTGCGTGACAGGCAGGTATTCTAACCAACTGAACTACCGCTCCACCGATTCTTTTACGTTGTATCTTTCGATACCGGCAATATCGCGCTCTGCGACTTGCGCATTACCAGT